>DASQKK010000001.1:0-34435 GCA_035630545.1 Gaiellaceae bacterium
GATGAACCGCGAGGAAGCTCTCGACGTCGCCCTCGGGCAGATCGAGCGACAGTTCGGAAAGGGCTCGGTCATGAAGATGAGCGACCAGGCCCAGGTGCAGATCGGCGCGATCTCGACGGGGTCGCTCGTGCTCGACGTCGCCCTCGGCATCGGCGGGCTGCCGCGCGGCCGTGTGGTCGAGCTGTACGGGCCGGAAAGCTCGGGCAAGACGACGCTCGTCTACCACGTGATCGCCGAGGCTCAGCGCCGCGGCGGCATCTGCGCCTTCATCGACGCCGAGCACGCGATGGACCCGCAGTACGCGCGCAAGATCGGCGTCAACGTCGACGACCTCCTCGTCTCGCAGCCCGACACCGGCGAGCAGGCGCTCGAGATCACCGAGCTGCTCGTGCGCTCGGGCGCGCTCGACGTCGTCGCGGTCGACTCGGTCGCGGCCCTGACGCCGAAGGCGGAGATCGAGGGCGAGATGGGCGACAGCCACGTCGGCCTGCAGGCCCGGCTGATGAGCCAGGCACTGCGCAAGCTCGCCGGCACGCTCAACCGCACCGACACGATCTGCCTCTTCACGAACCAGCTGCGCGAGAAGATCGGCGTCATGTTCGGCAGCCCCGAGACCACGCCGGGCGGCCGGGCGCTCAAGTTCTACTCTTCGGTCCGCCTCGACATCCGCCGGATCGAGACGCTCAAGGACGGGGCGGAGGCCTACGGCAACCGCGTCCGCGTCAAGGTGGTCAAGAACAAAGTCGCGCCGCCGTTCAAGCAGGCCGAGTTCGACATCATCTACGGGTCCGGCATCTCCTGGGAGAGCACGGTGCTCGACGTCGGGATCGAGCGGAAGATCGTCGCCAAGTCGGGTTCGTACTTCAGCTTCGGCGACGAGCGGCTCGGCCAGGGTCGCCAGAACGCCGCCTCGTTCCTGAAGGAGCATCCGGACGTCGTCCAGCAGATCCTCCAGCAGATCCAGCTGCAGGCTGGGCCCGAGCAGGCGATCTCGGCACGGCTGCTGCCGACCGTCGCCGGCGCGGAGGAGGCGACGCCGGTGGTCGACGAGGTCGAGGAGCAGGAGGAAGCCGCCTCGGCGGCATGACCGAGCGCGACGATGCCTTCGAGCAGGCGCTCCGCGCGCTGCGCTTCCGCGATCGTTCGACCGCGGAGCTCTCGGCACGCCTCGAGCGGCGCGGCGTCGGCGCGGCCGAACGGGAGCAGACGCTCGCGACGCTCGAGCGGATCGGCTACGTGGACGACGCGCGCTTCGCCCGCACGCGTGCGGAGCAGCTCGCCGCCCGCGGCTCGGGCGACGCTCTGATCCGCCACGATCTCGAGGGGCGTGGACTCGCGGCGGAGCACGTCGAGACGGCGCTCGAGGCGCTCGAGCCCGAACGCGAGCGGGCGGCGCAGCTCGTCGAGCAGCGCGGGCGTACCGTCAAGACCGCTCGCTACCTGGCCTCGCGTGGATTCGGCGCGGACGCGCTGGAGGGGCTCGTTGCGCAGGAGGACTGAGAAGCGATAGGATCGGCAGTGCTTCCATTCGACGTTTTTCCTGCACAAGCGCGTTTTTTCCGAATCTCTTGAAACTTGGCTCTCGTGACCATCCCTACCTCGTATCCAGCGGACGCCCGGGAGGACTCTCCGGCTCGACCGTGATCTGACGCGCCAAGACCGAGCGCGGCCTGCAGGCCGGCGCCGGATGTGAGCAGCCGCGACGCTCGTCGCGGAATCCACCTTCTCCCTCTGGAGGCAGGACGGCATGCTCATCGCGGTCATGACGCTGGTTGGACTCTCCATCGGCGCCGCCGTGGCGACAGGGCTCCTGATGCTGCGGAGCGGGTCGCGTGTGCACGTGGCCGAGCGGGAGGCGGAGACGATCCGGCGCGAAGCCCAGATCGAAGCGCGCGAGCTCGCCGTCAAGCTGCGTGCCGAGATCGAGGCCGAGGTTCAGGACCGGCGCACCGCGGCCGCACGGATCGAGGAACAGGTGACCGCCGCAGAGCACGAAGTCGAGCGGAAGCAGATCGAGGTCGAGCGCCGCGAGCAGGGGCTGAACGACCGTGAGCTGCACGTCAAGCAGCTCCAGGAGGAGTTGAAGGCGGCGAAGGACAGCGCAATCGGCGAGCTCGAGCGGGTCAGCGGCCTGACCGTCGCCGAGGCGAAGAGCCACCTGCTCGAGCGCTCCCAGGATCTGATCCGGCACGAGCTGGCGAAGACCGTCCGCCAGCAGGAGGAGGAAGCACGGACGGAGTCCCGCCGGCGGGCTCGTGCGCTGATCGCGGATGCGCTCCAGCGGGTCGCGGCGAGCCACACCGCCGAGACGACGGTGACGGTGGTCGAGCTTCCCTCCGACGACATGAAGGGGCGGATCATCGGCCGCGAGGGCCGCAACATCCGCGCGCTCGAGCACCTGACGGGCGTCGACTTCATCATCGACGACACGCCGCAGGCCGTCGTCCTCTCGTCGTTCGACGGTCTTCGCCGCGAGGTGGCGCGCACGACGCTCGAGAAGCTGATCGAGGACGGCCGCATCCATCCCGCGCGGATCGAGGAGATGTACTACCTCTCCAAGGCGGAGCTCGAGGACCACGTCCGCCAGGCCGGCGAGCAGGCGGTCTTCGAGGCCAAGTGCGGCGAGTTTCACGAGGAGCTCGTCAAGGTGCTCGGCCGGCTCCGCTACCGGACGAGCTACGGCCAGCACGTGCTCAAGCACACGCTCGAGGTCGTGCACCTGACCGGGATCATGGCCAGCGAGCTCGGCGCCAGCGTCAAGACGGCCAAGCGGGCCGCGCTCCTGCACGACATCGGCAAGGCGATGACGCATGAGGTCGAGGGCTCGCACGCGATCATCTCCGCGCAGCTGGCCAAGCGCTACGGCGAGAGCCAGGGCGTTGTGCACGCGATCGAGGCTCACCACTACGAGGTGCAGCCGCAGACCGTCGAAGCAGTGCTGCTGATCGCGGCCGACGCGATCTCCGCCTCCAGGCCCGGGGCCCGGGGCGAGAGCCTCGAGCACTACATCAAGCGGCTCGGCGCGCTCGAGGAGATCGCGACAGCCAAGCCGGGTGTGGCGAAGGCCTACGCACTCCAGGCCGGCCGTGAGATCCGGGTCATGGTCGAGCCGACCGAGGTCGACGACGACGGTGCGGTGCTGCTCTCACACGAGATCGCGCGCGAGATCGAGGACCAGCTCGAATACCCGGGCCAGGTGAAGGTGACCGTGATCCGCGAGTCCCGGGCGACCGAGATCGCGAAGTAGAGGCGCCGGTACGATCCCGCGATGCGCCGCTACCACGTCACCACGTTCGGCTGTCAGATGAACGCGCACGACTCCGAGCGGATCAAGGGCATGCTCGAGTCGCTCGGGCTCGGTGAGGCGACCGCGCCGGAAGACGCCGACGTGCTCGTCTTCAATACCTGCACGATTCGCGAGAAGCCGGACACGAAGCTGGCCGCCTACCTGGGCGACGCGGGCGCGCGAAAGCGCCAGAACCCCGAGCTCGTCGTCGCGGTCGGCGGCTGCTACGCGGAGGCTCAGCGGGAGCGGATCTTCGAGCTGTACCCGCAGGTCGACGTCGCCTTCGGGCCGGGCTCGATCCCGCATCTCGGCGAATGGATCGGCGCCGGTGGCACCGGTTCTCAGGAGCAACGGCCGCGCGGCCGCTTCGGGTCTCACGAGCACTTCGCCGGCGACCTGCCGATGCGTCGCGAGCGCTCGTTCAGCGCCTGGGTCCAGGTCTCGATGGGCTGCAACTCGAAGTACGCCTACTGCATCGTCCCCGCCGTCCGCGGGCGAGAGCAGAGCCGCCAGCCGGGCGAGATCGTCGCCGAGGTGACGCGGCTCGCGGCCGACGGGGTCAAGGAGATCACGCTGCTCGGCCAGAACGTCAACTCCTGGGGCCGCGACCTGCGTCCCGAGATCGCGACCGAGTTCGGCGAGCTGCTGCGCGCGTGCGACGCGGTCGATGGGATCGAGCGGATCCGCTTCACGAGCCCGCATCCGAAGGACTTCCGCGAGCCGGTGATCACGGCCATGGCGGAGTGTGACGCGGTCTGCGAGCAGATCCACCTGCCGCTCCAGTCCGGGTCGAGCAGGATCCTGAAGGCGATGCGCCGCACGTACGATCGAGGCCGCTACCTCGACCTCGTCGCCAGGCTCCGCGACGCGATTCCCGGGCTTGCGCTCGGCACGGACATCATCGTCGGCTTCCCCGGTGAGACCGAGGCGGACTTCCGGGAGACGCTCGACGTCGTGGAGGAGGTCCGCTACGACAGCGCCTTCACCTTCATCTACTCGCCGCGCGCGGGCACCGAGGCGGCCGCCATGCCCGACCAGGTGCCGGAGGAGGTCAAGCACGAGCGGCTCGAGCGCCTCGTCGGCGTCGTCCAGCGAATCGCCGCGGAGCGGAACGCCGCGCGCATCGGCACCGTCGAGGAGGTGCTCGTCGAAGGAGCGAGCCGGACGGACGCGGCGCTCCTCCGCGGCCGCACGCGCCGCAACGTGACCGTCAACTTCGCCGGCGGCGCCGAGCCGGGTCAGCTCGTCGACGTGCTGATCGAGGGCGCCACCTCGACCACGCTGCGCGGCGCTCAGCGAACGGCGGTTGCCGCATGAGGGTCCTGCTCACCGGCTCGTCGGGGCAGATCGGGACCAACCTGGCGCTCCGCCTCCTCGCCGACGGGCACGAGGTTTTCGGCGTCGACCAGCGGGTCAACACCTGGACGGACGAGTTCCGCTACCTGATCCAGGACCTGTCCGGGCAATACCCGGCCTTCCCGGATGGGATCGGCGGCGTCCCCTATCCCGAGACCGACGTCGTGGTGCATCTGGCGGCGCACGCGAAGGTGCACCAGCTCGTGGCGCACCCGCACCGCGCGCTCGAGAACACGATGATGACGTTCAACGTGCTCGAGTATTGTCGGCAGCGCCGGCTGCCGCTCGTCTTCTCCTCCACGCGGGAGGTCTACGGCGACGTCCACCGCTTCGGGGGCTACGGGGAGGACACGGCCGACTTCGCCTTCACGGAAAGCCCGTACTCGGCCTCGAAGATCGCGAGCGAGGCGTTCATCTACGCCTACGCGCGCTGCTACGGGCTCAGGTACCTCGCCTTCCGCTTCTCGAACGTCTACGGGCGCTACGACAACGACCTGCACCGGATGTCGCGCGTGCTGCCGCTGTTCATCCACTCGATGTCGCGCGACGAACCGATCACGGTCTTCGGCGGCGCCGACAAGGTGCTCGACTTCACCTACGTCGACGACTGCGTCGACGGGATTTCGCGCGGGATCGAGGCGCTCGTCGACGGCCGGGTCACGAACGAGACGATCAACCTCGCCTTCGGTGAGGGGAACACGCTCGTCCGCGCCGCCGAGCTGATCGCGGCCGAGCTCGACGTCGAGCCGAAGATGACGATCGCGCCCTCCCTGCTCGGCGAGGTGACGCGCTACGTGGCCGACATCCGCAAGGCGCGCGACCTGCTCGGCTGGACGCCGGAGGTGCCGCTCGACGAGGGCATCCCGCGTGCGGTCGCCTGGTTCACCGAGCACCGGGCCGCCAACCCGGACGAGGACCGTCCGGTCGCGAACGAGGGCGCCTCGGTTGGCTGGAAGACGCTCGCAACCGATCCGTCCTAGCGTCCTCGCGATCTTCGGCCCGACCGCGTCGGGCAAGACGGCGGTCGCCGAGGCGATCGCCGAGCGGATCCCGGCCGAGCTCGTTTCCGCGGACTCGATGCAGGTCTACCGTGGCCTGCCGATCCTGACGAACCAGGACGCCAGCGCGCGCCTAGTCGGGGTGTGGCCGCTCGATCGCCAGGGAACGGTGGGCGAGTACCAGCGCCTGGCGCACGCGGCGATCGACGAGATCGCCGCCGCGGGAAGGACGCCGGTCGTCGTCGGCGGCTCGGGGCTCTGGTTCCAGGCGGCGCTCACGGACGTCGAGCTCCCCCCCGACGCCGCGCCGGAGGCGCGTCAGCGGTGGGAGCGGCTCTACGACCGCCGCGGCGCGGTGACGGCGCACGGCATCCTCGAGCGCCGCGACCCTCGCGCAGCGGCGCGTGTCCATCGGAACGACCGCAAGCGGGTCGTGCGGGCACTCGAGCTCTGGGAGGCAGGCGGCACGCTCGTCCCGGAGCGGCCACGGCTCTGGAGCGCGGCGCTGCGCCTGCCGACGCTCGTCGTCGGCCTCGAGACGTCGCACGAGACGCTCGCGACTCGCGTTCGAGCGCGTACGGAGGCGATGTTCGAGCACGGTGTCGAGGACGAGGTGCGTGCCGTCGGCGAGGTGGCGCCGCACGTGCTCGGCCTCGACGCCGTGCGGACGCTGCCGCGCGCGGAGGCGATCGCCGAGCTCGAGCGCGCCACCCTCCGGTTCGCCGCCTACCAGCGCAAGTGGATGCGCCGCATCCCGGGCATCGTCATGATCGACGCAGAACGGCCGGCGGGAGAGGTGGCGGATGCAATTCTGGAAGTGGCACGCGCTCGGTAACAGCTACCTGATCGTCGAGGAGCGGCTCGACGCCGACCTGGCTCGCCGGCTCTGCGACCTCCGCTACGGCATCGGTTCCGACGGCGTCGTCGAGGTCGTCGGGCTGAACGGCGCGACGGCGGAGATCGTGATCTGGAACCCCGACGGGTCGGTGGCCGAGTTCTCCGGCAACGGCAGCCGGATCGCCGCGGCCTGGCTGGGCGAGCGAGCGGGGACGCCGCAGGTGACGATCGGGGTCGCTGGCCGCGTCTACCCGGCGGCGATTCGCGGCGACGGCACCGTCGCGATGGGCGTCGGCGGCGTCGAGGTGGGGGAGATCGAGACGATCGAGCTCGGCGGAGAACGGGTCGAGCTGACAGCGGTCTCGGTCGGCAATCCGCATGCGGTCGTCCGGCTCGGCGGGGACCGCGACGACCTGCTCCGGCTCGGCCCGCAGATCGAGCGGCACGAGCGCTTCCCGGAGCGGACGAACGTGCAGCTCGTCGACGTCGTCGGCCCGAACGAACTGACGGTGCTCGTCTGGGAGCGCGGGGCGGGCGAGACCAGCGCGTCCGGCTCGAGCGCCGTCGCCGCTGCCGCAGCCGCGGTCGCGAACGGCTGGTGCGAGAGCCCGGTCAGCGTCCGCATGCCCGGCGGCGAGCTGCGGGTGGAGCTCGACGAGGAGGCGCGGATCACGCTCGTCGGCCCGGCCGAGGAGATCTGCTCGGGTGAGCTTCGCGACTAGACCGCGAGCTCGAACTCGCGCAGGGTCTCGTTCAGGCTCAGCCGCTCGTCGTGCGACTCCTTGCGCCAGCCGATGATCAGCGCGCAATCGAGCTGGTAGGTGCCCGCCGGGAACTCCTTCGGTCTCGTACCCGGGACGACGACGGCGCGCGGCGGCACTGAGCCGCGGTGCTCGACCTGCTCGTCGCCCGTGACGTCGATGATCGGGACGCTCGCCGTCAGGGAGACATTCGCGGAGAGCACGGCGCCCGCGCCGATCCGAACGCCCTCCGTGACGATGCAGCGCGAGCCAAGGAACGCGCCGTCCTCGACGATCACAGGCGTTGCGTTCGGCGGCTCGAGCACGCCGCCGATGCCGACGCCGCCGGCGAGATGGACGTCGGCGCCGATCTGGGCGCAGGAGCCGACGGTCGCCCACGTGTCGACCATCGTCCGCGGGCCGACCCAGGCGCCGATGTTCACGTAGCCCGGCATCAGCACGACGCCGTCGGACAGGAACGAGCCGTAGCGGGCGACGCCGGGCGGCACGATCCGGACGCCGCTCGGCGGCACCTTCAGTGGGATCTTGTCCTGGAACGAGAAGGGGCCGACCGACATCGGCTCGACCTTGCGGAGCCGGAAGTACTCGAGGATGGCCTCCTTCGCCTCCACGTCGACGACCCAGTCGCCGTTCTGCTTCGACGCGACGCGGCGCTCGCCCTTGTCGAGCGCCTCGACGATCTCGAGCGCGTCGTCGGGCGTCACAGCACGCGTTCCAGTAGCTCGACGGCACGGGCGCACTCCTCCTCGGAAGGAACCAGCGCGACGCGGAAGTAGCCCTCGCCGGCGGCGCCGAGGTACGAGCCCGGCGCGACGAGCACGCCGTGCTCGAGCAGCCGCTCGGCGAACGACTCGGAAGACTCGCCGTCGGGCACCTCGGCCCAGAGGTACATCGTCGCCGCGCTGCCGGGGACGCGAACGCCCTTGCGGCCGAAGAGGTCGAGGAAGAGCGCCCGCTTGCGGCCGTAGCGGGCGCGCGTCTCGGCGACGTGCTCCTCGTCGCTCCAGGCGACGACGGAGGCCCGCTGGACGAACTCCTGCGGCGCGGTCCCCACGGTTGGCCGGAATGCCTTCAGCGCCGCGATCAGAGCGGGATCGCCGGCCGCGAAGCCGCTGCGGTAGCCCGTCATCGAGCTCCGTTTCGAGAGCGTGTTGAACGCGACGACGTTCGTGCGGTCATCGAGCTGCAGCGCAGACGCCGGCGGCTCGTCGAACCAGAGCTCGGTGTAGGCCTCGTCGGACGCGACGACGAAGCCGTGCTCTCGTGCCAGCGTCGCCAGCCGCTCGTAGAACGCGAGCGGCGCGGTCGCGGCGGTCGGGTTGTTCGGATAGTTGATCCAGAAGACGGCCAGCCGCGACCATGTCTCGTCGTCGATCGCGTCGAGGTCGGGAAGGAAGCCCTGTTCCTCGCGCAGCGGCAGCGCGAGCGGCCGCGCGTGTGCGAAGAGGGCGCCCCGCTCGTAGACCGGATAGCCGGGATCCGTGTAGGCGACGGTGTCGCGCGTGCCCTCGGCGTCGACGACGGCCAGCGCAAAGGTGAAGATCGCCTCCTTGCTCCCGAGCGTCGGGATGATCTCCGTGTCGGGATCGAGCGTGGTCCCGAAGCGGCGCTCCGCCCACGCGGCGATCGCCTCGCGCAGCTCGGGCAGCCCGACCGCCGCCGGGTAGCCCATCCGGTCGCGGAGGCCGTCGACGAGCGCCTGGCGGATCCTCGGATCGGTCGGCTCACGCGGGTCGCCCATGCCGAAGTCGAGCACCTCGATCCCGCGTGCCTCGACGCGGCGCGCAGCCTCGTTCAGGCGCACGAACGGATAGGTCGTCTGCCGCTCGAGGATGGGGGAGACGGGCACGCCTAGACGCTACCCGTGACGAAGCGCCAGAGCGCCGTGAAGGCCCGTTCCAGGGCGGCGATCTCGACCTGCTCGTCGCGCCGGTGGGCGTACCGCGTCGCGCCGGGCCCGAAGTTGACCGCATCGATGCCGCGCGAGGTGAAGTCGGCGACGTTCGTCCACGCCTGCTTCGGCTCCAGCGCGAGGTCGCCGGCGCTCCGCAGCCGCTGCACGAGCGCCGAGTCGGTGACGACCCGGGCCGGCGGCGAATCGCCCGCGTGCTCGTACGTCGCACCCTCGGGCACGAGGCTGCGGAGATAGGCGTCGGCGCCGGCCGGCGAGCGGTCCGGCGCGTAGCGGAAGTTGACGTTCGCCTCGACGCGGTCGGGGATGACGTTCGTCGCGATCCCGCCCTCGATCCGGGTGATGCTGGCCACCTCGGTGAAGGTGAGCCCTCCGATCTCCACCGGCCGCGGCTCCATCGCGGCATAGGGACGCAGGCCCTCCAGCGCCTTCTCGATGGCGTTCTCGGCCGTCCACGGCCGCGCCGAGTGGCCGCTGACGCCGTGAAAGGTGATCCGCGCGTTCAGGTTGCCGAGACAGCCGGCCTGGATCGTCGTGTCGGTCGGCTCGAGCAGGATCGCGAGCTCGGCCTCGTGGACGACGCCCGAGGTGTCGAACAGGTGCGGGAGCGGGCTGAACTCGGCGGGCAGCTCCTCCTTGCCGAAGGCGAGCAGCGCGAGGTCGACGTCCGGCTCGACGTGGCGGGCCTCGAGCTCCCGCGCCAGCTCCAGCATCACCGCGAGCCCGCCTTTCATGTCGCTCGCGCCGAGCCCGACGACGGTGCCGTTCTCGATCCGACCGGGCACGTTCTCCTGTGCGGGCACGGTGTCGTAGTGGCCCGCGAGCACGACGAGCGGCACGCCCTCGCGCCGCGGGCGTGCCCAGACGAATGCGTCCTCGGCCTCGTACTCGGCCTCGAACGAGGCGGGCACGAGCGAGCGCACGAAGGCGGCGATCTCCGCCTCGTGTCTGCTCTCGGAGGGGATGTTGACCAGCTCGAGCGTGCGCTCGGCCAGCCTGTGCGCGAGGTCGGGCATCGGCCGCAAGCGTGGCACAATCCTCCAGGTGACGACGCGCCAGACACCAAGCTCGGGGATCGAGCCCGAGCGCGGGCTCGTGCTCGCCGTGCTGCCGCGCTCCGCCGACGCCGAGGAGGAGCTCGGCGAGCTGCGCGAACTCGCCCGCACCGCGGGCGTCGAGCCGATCGCCGAGCTGGTGCAGCAACGTCAGAACCCCGATCCGCGGACGTACGTCGGCAAGGGGAAGCTCGAGGAGTTGAAGCAGGTCTACGAGAACTCCCACGCCGAGGTGCTGATCGTCGACGACGAGCTCGAGCCGGCGCAGCAGAAGGCGCTCGAGAACGCCCTGACGGCACGCGTCGTCGACCGCACCCAGCTGATCCTCGACATCTTCGCCCAGCATGCGACGAGCGCCGAGGGCAAGCTCCAGGTCGAGCTGGCTCAGCTCGAATACAACCTGCCGCGGATGCGCGGGATGTGGCAGCACCTCGAACGCCTCGGAGGCGGCACCGGCGCGCTCGGGGCCGGCGTCGGCACCCGCGGCCCCGGCGAGTCGCAGCTCGAGACCGACCGCCGGATCGCGCGACGAAAGATCTCGCTGCTCCGGCGGCGGCTGAAGGAGGTCGGCAAGCACCGCGCGACGCGGCGCAAGGAGCGCTCGGGCAGCGGCACGCCGACGGTCGCCCTCGCCGGCTACACGAACGTCGGCAAGTCGACCCTGCTGAACGCGCTCACCGGCGCGAAGGTGAGCGTCGAGAACCGGCTCTTCGAGACGCTCGACCCGACGACGCGCGGCTTCGAGCACGAGGGGAAACGCTACCTCGTCACCGACACCGTCGGCTTCATCCGCAGGCTGCCGACCCAGCTCGTCGAGGGCTTCGCGTCGACGCTCGAGGAGACGCTCGTCGCGGACCTCGTGCTGCACGTCGTCGACGCGTCCGAGGACGACGACCGGCTGGAGGAGATGATCGGCGCTGTCGACGCCGTGCTGCACGAGATCGGCGCCGACGACGTCCCGGTCGAGCTGGTGCTGAACAAGGTCGACCGCGTCGACCCGCTCGGACGGCGCCGGCTCTCGAACCGGTTCCCGGCCTCGCTGCAGATCTCGGCGGCCACGGGGGAGGGAGTGGAGGAGCTGCGCGCCAGGATCGCGACCCTCTTCGCCGACCGCTACGAGGACGTCCGCCTGCTGCTGCCGTACGAGGAGGGCGGGAAGCTCGCCGAGCTGTACGCGCTCGGAGCGCCGATCGACGAGCGCGAGGACTCCGAAGCAGGCGTGCTCGTGCGCGCCCGGCTGCCGCAGCGCGAGGTGCGCCGCTTCGCCCGTTATCTCGTCGCCGACTCGGGCGAGAGCTCGGCGGCGGAGCGCGGGTGACGGAGCTCCCGGTCGCGCGCCTGCGCGACGATGCGTTTCTCCCCGCGCAGGCCTACGACGGCGATGCAGGGCTCGATCTCGCAGCCTGCGAGCGCGCCGAGCTCGGGCCTGGGGAGCGGGCGGTCGTCGGCACCGGCCTTGCGGTCGCGATCCCGGACGGCTACGCGGGACTCGTGCTGCCCCGCTCGGGTCTGGCCGCCCGTCATGGACTAACGATTGTCAACGCTCCTGGCCTGATTGACAGCGGCTATCGCGGCGAGATCAAGGTGATCCTGCTCAACACCGACGCCTGCGAGGAGTTCGTCGTCGAGCCGGGGATGCGCATCGCCCAGCTCGTGCTCGTCGAGGCCGCGTCCGTGCGCCTGGTCGAGGTCGAGCAGCTGCCGGAGAGCGAGCGCGGCCCAGCCGGCCTGGGCTCGTCGGGCGTGGGGTCGAGCGCGTCGTGATGCGGGCGGAGCCGCGGATCCGCGTCTCGGCGCTGTTGCGCTGGGGCGGCGGCGTCCTCCTCTGCCGCCACGAGAAGAAGGGAAAGGCGGTCTGGCTGCTCCCGGGTGGCGGTGTCCATTCCGGTGAGACGTTGATGGACGCCCTCGGGCGCGAGATCCGGGAGGAGGTCGGGATCGAGCCGCCGCGGCTCGAGGGGCCGATCGCGCTCGTCGACTCGATCGCGCCGAAGGGGACGCTCGTGACGAAACACGTCGTCCACATCATCTTCGCCGGCGACGTCGACGGCTCGCTCGAGTCGGTCGTCTCGCGGGACGAGGCCGTCCGCGGGCACAGGATCTTCGCCCTCGACGAGCTCGCCGGCGTCGTGCTCCACCCGCCGATCCAGCGCTTCCTGCAGCGCTGGCAGTCGGGCGATCCGGCGGTCTATCTTGGAGCGTTGTGGACCCCGTGAAGGACCTGCTCGGTCTGACGGCCGATTACGCGTCGCAGTTCCTCGGGTCGCTCGACGAGCGGCCGGTCAGACCGAGCGCCACGGTCGAGGAGCTTCGGGCGGCGTTGGGCGGCCCGCTGCCGGAGCACGGTCTGGACGAGACGCAGGTCGTCGCCGAGCTCATCGAGGCGGCAGAGCCAGGGACCATCGGCATTCCCTCAGGCCGCTTCTTCGGCTTCGTCATCGGCGGCGCGCTGCCGGCTGCCGTCGCAGCCGATTGGCTCACGTCGACCTGGGACCAGAACTCCGCCCAGATCGGGCCGACGCCGAGTGCCGGGGTCGTCGAGGAGGTCGCGCTCGCATGGCTGCAGGAGCTGCTGCAGCTCCCGGCCGGCGTCTCGGCGGGCTTCGTGACCGGTTGCCAGATGGCGCACGTCACGGCCCTGGCTGCGGCGCGGCACCGGATCCTCGAGCGGGCCGGCTGGGATCTCGCGCGTGACGGGCTCCAGGGCGCGCCGCGGATCCGGGTGATCGTCGGCGAGGAGCGCCACGTGACGGTCGACCGCGCGCTTCGATACCTCGGGATCGGGAGCGCGCAGATCGAGCTCGTGCCCGCCGACGGGGAGGGGCGCATGATGGTCGAGCTGCTCCCGGACGCGCTCGCGGGCGGCGACGGGCCGACGATCGTGTGCGCACAGGTCGGGAACGTCAACACCGGCTCCTGCGACGACGTGACCGCGATCGCGGACGCTGTCGAAGGAACTGACGCCTGGCTGCACGTCGACGGCGCTTTCGGCCTGTGGGCCGCCGCGTCGCCGCGGCTCCGCCACCTCGTCGCCGGCAGTGAGCGCGCGGACTCATGGGCGACGGACGCCCACAAGTGGCTGAATGTGCCCTATGACTCGGGCCTCGCCTTCTGTGCCGATCCGGAGGCGCACCGAGCGGCCATGTCGGTGCAGGCGAGCTATCTCGAGCAGTCCGACGCGGACGCGGCGCGCGACCAGATGGACTGGGTCCCGGAGTTCTCTCGTCGTGCGCGTGGATTCCCGATCTACGCGGCGATCCGCGCGCTCGGGAGCACGGGCATCATCGCGATGGTGGAGCGCTGCTGCGGCCACGCGACGCATTTCGCGGAACTGCTCGGCGCTGAGCCGGGGGTCGAGATCCTGAACGAGGTCGTGCTCAACCAGGTGCTCGTCCGCTTCGGCGACGACGACGCGCTGACGCAGGCGACCATCACGGGCGTGCAGCAGGACGGCACGTGCTGGCTCTCCGGGACGGTCTGGCGCGGCAAGGCTGCGATGCGGATCTCGGTCTCGAACTGGCGCACGAGCGACGACGACGTCGAACGATCGGCGGGGGCGATCCTGGAGGCCGCCGCGAGGGCCGCCGGCGCGGTGAGAGCGCAATGAGCGACGTGCACGACCTCTTCCGGCTCGCCGCCGACTACGCGGCGCAGTTCCACGACACGCTCGACGAGCGACCCGTTGGACCGCGGGCGAGCTATGACGAGCTCGTCGAGGCCCTCGGCGGCCCGCTGGCGGACGAGGGGAGCGTGGACGCTGACGTCGTCTCCGAGCTGATCGCGGCCGCGGAGCCCGGCCTCGTCGGGTCGCAGACGGGCCGCTACTTCGGCTTTGTCTTCGGCAGTGCCCTGCCGGCGTCGGTGGCGGCGGACTGGGTGGCGAGTGCCTGGGACCAGAACGGGTTCTCCGTCGTCACCTCGCCCGCTGCGGCCGCGGCGGAGGAGGTCGCCGCGGGCTGGCTCGCCGAGCTGCTGGGACTCCCGGACGGCGTCTCCAGCGGCTTCGTCACCGGTGCGCAGGGCGCCAACACGACCGGCCTCGCCGCCGCGCGTCAGCACGTGCTCGCCGCGGCAGGCTGGGACGTCGCCCGTGACGGGCTCGCCGGCTCGCCTCGGATCCGCGTGCTCGCCGGCGGCGAGCGCCACGTCACGATCGACCGCTCGCTCCGGCTCCTCGGACTCGGCAGCAGCGCGCTCGAGCTCGTGCGGGCGGACGAGCAGGGCCGGATGCGGGCGGACGCGCTGCGCGACGCCCTCGCGGGATCCGGCGGCCCCGCCATCGTCTGCGCGCAGGCCGGCAACGTCAACACCGGCGCCGTCGACCCGCTCGGCGAGATCGCGGACGCATGCGAGGCGGCAGGAGCGTGGCTGCACGTCGACGGGGCATTCGGGCTCTGGGCGGCCGCAAGCCCGCGCCTGCGGCACCTCACCGAAGGCTGCGAGCGCGCCGACTCCTGGGCGACGGACGCGCACAAGTGGCTGAACGTCCCGTACGACTGCGGCGTCATCTTCTGCCGGCACCCGCAGTCGCACGGCGAGGCGATGGCCGTGGCGGCCAGCTACCTCCAGCGGGCCGACGGCCGCAGCCCCTCGGACTGGGTGCCCGAGTCGTCGCGGCGCGCACGCGGCTTCGCCGTCTGGGCCGCGCTGCGCTCCCTCGGCCGCGACGGGGTCGCCGACCTCGTCGACCGCTGCTGCGGCCACGCCCGTGCCTTCGCCGACCTGCTCGGCGCCGAGCCGGGCGTGGAGATCCTGAACGACGTCGTGCTCAACCAGGTGCTCGTCCGCTTCGACGACGACGACGAGACGACCCGCGAGGTCGTCGGCCGCGTCCAGGCCGACGGCACGTGCTGGCTCGGCGGCACCGACTGGCAGGGCCGCGCGGCGATGCGGATCTCGGTCTCGAGCTTCCGGACCACCAGCGAGGACGTCGAGCGCTCGGCCGAGGCGATCCTCACGGCAGCGCGGTCGGCGGCCGCGGCGGTGGGTTAGGGCGTCGCGTCGCGTGCGGCGGTGAGCCGCCGCTCGCACTGCTGTCGTGGCGCAGGCGGCGCGTCGCCGACCCAGTCGACCGTGGCCGCGGGCGGCTTCCAGACGGGCCGGCTGCCGATGTTCAGATCCTCCTCGTCGACGACCCCGAGCAGTCTCCCGTTGCGACCGGTCACGTCGACCGTCCGGACGGAGTAGTACGTCTCGCCGGCGGCGGTGTGCGACCGGACGAAGAGGAGCCGCTTCCGGTCGGGAGAGACGCTGAGCGCGAACGCGCGTTTCAGGAACGGCCGCTCCCTCAGCGTGTCCACGTCCAGGCGGTTGAGCGTCTCACCGGCGTTGAAGATCGAATCCGACTCGCGGCCGCGCTGGAGCAGCAGCTCGCGCTTCGAGAGCCACGTCGCCAACCGTAGCCCCAGCCGCGGGACGGGGCCGACCACCTTCCGCGCGCGACCGCCGCCGGTCGGGACGACCCAGACCTCGACGACGCTCTTTTCCGATGGCTTCGAGACGGTCCGGAGGAAGGCGACACGACGCCCGTCCGGCGAGACGACCGGCTCGCCGCCGTTCCGCGCGAGGTCGCGCCTGCGGCGCCCGTCTCGGGACACGAACGTGATCACGTCAACCGAGCCCCTGCGCCGGACGTAGACGAGGCCGCTCCCGTCCGGAAGCCAGACGGGGGGAATCCCGATCGAAGGGGCGAGGACGCGCGTTGCACCACCTGTCGTGGTGAGCACGAGCTCGAGCCTGCGGCCGTCGGCAGACACGCGCCCGTAGGCCAGCTCCTCGCGGCGAGGCGACCAGGCCCACCTGGCGAACGCGGGCCGGGCGACGCGGCGCCCGCCCGCGTACACATCGACGAGCGGCACGCTCGCGCTCGGGTCGACCCAGTGGCCGTACGACAGTGTCCCTCGCGACGTGAAGGACGGATAGACGGCGCTGTCCTCCCGCTGCTCATCCCAGCCGCCGAGCCAGGTGATCCGCCTCGTCCGCTCCTCGGCGACGTAGAGGCCCGGGCAGGCGCCGCTCGGGGGCAGTCCCTCGAAGACGCTGAAAACGACGCCTGGTCCGGTGACCGCGGCACCGTGACCTGCGACCGCCGGCGCGCCTCCGATAAAGGCGACAGCGGAGATCGCGACGAGCGCGAGACGGGACCACATCACCGGAACCATGCCCTAGTAGCGACCGCCACGGTCTCGCGCCCGCTGTGCGGACACCGCGTGCGCCTGATCCTCGAGACGATCGGGGAGCGGCTCCAGCTCGGGCGGCTCGCCGTCCGTCGCGTGCGCGAGCGCCTGGGCGAGCAGCCAGTCGGCGAGCCACGGGTTGCGCGGCAGCAGCGGCCCGTGCAGGTATGTCCCGACGGCACGGCCGACGCGGACGCCCTCGTAGCCCGACTCGCCGTCGTTCCCGAAGCCGGCGACCACGCGCCCAAGCGGCTCGGCGCCGGGGTCGAGCTTCGTTCGGCCGGCATGGTTCTCGAACCCGGCGAGCGACCGCCCCGCCCAGGCGCAGTCCAGCAGCACGTCGCCGATCATCCGCTTGTCGCCGGCGACGGTCTCGTGCGGGAACAGTCCGATCCCGGGCATCGAGTCGCCGTGGCGGCCCAGGTAGCCGCGGCCGAGCAGCTGGTAGCCACCGCAGACCGCGAGCAGGGCGGCGCCGCCGGCGACGGCGTCGGCGATCGCGGGGCCCTTGGCGGCGAGGTCGGGCGCGATCAGCGCCTGCTCGCGGTCCTGCCCGCCGCCGACGTAGAAGAGGTCGTATGCGCCCGGCCCGACCTCGTCGCCCACCGAGACCGGTGCCACCGCCAGCTCGTGGCCGCGGAGCGCCGCCCGCCGCGCAAGCACCGCGATGTTCCCGCGGTCGGCGTAGATGTTCAGGTACTCGGGGTAGAGGTGGCCGACCCTGATCCTCACGCCACCGGCCGCCTTTCGCTCCCGCCCGGCGGGGCCGGGCTCCGCGAAAGGCTGACGCCGCTCGCGCCGCTCCAGCCGGTGGGCCGTACTCTCGTACTGTCCCACCGGCCTCCGCGACGCGAACGACGCCCCGGAGACGTGAGCGAGCTCACGTGCGCTCCCAGTACGGCCTCGACCAGCCGCGCTCGGCGACGATCCGCTGCAGCTCGAGCATCGCCGTATAGGTGGGGAGGACGACGAGCTCGCCGCCAGGCGCCGTCAGCTCGAGCCCCCGGTCGAGCGCCCGGCCGAGGGACGGCTCCACCTCGAGCGCCTCCTCGCGCAGCCCACCGTAGACGCAGCGCAGGCCCAGCTCCGCAGCCCGGTCGCCTGAGGCGAGCAGTCGCTCCGTGCCGCCGAGCAGCGGTTCGAAGTCCACGTCCCAGATCCAGGAGACGTCCTTGCCGTCTGCGATCGCGTCATTCAGCGCGACGAGCAGGAGCGACGGCGCGCCGCCCTCGAGCAGGGTGTGCACGACCTCGTTCGCGCCGGCGGGGTTCTTGATCAGGAGGATGAGCACCGTCTTGTCGCCGGCCGGGATCCGCTCGAAGCGGCCGAACGCGGCGCCGAACCGCTCGAGGCCGGCGCGGATCTCGTCGAGCGATGCACCGAGCGCCTGGGCGAGCGCGGCGGCTCCGAGCGCGTTGTAGACGTTGTAGAGGCCGGGAAGCGGGAGCCGGATTCGGGTTCCGCCCGCGAGAGTCTCCAGCCGGAACGACGCCGCATGCAGTCCGTCCAGCTCGATCTCCGTCGCGCGCACCTGCAGCTCGGGCCTCGCATGGCCGCAGGCGGGGCAGCGGTAGTCGCCGAGATGGCCGACGTAGGCGGCCGCGAACTCGTACGGCTGCCCGCAGCGGACGCAGTAGCGCGAGTCGGCGGCGTGCTGAAGCGCCGGCCGGGCGTGCCGAGCGTCGTCGATCCCGTACGCGATCCCTCCCGAGCGCTCGCGTGCCAGGTCGCCGACCTGCGGGTCGTCGCCGTTGACGATCAGCACGGTCTCCGGCGGCAGCGCGGCCGTCGCAGCGCGCCAGCGCTCGGCGATGTGCTCGAGCTCGCCGTAGCGGTCGAGCTGGTCGCGAAAGAGGTTGCCGAGCAGCACCGCTCGCGGCTTCACGCGCCGGACCACCTCCGGCAATGCTCCCTCGTCGACCTCGAGCAGGCCCAGGTCGGCGTCGCGCTCGGCGAGCAGGGTGGAGGCAACCCCGGAGACGAGGTTGGCGCCGGAGCGGTTCCAGGCGAGCCGGCGGCCGGGCTCGAGGATCTCGGCGGCCATCGCGGTCGTTGTGGTCTTGCCGTTCGTCGCCGAGACCACGGCCGCGCCGTCGCGGAGCCGCGCCGCCAGCGCGTCGATCGCGCCGGGATCGAGCTTCCAGAGCAGCTTCCCGGGCAGCGTCGTGCCGCCGCCGGTGCCCGCGATGCGGGAGAGCTTCGAGGCCGCGCGCGCGGCCAGGGACTCGACGGCGAGGCGGGCGCTCATCAGGCCGCGAGCCTACCCGTCGACCTGGCTCTCCGAACGCCGGCACGTGAGTCCCTCGTTCGAGGGAACTTCCCCGGCCGTAACCCTTAAGGGGGAGGAACCGGCCCATTTGCGCGCATACGTTGGGCCCGGTTTCACCAGCGGCGCTGCGGCTTCATGCGCGGCTGAGCCTTTCATGCGGCCCGTGCCTCGGCGCGGACAAGGAGAACGATGGGAAGGAACACAGGCGGCAACCCGGGAGACGTTCGCAAGAGCGCTCTGTGGGGTTCCGGAAACCGCGGCGGGGAGCACCGCTCGAATGCCCTCTGGGGCAAGGGTGGTCGCGGCTTCGTCACGACGGTCCTCGTCGTCGCTCTCGCTGTGCCACTCGCGGCCGGCGCGGGAAGCGGTCCCGGCAAGAACGAGGGAATTGTCACTCCCGGAACGACGTACGTCTCCGCGGAGCTGAAGCAGAAGCAGAAGAACTCGCCCGACGAGGTGGTCGGCGTGATCGTCCAGCTGGACGACACGGTGTCGGACAAGGACGCGAAGCGGGCCGAGAACGAGCTGCGGAAGCTCGGCAACCGGTTCGGGATCATCAAGGGCTTCGCCGGTGAGATCCGGGCGAAGGACCTCGAGAAGCTGGAGCGGATCAACGGCCTCGTCGTCACGGCGGACGCTGTGATCCGGCCCCAGGATCTGATCTCGGACACGCTGACGGCGTCGACGTCGTCGCAGCTGTGGACGTACCAGACCGGTGTGTCCAAGCTGTGGGGCGGGCCGAAGGCTCCTGCGATCGCGATCGTCGACTCCGGCATCCAGTCTCGGGCCGACTTCGCCGGCCGGATCAAGGCCGAGGTCAACTTCGTCGCGTCCGGCAACAGCGCCGGTGACGGTCGTGGTCACGGCACGGTTGTCGCCGGAATCGCGGCCGGCAACGCCCCGGGATATGCAGGGGCGGCACCGAACGCGGACATCGTCTCGCTCGATGTCATGGACGACAGCGGCGCGGGGCGGACCAGCGACGTGATCGCTGCGGTCGAGTGGATCTACCAGAACAAGGCGGCGTACAACATCCGCGTCGCCAACTTCTCGCTCCACTCGGGCGCCGTCAACCACTTCTGGCTCGACCCGCTGAACGTTGCGGTCAGCAAGCTGTGGCACTCCGGCGTCGTGGTCGTGGCGGCCGCGGGCAACTACGGCAGCGCGACGGGCCCGAGCGGCGTTCCGTACGCTCCCGGGAGCAACCCGTTCGTGATCACGGTCGGTGCGGTCGACCTCGGCGGCACGTCGTGGACGTCCGACGACTCGCGTGCCCCCTGGTCCGCGTACGGCAGGACTCCGGACGGCTTCATGAAGCCGGAGATCTGCGCTCCTGGCCGGTACATGGCCGCGCCGATCCCGATGGGCTCGACGCTCGCGCAGCAGAAGGCCTACAGGCTCGTGGGTTACGGCTACATCGAGCTCTCGGGCACGTCGTTCGCGGCACCGGTGATCGCGGGCATCGCAGCCCAGGTGCTGGCGCGTAATCCGGGTTGGAACCCGGATCAGGTCAAGAGCGCGGTCATGCGCCGCGCCCGTGCGGTTCCGCAGTCGGCGCCCCGGTCGTGCGGCGTCGGCCAGGTGAACGCGGTGCAGACCGTGCTGGCGACGATCGACACGCCGAATCCGAACAAGGCGCTGAACCGGTTCCTGAAGCAGACGGTCAACGGGTCGACGGTGTTCGACGCCGTCTCCTGGAGCGACGTCTCCTGGAGCGACGTCTCCTGGGACGCCGTCTCGTGGAGCGACGTCTCGTGGAGCGACGTCTCCTGGGATGCTGTCTCCTGGAGTGACGTCTCCTGGACGGACGTGTCCTGGAGCGATGTCTCCTGGTCGGACGTCTCCTGGGAGGACAACGCCGACGGCGAGGTTGCTCCGGCGGGCGACGGCTACGTGCTGACGCCGGCTGAGGCCGAAGCGGCAGCCGAGGACGTCGACCTGCTCACGCCCGACGAGAAGGCTGCGCTTGCAGCCGAGGCGGCGGCAGCGGAGCAGGCGGCGGCTGAGGCCGCTGCGGAAACCGCGGCGGCGGAGGAAGCTCTTCCCGCCGCAGCGCCGACGCTCCCGTAGCGCACGGATCGAGGGTGGGGCCGGCACGCCGGCCTCACCCTCACCCTTTCGGGTGAAAGCACGTCCGTGCCTCGATCGGGGGATGCCGCACCCCCAAACCCGGCATACCCTCCGATCCGGCCGACTCGGTCGGTTGAGCTGCTTTCGATTCTCTGCGGCATCGAAGGAGACATGCGGCATGAAGGGCACAGGCGGAGCAGAGTGAGCGCAATCCCCCTCGAGGGCGCGGACGAGCGCGCCACCGCCGTCGAGCGCTCGAACAAGCTCCCGCCGAAGGCGCTCGCCTACTTCCTGGTCGTCGCCGCGGCAGCGGTCGCTGTGACTGCGCCGTTCCTCGCCGATTTCGACAGCCATACGGGTGACTGGCTCGAGTTCGTGGTGCTGGCGACGAGCGTCGCCGTCGCGCAGTTCTTCGTCGTGCGCACGCCCGGCAACAAGAGCTATCACACAACCGGGGTCTTCCTGATCGCGGCGGCGTTGCTGGTTTCGCCGGCCCTGTTGGCGCTGATCCCGCTGATCCAGCACATTCCCGAGTGGCTGCGGAGCCGCGGCACCTGGTACGTGCAGACCACGAACATCTTCGTGTTCACGATCGCCACGATGTCGGCGTGGGGGGCAGCCCATGTCATCTCCGGTGCGGACGGGCTGATCGCCTCCGACGACGTCCGCTTCGCGCTCGCGGGCACCGCGGCCGCGATCGTCCTCGTCGTGCTCAACTCGGCTCTGATCGCGCCGATGATCCGCCTCGTCAACGGTCACCCGATGCGCCAAATGTTCTCGTATCAGACGCTCTCGACCGAATTTGTCTTTGCAGCCCTCGGCGTCATCCTCGCCGCCTTCTGGACCGGGAATCCCTGGCTCGTCCCGTTTGCGATCGCTCCGCTGCTGCTGATCCATCGGGCGCTCTCGGTGCCGCAGCTCCAGGCGGAGGCCCGCGTCGACCCCAAGACCGGACTCTTCAACGCGCGCTACTTCGCCTCGGCGCTCTCGGAGGAGCTCGGGCGGGCGGAGCGCTTCGAGCGGCCGCTGTCACTGATCATGGCCGACCTCGACCTGCTCCGCGAGATCAACAACACCTACGGCCACCTCGCCGGCGACGCGGTGCTGAAGGGGATCGCCGAGGTCTTCCGCGCCGAGCTGCGCCACTACGACGTCCCGGCCCGCTTCGGCGGCGAGGAGTTCTCGATCCTGCTCCCGGAGACCCCACCGGAGCAGGCGATGGAGATCGCCGAGCGGATCCGGCGTGCGGTGGCGGAGAAGCTCTACGACGTCGAGACGTCGAGCGAGCCGATCCGGGCCACCGTCTCGATCGGCGTCGCCGGCTATCCAAAGGACGCACAGGATCCGAACGCGCTCATCCATCAGGCCGACCTCGCCGTCTACCGGGCCAAGCTACAGGGGCGCAATCGCGTCCTCGGCGCCAGCTCCGAGCCGCTCCTGATGCCGGCCGACCGCACCCAGCGGCTTGTCGCGGTGCCGGAGGAGGGCGACCACCACGAGCCGCTCGCGCGCGTCCCGGAGGCGCTGCCCGAGCAGGAACGCCGTCACACGGCCCACACCACGAGCGGGCCGCGCTTCCTCCAGCTCTCACTGCGTCTCGGCGTCCTCGTCGGGCTCGTAAGCACTGTGGGCATCGCCGCCGGCGTCGTCGGGGCGATCTTCGGCTCCTCGACGGACATGATCGGACTGCTCGCCGTGATCGCGCTCGTCAGCGTGGGGGAGGCGCTCGCACTCGAGCTCGACGACGGCTCGATCTCGGTCAGTGCCGTCGGCGCTCTGGCCGGGGCTGCACTCTTCGGCCCGAGGGCGGCGCTCGCACTGGCCGTGGCGATCTGCGTCGTCCAGTGGAGCGCCCAGCGGCAGCAGATCCACCGCGTGCTCTTCAACATCGGCACGCTGACGCTGTCGTCGCTGGCCGCCGCCGGGGTGTTCATGCTCGGGTTCGACGGCGCGCTGGGCGAGCTCGTCACCGTCGGAGCCGGCATCGTCGCCGGCGGCCTCTACTTCGCCGTCAACACCGGCCTGCTGTCGGTCGCGCTCGCGGTCGAGGGCCGCGAAAACGTCTGGCGCGTCTGGCACGAGCGCTTCCTCTGGCTCGCGCCGCACTACCTCGTCTACGGCTTCATCGGCGGCGTGATCGCGATCGGCTACCACGCCGCCGGTCTCTACGCCCTCGCGGTCTTCGCGGTGCCGCTGCTGCTGATGCGCAAGACCCAGGAGGCGTACCTCTCGCACACGCGCAGGAGCGCGCAGAAGCTGCGCCAGGCCGCCGAGACGATCCACACCCAGAACGTCTCGCTCGAGCAGGCAAACCGGCTGCTGAAGGAGCGCTCGACGGCCGCGATGGAGAGCCTCTCGGCCACGGTCGACGCCCGCGACGCTTATACGGCCGGCCATTCGCGCCGGGTGCAGCAGCTCGCGCTGGCGATCGGACGCGAGCTCGGGCTCTCGCAGATCGAGCTCGACCTGCTCGGCCACGCGGCGCTCTTCCACGACATCGGCAAGCTCGCGATCCCGGACTCGATCCTGCTCAAGCCTGCGAGCCTGACCGAGGAGGAGTGGGCGCTGATGCAGCGGCACGCCGACGAGGGAGCTCGCATCATCGACCGCCTCGGCTTCCTCGGAGACGCGGTGCCTGCAATCCGGCACCACCACGAGCGCTTCGACGGCACCGGCTACCCCGACCGCCTCGCCCACGAGGAGATTCCGCTCGGCGCCCGCATCATCCACGTCGCCGACGCGCTCGACTCGATGCTGACGACCCGGATCTACCGTGCCGCCCGCCCGCTCGAGGAGGCGCTCGCCGAGCTTCGCGGCGCCGCCGGCACTCAGTTCTGCCCCCGCTGCGTCACCGCGCTCGAGCGCATCCTGCCGCTCGAGTCGCTCACCGTGGACGAGCCGCCCGCGCGTCTGCTCGCGATCTAGCGCTCCTCTTGCGCCCGTTTCCGACCATGTCCCAGGGACAGACCCTGGGACACGTCCTGTTCTGGCGTTCTTGCAAACCGCTGAAGATGCTCTACACTGCTTGCATGGGACGATCCCGCCGCCACCCCGCGGTGGCAGGCATCGATCCGGAGGCGCTCGCGGCGTTCCAGGCGGGGATCCGGAAGCGCTACACCGACGAGGAGATCCTGGCGCAGCTGACGGACAGCGCCGAGCGGCTCGGCCGCTCGCCGACGATGCGCGAGTTCGCAGCAGACCCACAGACGACCGTGCATCCACAGACCGTGATCGAGCACTTCGGCAGCTGGAACGCGGCCAAGCGGCAGGCTGGGCTGATGCCGCGGCGCTTCGCGACCCGCGAGGAGCTGCTCGGCCGGCTGCGGGCACTGGGCGAGGAGCTGGGCCGCACGCCGACCGCACGCGACATCGACGCACGCAAGGGCGCGATTCCGTCGAAGTCGCTCCTCTGGCACACCTTCGGCTCGCTCGCACAGGCGCTACGGGAGGCCGGCTTCGACGTTCCGGTGGGAGAGGAGCGGCTCGAGCGAGCGGTCGAGCAGGGCGCGACGCTGGCGCGAACGCTCGGCCGGCTGCCGAAGATGGCCGACTGGGCCGCCGCGCGGCGCGCGGACGAGTCGCTGCTGACCGAATGGCAGATCTACCGGATGATCGACGTGCAGCCCGCCTGGGCGGCGTTCCAGTTCCTCGTGCGCGAGCGCCTGCGCGAGGAGGGCGTCGAGGTCGCGCCCGACGGGTCGCTCGGCGGCTAGCTAGGCGGCGAGCGCGATCACGGCGAGCCGCTTGAGGCACGACGCGCCCTCGTGCGGGGCGCGCACGGACGGCAGGATCGTCTCCTCGATGTAGGAGCGGTCGGGCCGGAAGCGGTCGACCGCGGCAACGCGGCCGTCCTCGATCCGCAGGAGCATCCCTTCCTCGACCTCGCGCTTCCGCAGCGTCAGCCGCAGCGTCGACTCGAGCACCTCGAGCGCATTGCGCGTCGAGGCGAAGAAGAGCTCTTTGCTCGCGGTGCCGACCCAGAGCGGCCGGCCGACGGCGCGGGCGAGGAAGAGGGTGGAGGAGACGCGCTCGTCGAGCCAGGCGGTCGCCATCGCCCCGTACAGCTCCTCGAGCGCCTCCGGGCTGCCCTGCGCGTGCTCTGCAAGCGCGAAGATCGCCTCGGAGTCGACCGTCATCTCGGGGTGGTCGCGCTCGAACCCGTAGTGGGCGAAGATCTCCTCGTCGTTGACGATGATCCCGTTGTGGATACCCACCACCGAGCCATGGCGGATCGGATGGTTGTTCGCCTCGATCGTGGGATGGCCCTTGGTGTAATCGCGGACGTGCACGAGCACCTGCGTCGCGGCGGGCGGGACGTGGACCTCGTCGAGGAGCTCACTCGCCCCGGAGCGGCGCTTGTGGACGGTGACGGCGTTGCTCGAGCCCCGGTGCGCATAGCCGACGGCGTCCGCGCCACGCTCGGCGATTCCGGCGAGGAGCGCCTGCGCCGCGAGCGTCCGTTTGACGCTCGACTCGGGGCTCAGGCTGTATCCCGCAATTCCGCACATAGGCTGGACAAATCCTAGTTAGCTGTTCGGCTGGAGAGTTTCCAACTCTCGAAGGGTAGACGCCGTGTGTTCGGAGGAAGTTAGAGCTTTAACTGTAAGAGGTTTTCGACAGGTTTCAACGGATTCCTCAAGCCTGCCCCTCGAATCGCCGATACGAAGGGCAGATGGAGCCCAACGCCGCAGAGCCCGTCTTCCACGCCGTTCCGGAGTCCGCAGAGCCGCATCTCGAGCTCCTGCCGGGGCTGGAGCCGGCCGCGGAGCCGGAGTCGGAAGCAGAGCGCGGGGAGGAGGCTGAGCCGAAGGACGACGACGAGCCGGACGAGGTCGTCGCGGTCGCGGAGGCGACGCAGGACCCGCTCAAGCTCTACGTACGCCAGATCGGCGACGGCCGGCTGCTGACGGCGGCCGAGGAGCGCGAGCTCGCTCGCCGCAAGGACGAGGGCGACGAGGCGGCCAAGCGCAAGCTGATCGAGTCGAACCTCAGGCTCGTGATGTCGATCACGCGCAACTACACCAAGGCCGGCGTGCCGCTGCTCGACCTGATCCAGGAGGGCAACCTGGGTCTGATCCGCGCCGTCGAGAAGTTCGACTACACGATGGGCTTCAAGCTCTCGACCTACGCCACCTGGTGGATCCGCCAGGCGGTCACCCGCGCGCTCGCCGAGCAGGGCCGGACGATCCGCCTGCCCGTGCACGTCGCCGAGCAGGTGCGGCGCGTGATGCGCGCGCGCCGCGTGCTCGCCCAGAAGCTGAACCGCGACCCGACCACCGACGAGATCGCGGTCGAGGCGGGCTTCACGCCCGATCGCGTGCAGGAGCTGCTCGAGCTCGTCCAGGATCCCGTCAGCCTCGAGACGCCCGTCGGCGACGGCGAGAGCCTCTACGGCGACATGGTCGAGGACACGAAGACCGCCGGCCCCGACGTCGAGACCTCCGACCGGCTCCGCTCGACCGAGCTCGCCGCCGCACTCGACCGGCTCAACCCGCGGATGCGACACGTGCTCGCCCAGCGCTTCGGCCTCGACGGCCAGGCCCCGCGGACGCTCGAAGAGGTGGGGGCGGGCCTCGGGATCACCCGCGAACGCGTCCGCCAGCTCGAGTCACGCGCCCTCCGCGAGCTGCGGATGGTCGCACCCGGTCTCGAGTTCTATCTTCGGACGTGAGGCGCCGGGCCGCGAAGCGGCCCCGTTAGGGATTTGCGCGATCGGAATCTGCTTTCGCAGATTTCGATCATGCGAGGGAACTAGAGCGCTGCGCCGACCGATTCGAGCTCGCGCAGCGAGGCGAGCCGCTTGAGCGAGTCGAGCTCGATCTGCCGCACGCGCTCGCGTGTGAGCCCGAGCCGGCGGCCGATCTCCTCGAGCGTTTTCGGCTCGGAGTCGGTCAGCCCGTAGCGGAGCACGACGACCTGCCGCTCGCGCTCCGAGAGGGCGCCGAGCGCCTCCTTCAGCGCCTGGCTGCGCAGCGAGAGCTCGACCTGCTCCTCGGGCAGCGGCCCATCGCCGGCGACGAAGTCGCCGAAGACCGCGTCCTCCGCCTCACCGACGGGCTGGTCGAGGCTCGTCGAGGCCCGCGCCGCGGCGCGCACCTCGATCGCTTGCTGGAGCGGGAGGGAGGCCTCCTCGGCGATCTCGTCCAGCGTCGGCTCGCGCCCGAGCTGGGTCCAGAGCGTCCGCTCGGCTCGATTCATCTTCTGGAGCCGTTCGACGATGTGGACCGGCATCCGGATCGTGCGCGCCTTGTCCGCGAGCGCGCGGGCCACCGCCTGACGGATCCACCAGGTGGCGTAGGTCGAGAACTTGAAGCCGCGGCGCCAGTCGAACTTCTCGACGGCGCGGATCAGCCCGAGCGTGCCCTCCTGGATCAGGTCGAGGAAGGGCAGGCCCTGGTTGCGGTAGTTCTTGGCGATCGAGACGACGAGGCGCAGGTTCGACTGGATCATCAGCTGCTTGGCGCGCATGTCGCCCTTCTCGATCTTCTTCGCGAGCTCCACCTCCTGGGCCGCGGTCAGGAGCGCGTGACGGCCCGCCTCGCGCAGGAAGAGCTGCAACGCGTCGGTCGTCGTCTCCTGCTGCGCGATCGGCACGGGCGCGGGTGCCGGCTCCTCTTCCTTCGGCTCGTCGGCGATGATCTCGATCCCGCGGCGGTCGAGCTCGCGGTACAGGGCGTCCTGCTCGAGCGCGTCGAGCTCGTGGGTCTCGACCACGTCGGCCACCTCCGTCGACTTCAGCGACCCTGCCTGCTCGGCGGTGTCGAGCAGTTGCAGCAGCTCGTCGTTGCGGAGCAGATGGTCGATGTCGACGGTGGTCATGGGGGGCAACCGTCAATCTACCCGTGAGCTTCCCGGCGCCAAACCCCGGAGTTCGGTCAGATGCGGTGCTCGAGCACTGCGAGGAGCTCGCCGACCCGGTCGACGATCGCCTCGGCGCTCTCGATCTCGTCCTCGTGGATGACGCGGTCGTCCCCGTAGATCTCGACGAGACCCCAGCTTTGGCCGTGCGACCGCAGCGGCAGCATCAGCAGCGAGTCGAAGCCGAGCCGCTCCAGGAGCGCCGCCTCGGCCGGGTCTGCACCGGGATCGGCGCGCCGCACCACGCGGGCCTCGCCGATCTCGATCACCTCCTGCGTCAGCGGGTAGTCGGTGACGAGGAAGAGCTCGAGCGGATGCTCGCCGCCGTCGCGGCGGTAGCCGCTCAGCTCGACGAGCAAGTCGCCGATCACGCGCGAGACGGAGGCGAACGTCGCGTCGAGCAGCTCGACGAGCTCGCCGCACGCAACGTGCAGCACGCGCGAGACGGATCGTTCGGCAGCGATCTTCTCCAGTGAAGATGAGACGTCCGCAGGTGCCACAGACGCAGTATTAGCCGTTCCTGCCCGTTGGCAAGCCGACACCCGGTCCCGCGGCCTGCGCATTGACTCGGGGTAGGTTCAATTGCGGGCGGACGAGGCAGTCCGCCCGCCCTGAGTTCAGCTTGCGTGCGTGATGCCGGCCGGCGTCAGCGTGCGGACGCCGTCGTCTTCCGTGCGGAACTCCTTCTGCGCGTGCCGCCGGTCTTTCGTGCAGTCGACTTCCGCGTCGAGCTCCGCCGCGTCGGAGTCGCCGAGCTCGTGCCGCTGCCGTTCCGGCTGGAGGTGCCGCTCGTGCTCTGGCGCACCATGCTCAGAAGGTCGTCGGGCAGCTCGGAAGCCCGTGCCTTCGCCTCGTCCATGACCTCCTTCGCCGGGCGTGACAACGCATCGCTCTTCAGCAGCGCGTACAGCGCAGCTCCTGAGGCCGGCAGCAGCAGCCAGCGAGTCGTCAGGCCGGCCCGCTGGTGATGCTTGCCCTGGGCGGCGTCCGCCATCTCGGAGACACGCTCCGCGTAGTCGATCACCTGGGACGAGAGCTTCTGGATCGTTCCCATCTTTCAGACCCCCTTATTGCTTGCGACGGCTAATCCTCGATGTCCGGACTCTTCCCGGCCCAGCGGAGGCGGAAACGCCTGACCACGCACGTCACTTCGCATGAGCTCTACTGCGGAACGCACGATAACCGGCGTTATGTCAAGTTGGCACAGAACGCCCGCGCCCCGTCGCGAGCACGATCCCGCAGACGACGACGGCGACCCCTGCCAGCTGCACCGGCGAGGGGTCCTCGTCGACGAGGACGATCGCGAGCAGGACCGCCGCGACGGGCTGCAGCGTCAGCACGACCGAGCTGATCGCAGCCGGCGCGCGCGGCAGCGCCGCGGCGATCAGGAGCCAGCCCAGCACCTGCGAGGTCAGCGCGAGTGTCACGAGCCAGGCGAAGGACTCCCACCCGGTCCGCAGCTCCAGATCGTCGAGCAGCCACCCCGCGACCAGGATCGCGAACGTGCAGGCCAGGGTCGCGTGGAAGAGTGCTCCTCCGGAGCGGCGTACGTCGGCCGAGCCGGCACGGAGCGTGAGCAGGAAGCCCGCATAGGCGACCGCGGTCAAGAGCCCGAAGAACACGCCGAGCGCGGGATTGCTCCCGTACGCGCCGGCGCCGATGACACCTGAGATGAGGACGACCCCGATGAGGACGACCGGCACGGCGGCCGCCACTCGCCCGCCCGGGCGCTCGGAGAGAAGCAGCCAGGCGGCGAGCGGGACGAGCACGACCTGCACATTGCCCAGCACGGTCGCGAGGCCGGCTCCGACCGCGGCGATCGAGTGGTGCCAGAAGATCAGGTCGGCGGCGAAGAAGCAGCCCGCAAGCCACGCGAGCCAACGGGCGTTCCGCTCCCGCGAGCCGTAGCGGCGACGCTCGATGAGCGCTATCGCCAGCAGCGGCGGCAGTGCGTAGAAGCAGCGGTAGAAAGCGGCCGTCGACGGAGTCACGTCGGCGAGCCGGACGAGGATCCCGGAGAACGCTATGCACGCCGCCCCGGCGACGAGGAGTGGGATCGGCCGCGCGCTCAGAAGCCGGCCGAGCGGGCGCCCGTGAGGACGATGAGGATCACGAGCGCAGCGGCGATCAGCCGGTACCAGACGAAGATCGAGTAGTTGTGCCGGCGGACGTAGCCGAGGAGCCAGTCGATCGCGAGCAGGCCGCTCCCTGCAGCTGCGAGTGTTCCGACGACGAACGGCCCCGCCGAGCCCGGCGGCAAGTCGCCGAGAATCACGTCCTGCACCCCCTTCAGCAGAACTGCCCCGAGCACGATCGGCACGAGCAGGAAGAACGAGGCCCGCGCGGCGGAGTCGCGGTCGAGGCCGAGGAACCGCCCCGCCGTGATCGTCACCCCCGAGCGCGAGACGCCGGGCATGAGCGCGAGGCTCTGGGCGGCCCCGATCGCGAGCGCCTCACGAGGCCCGAGCGCGCCCATCCCCCGCCGCTCCGGCTGACGGTCGGCCACCCAGAGCAGCCCCGCGAACACGACGAGGGCGACGGCGATCTGCCACGGCTCCCCCAGGTGCTCGGCGATCAGATCTTCGCCGAGGAACCCGACGATCGCAGCGGGGATCGTCGCGACGACGACGAACCACGCCACCCGCTCCTCGGCCGTCTCGACCCGGCGCGTTCGCACGGTCCGTAGCCACGCCGTCAGCAGGCCGATCAGGTCGCGCCAGAAGTACGCGACGACTGCGACGAGCGTGCCCAGGTGGAGCGCGACATCGAACGTCTGATTGAAAGCGTCGTGCTCCTTCAGGTAGTCCCAGTCGCCCAGCCACGGCACGAGGATCAGGTGGCCCGACGACGAGATCGGCAGCAGCTCCGTCGCACCCTGGACGAGTCCCAGGATCAGAGCCTGCCAGTTCGGGAGCGCGCCCGGGTCGTCCCCCACTCCGAGCAGCGTCAGGGCGACCGCGGCCCCGATGGCCGTGCCCGCGACGGTCCACACAGCTGCACGGCCCACGGCGGCATCCTACGGTCCGGCGCGGCCGTCGGCGCCGCGAGCAAAGTTGTCGCAATTTGCAGCAAACACCCGTGCGCCGGTCTTGCCCCGTCCGACCCGCCCGGATAGGTTGCCTCCTGCAGGGAGCACGGAGCGCCATTAGGTCGAAGCCGAGCTCGAGGGCCGTACGCGGAAGCGGAAAGTCAACGGGCTCGGTGGACGAAAGCGCCACCGGCTCCTTGAATTTTTCTCTCGGTTAGGATCGCGCTCATGCATCTGCGCATGCCGTCGATCGATCAGGGCGTTCAGGCCGGTATCTGGGCCGTCTTCTTTTTCTTCCTCCTCTGGTGGGGGATGCTGGCGCTCAGCGTCTCCAGGGCCACCGCGTTCATCCTCGCGCTCGTCGCGGCCGCGGCGATCTTCCTCTTCATCCGCCTCCGCGGCGAAGACCGTCCCGGCGAGCGCAGCTAGCGCGCCGCGGACAGCGCTCGCACCAGCCGTGCCGCGAGCTCGCGGCCGAGGAGCGCCTCGAGGCGCGCAGCCGCGGTCGGACGCCCACCGTCGTCGCTCTCGAGTGCGAAGCAGTGCTCGAGCAGGAGCTCCGAAGCGGAGGGCTTCGGCCGGCTGACGGCGGCGGCGTCCATCACGACTCCTATCGTCAGGAGCCGTACGGCTGCGAGATCCCCTGTGTCAGGGAAAAAACCTCAGTCTTCCTCCCGTTCGCGGCGCGGCGTCGTCACGGCGGTCCGGTCGGGATAGCCGTCCCGGTCGGTATCGACGCTCGTGTCAGCCGTCGTCGCGGGCGTCTCGTACGAGCCGCGATCGGCCGTCAGCGGCGCGTCGGCGTCGCGAACGTGTTCCTCACGGACGTGATCCTCGGCGACGACCGCGCGGCGCGGGCCGGCGGTGTCGAACGAGAACCCGAACGTCAGCCCGATGCCGAACGCGACCGCCGGCAGGATGTTGCCGAGATCCGCCACGACGCCGTAGATGCTGAGGTCGCGCGACCAGTTCGACGTGTTCATCCAGTCAGCCGGCTGACGGGCTAGCAGCACCCAGCCGCCTGCGACCAGCACGGGCAGGAAGCCGATCAGGAAGACGCCGAGCGAGAACCGCGGCCAGCCCCACTTCGTCCAGCCGCCGAGGATCTGCGAGAGCGCCATCGTCAGACCCGCCGCGGCGATCAGCCCGTAGGTCGACCAGTACTCGGTCGAGGTCTCGGTGCCGATCTGCGTGGCGAACCAGAGCAGGATGCCCGCGACAGCCGCTCCGGCGAGCGTCGAGATTCCACGTGTGACTCCGATCATCACTGCCTCCGTTCCAGGGTGATCACCGGGAATGTCCCGGCTGCTAGTGCAACGGAGAAAGGGCTAGTTCAGGTGCAGCCGGCGCTCGTCGAAGCGCGACGAATCGAGCTCGGAGCGGAACGCCTCGACCGTCCGCAGGGCGTCGTCCGGGAAGACATGGTCGACGACCCCGATCCTGGCGTCGTTCGTGAACGGGAGGTCGACATGGGCCTGGGAGACCAGGTTCACCGACAGCGCCTCGCAGACCGGGCAGCGGACGGCGAGCCCGACCCAGCGGTCGCCCGGTGCCACGGCGACGAACGAGGATGGGAAGACCGGCCGGGGACGCCCTTCCGGGTAGCAGTAGAAGCTCCAGGGCCACTCCCCCGCCTGCAGGTGTGCCGCCGCGGTCTCGCGCAGCTCGGCGGCGCTGTCGCGGATGCGGGACGTCATCAGGTCGACGAAGGCGCCGGCATGGCCGCCGAGCGGAGCCCAGTCGAGATCCTCGTGCGAGACGAGGCCGGGATGCTCCTCCCCGCAGCTGCAGTCGAACCGCACCTCGTACACCGCCGGGTGCGTCGCCCCCGGGAGCCGCTCGAGCAGCCTGAACGACGAGAGCGCCACGTGGGCCTGCTCCCGCCGGGGGCACGCGAACGTGTACCGGGCCGTGAGCGCGTCGTACATCGTGGGAATGCTTATCGACGCGCCGGACGGCCCGGCGGACACCTTTCAGGGTGACTGGCGCGTCAGTACTGGATCAGCGACTCGACGTCGTAGCCGGTCAGCTTGTCGCGCCCGTTCAGGAACGTGAGCTCGACGACGAAGAGGAGGCTGACTACCTCGCCCCCGAGCCGCTCGACGAGCTCGGTCTTCGCCTTTGCCGTGCCCCCGGTCGCGAGCACGTCGTCGTGCACGATCACGCGTGTCCCCTTCGAGATCGCGTCGGCGTGGATCTGGAGGCTGTCGGTGCCGTATTCGAGGTCGTACGTCGCCTCGACCGTGTGCCAGGGCAGCTTGCCCGGCTTCCGGGCGGGGACGAAGCCGCAGCCGAGCCGGTCGGCGAGCGCGCCACCGAAGATGAAGCCGCGCGCCTCGGCGCCGAGGATGATGTCCGGCTGGCGCGGCCGCGCCAGCTCCGCGAGCCGGTCGATCGTCTCCCGGAAGTACATCGCATCGGCGACGAGTGGCATCAGGTCCTTGAAGACGATTCCGGGCTTGGGGAAGTCCGGCACGTCGCGGACGCGGTCACGCAGGTCGAGTGCTGCCCCCGAGGTCACCGCAGGAGCCTATCCAGCTTGCTCAGGAGGATCATCCGCACTAGCGGATGCCCCTCGCGCGAAAACCCGTGAAGGGGCCGCTTCGCGGCTCTGCTCCGGCAATCCATCTCGGTTATCTCTCCGCCAGCTGGCGCAGCTCGCGCCAGAAGAGCAGCTGTGAGAGCTCCTGCGACGCCTCGGCGAGCGACTGCAGGTCCTCGAGGCCCGCCTTGCGCCGCTCTGGGTTGCGAGAGCGAAGCGCCGGTGCGACGAGCTGCTCGAGCAGGCTCGACTCGCGCCCGGCCGAGTTCTTGAACGTGCGCAGGTGGCGCGCGTCGATCCCGAACTGGGCGAGCCGGCCGCAGGCGGCGGCGATGTCGGCGTCGCCCTCGCGGTAGAGCCGCTCGCCGGCCTCGACGCGCGGCGAGAGCAGGCCGTACTCCTCGAGTGCGCGCGCGAGCGCCTGGTCGATGCCGGCGCGCTCGCACAGCTGGCCGAGGTCGAGCTCCTGCTCGCGGTCGCCGAGACCTGCCGGGCGGCTGCGCTTCCGCGCCGCCCCGGAGCCCGAGGCCAGCTCCTGCCGGATCACGCGCAAGGGCAGGAACTCGTCCCGCTGCAGGCGCAGGATCGTCTCCAACCGCTCGACGTCGTCCTCGCTGAACAGCCGGTAGCCGCCGCGCGTGCGCTTCGGGGTCAGGAGCCCTTGATCCTCGAGGTAGCGGATCTTCGAGATCGAGATGTCCGGGAACTCCGGCTGCAGGCGCGCGCAGACGGCGCCGATCGTGTGCAGCCGCTGCTGCTCGGGCTGACGGCGCTCTGTCGCTGCGGTGGTCATCGGCGGAGGAAGGTGAGCCGGTACTTGCCGATCTGGACCTCGTCGTCGTCCTCGAGCTCGGCCGACTCGATCCGCTTCTTGTTGACGAAGGTGCCGTTGAGGCTGCCGAGGTCGCTGATCGTGAACGTCTCGCCGTCGCGGAGCAGTTCGGCGTGCTTGCGCGAGACGGTGACGTCGTCGAGGAAGACGTCGCACTCGGGCGAGCGCCCGATCAGCGTGCGCTCCCCGGAGGGGAAGAAGCTCTCCCCCGCCCTGCCGCCGCCCGCGCGGACGACCAGAGCCGGGCCCTTCCCGCCGAGGTCCTGGAGCGCGGCGCCGGGATCGTCGGAGATCTCTTCCGGCGTGAACGTCATCGTCTGCTCACCGGACTCGCCTTTCTCGAGGCGCGCGCCGCAGCGCGAGCAGTAGTTGGAGGCCGCCGGGTTCTGGAAGCCGCATTCGCCACAGTAGACGTGGCTCAAGGCCTACACGCCCTCGTCGTTCTGGGGCGCGCT
>DASQKK010000002.1:0-3004 GCA_035630545.1 Gaiellaceae bacterium
GCCATCGGCAGGTGGACGCTCGGCCGCTTCACGCCCAGGGCGCGCTTGAGCCGTGCCCAGAGCTCGTTCCAGTCGACCACGTCCGGGCCGCCGAGCTCGAAGGTGCGGTTCGTCGAGTCCTCGAGCTCGACCGCGCGGGCGAAGTACGCGGCGACGTCGTCGACCCAGATCGGCTGGATGCGCTGCTCGCCCGAGCCGGTGATCGGGGTCACGGGCGCCAGCCTCGCGATCCTGCGGAAGGTGGGGAGGATGCCCCCGTCGGCGCCGAAGACGAAGCTCGGCCGGAAGACGACGTACGGGAGCCCGGAGCCCTGCACCGCCTGCTCCATCTCCCACTTGGCGCGGTAGTAGGGCACGAGGTCCTTCGTCTGCTCGTTCGTGCCGAGCGCGCTCATGTGCACGAAGCGTCCGACGCCTGCTCCGCGCGCCGCGTCGACGAGGTCGCGCGTCCCGCGGCTCATGATGCGCTCGAACTGCTCGTCCTTGCCCTGCCGGATCGCGACGAGATGGATGACGCAGGCGACGCCGTCGAGCGCGCGGCCGAGCGTCTCGGGCGCGGTCATGTCGCCCTCGACGAGCTCGCAGCCCAGGGCCTCGAGCTCGCCCGCCGCGCCCGGGTCGCGGACGAGCACGCGCACGCGACGGCCGGCGTCGCGCAGCGCGCGCACGACGTGGCCGCCGACGAACCCGGTTCCGCCGGTGACGAGGATCATGTCCACGGTTGTACGTGACCCGGTCGGGCCCGGATCAAACCGGCGGGCGGGCGCTCAGCGGGTGCGTGGGCCCGTGTGCCAGAAGACGAGCGCCGCGGCGGCCGCCTCTGCGAGGAGGCTGAACACCGCGAGCACCTTCAGTGAAGTAGGAATCTGCCGCATACACCGGTTATCGGCAGATCGGGTCGGATTGTCCAGCGGACCGGCTCACTACGATGGCCTTCCCGTGAGCGCCCCGTTCGTCCACCTGCACGTCCACTCCGAGTACTCGATCCTCGACGGGGCGTGCCGGATCCCGGCGCTCGCGCGGAAGGCGGCCGAGCTGGAGATGCCCGCCGTGCCGCTCACCGATCACGGCTCGATGGCGGGCGCGGTCGAGCTGCACAAGGCGGCGGCCGACCAGGGGGTCAAGCCGATCTTCGGCTGCGAGGTCTACATGGTCGACGACCGCACGGCGCTGACGAAGGGCCACGCCCACCTGACGCTCCTAGCGGAGGACCTGACGGGGTATTCGAATCTCGTCAAGCTCTGCTCGCTCGGCTACCTCGAGGGCTACTACTACAAGCCGCGCGTCGACTGGGAGCTCCTCGAGCGCCACGCGAAGGGCGTGATCGCCCTCTCCGGCTGCCTCTCCGGCCGGGTCTCCCGCGCGCTGAGTGAGCACCGGGACGGCGACGCCGCGGCGGAGCTCGATCGCCTCGCGCAGATCTTCGGCCGCGACTCGACCTACGTCGAGCTCCAGAACGTCGGCCTCGAGGCGCAGCAGACGGCGTTCCAGGCGCTGCCCGGGCTCGCCGCGAAGCTCGGGCTGCCGCTCGTGGCAACGGGGGATGTGCACTACCTCGAGGCCGCCGACGCGTCGAGCCACGACGCGCTTCTCTGCATCCAGTCGGGCGACTCGCTCAAGAACCCCGACCGCTGGCGGTTCGGCGCGGACGAGTTCTACTTCAAGACCCCGGCCGAGATGGCCCTCGACTTCCCGGGCCACGACGACGCGATGCGCCGCAGCCTCGAGGTCGCCGAGCGCTGCAACGTCGAGCTCGAGCTCGGGCGGATCCGCCTGCCGAAGTTCCCGGTGCCCGACGGCCGCGACGCGTTCGACTACCTCGTCGAGCTGTGCGAGCTGGGCCTCACGCGGCGCTACGGGAGCGCCACGCCGGAGCTCCAGGACCGCCTCCGGTTCGAGCTGAAGACGATCCACGAGATGGGGTTCGCGGACTACTTCCTGATCGTCGCGGACTTCATCGGCTTCGCGAAGCGGAGCGGGGTCTCGGTCGGGCCCGGCCGCGGCTCTGCGGCCGGCTCGCTCGCGGCCTATTGCCTCGAGATCACCGACATCGACCCGATGCGCTACGGCCTCCTCTTCGAGCGGTTCCTCAACCCGGCCCGCAAGGACATGCCCGACATGGACATCGACTTCTCGGTCGAGGGCCGGGAGTCGGTGATCAACTACGTCACCGAGAAGTACGGCCGCGACCGCGTCGCCCAGATCATCACGTTCTCGAAGATGGCGGCCCGCGCGGCGCTCCGCGACGCCGGCCGCGTCCTCGAGATCCCCTACGGCGTCGTCGACCGCGTCGCGAAGCTCGTCCCGGAAGGGCCGGGCCAGACGCTCGAGGAGGCGCTGAAGCCCGGGGCCGAGCTGCGGAAGGCGGTCGACTCGGACCCCGTCGCGAAGGAGATCGTCGACCTCGCCCGCCCGCTCGAGGGGCTGACCCGCGCCGACTCGATCCACGCAGCGGGCGTCGTGATCGGCGCGGAGCCGCTCATCGACGTCGTCCCGCTCCAGCAGAAGGGGCCGGACGCCGAGATCGTGACGCAGGTCTCCATGAAGAACGTCGAGGCGCTCGGCCTGCTGAAGATGGACTTCCTCGGCCTCCGGAACCTCGACGTGATCGACAAGGCGGTCGAGCTGATCGGCGGCGGCCTCGACATCGGGGCGCTCCCGCTCGACGACAGGAAGACGTACGAGATGCTCGCCCGCGCCGACGCGTCGGGCGTCTTCCAGTTCGAGTCCTCCGGCATGCGGGACGCGCTGCGCCAGGTGAAGCCGACGCAGTTCGAGGACCTGATCGCGCTCGTCGCGCTCTACCGCCCGGGGCCGATGCAGTACATCCCGAGCTACGCGGCGCGCAAGAACGGCCGCGAGACGATCACCTACATCGACCGGCGGCTCGAGGCGATCACCGGCGACTCGTACGGGATCTGCATCTACCAGGAGCAGTACATGCGGATCGCCAAGGAGCTCGCGGGCTTCGACCCGGCCGAGGCCGAGACGCTCCGCCGCGCGA
>DASQKK010000003.1:0-20966 GCA_035630545.1 Gaiellaceae bacterium
AGGAACTCGGCCGCGCTCTTCCAGTTCGAGCTCGCGTGGGCGGCGATCACGGTTGCGAGCGTGCTCGGAATCCTGTTCTACTCGGCTGTGGCACTCGTCGAACGACGGGCGCTGCGCTGGCACCCGTCCTCGCGCTCGGAGTAATGGGGATCCACGTGTCAAGAGGGCAAACGAACGACGGAAAGGACACCGCATGAAGAAGGCTCGGAACTGGCTCCTGCTCGCCGGCCTGCTGGCAGCGCTCGCGCTCGTGGCCGCGGGGTGCGGAAGCGACGACGACGAGGCGGGGGACACCGGGGCGGCTGCGACCACCTCCGGGGAGGCCGCGGAGCTCGACAAGGTCACGCTGCAGCTGAAATGGGTCACGCAGGCTCAGTTCGCCGGCTACTACGCCGCGCTCGAGCAGGGCTACTACGAGGACGAGGGCCTCGACGTCGAGCTCAAGCCCGGCGGGCCGGACATCACGCCGGAGCAGGTCGTGGCGAGCGGCCAGGCCGAGTTCGGGATCGACTGGCTGCCGGCGCTCCTCGCCGCGCGCGACCAGGGCGGCGACCTCGTCAACATCGCCCAGGTCTTCGCCAGGAGCGGCATGACCGAGCTGACCTGGAAGGACAGCGGCATCACCGACGTGGCCGGGATGAAGGGGAAGAAGGTAGGCGTCTGGTGCTGCGGCAACGAGAACGAGCTCTATGCCGCGCTCGTCAAGAACGACATCGACCCCAAGAACAAGGACGACGTCACGATCGTCAACCAGCCGTTCGACATGAACCTCTTCCTCAACAACGACGTTGACGCCGCCGCTGCGATGACCTACAACGAGCTCGCGCAGGTGCTCGAGACGGAGAACCCCGACACGGGCGAGCTCTACACGCTCGACGACCTGAACGTGATCTCGATGGAGGACGCCGGGACGGCGATGCTCGAGGACGGCATCTTCGTCCAGGGCAGCTGGATCGCGGACGAGGCGAACCAGGACATCGCCACGCGATTCCTGAAGGCGAGCTTCAAGGGCTGGGTCTTCTGCCGCGACAACCAGGACGAGTGCCTCCAGCTCGTGCTCGAGAACGGCCCCACGCTCGGCGAGGGCCACCAGCGCTGGCAGCTGAACGAGATCAACGCGCTGACCTGGCCGAACGAGACGGGCATCGGCGTCATGGACGAGGCCGCCTTCCAGCGGACGGCCGACATCGCTAAGCAGTTCGGCGTGATCAAGCAGCCCGCGTCGAGCGACTCCTACCGCACCGACCTCGCCGAGGCGGCCGTCAAGGAGCTCGAGGACGAAGGCGTGGACGTGAACGGTGCAGACTGGGAGAAGGAAACCGTCGAAGTCACCGCCGGCGGGGAGTAGATAAGAGACGAAACCGTGAAGGGAGATCCGCAATGTCCGTTCTGATCAAAGGTGGCCGCGTCATCACCGCTGCGGACGATTACGTCGCCGACATCTTCATCGAGGACGAGCGGATCTCCCTGATCGGCACGAATCTCGGTGACACAGGGCTCGACGTCTCGGCCGACCGCGTCATCGATGCCGCCGGCAAGTACGTGCTGCCGGGCGCAGTCGATCCGCACACGCATCTCGACATGCCGTTCGGCGGCACGACGACGATCGACGACGTCGAGTCGGGCCAGCGCGCGGCGGCCCGCGGCGGCACGACGACGCACGTCGACTTCTGCATCCAGGCCCCCGGCACGAGCTTCGGCGACGCGCTCGCCGACTGGAAGTCGAAGGCCGAGGGCAAGCAGCTGATCGACATGGGCTACCACATCGCCGTCACCGACCTGAAGGACGGCGGCTCGCTCGAGGAGCTCGCGTCGCTGCCCGACCAGGGGATCACGTCCTACAAGCTCTTCATGGCCTACAAGGGCGCGCTGATGGTCGACGACGAGACGCTCTTCAAGACGATGGAGGTCGCGGCCGAGACGGGTGCGCTCGTGATGGTGCACGCCGAGAACGGCGACGCGATCGACGTGCTCGTGAAGCAGGCGCTCGCAGAAGGGAAGACCGAGCCCAAGTATCACGCGCTCACGCGCCCGCCCGAGACGGAGGGCGAGGCGACGAACCGCGCGATCCAGCTGGCCCGCGTGGCCGGCTGTGCGCTCTACGTCGTCCACGTCTCCTGCAAGGAGGCGGTCGAGCCGATCGAGCTCGCGCGCGAGAAGGGCTGGAACGTCTGGGGCGAGACGTGCACGCAGTACTTCTTCATCGACTACACGCACCTCGAGCAGCCGGACTTCGAGGGCGCGAAGTACGTCTACACGCCGCCGCCGCGCGACAAGGCCAACCAGGACGTCCTCTGGAACGCCGTGCGCACGGACGTCCTCAGCGTAATCTCGACCGACCACTGCGCCTTCAGCTGGGGTGAGCAGAAGGCACTCGGCTGCGACGACTTCTCGAAGATCCCGAACGGCGGCCCCGGCCTCGAGAACCGGCTGCACATGATCCACCACTTCGGCGTCCGCGAAGGGCGGATCGGGCTGAACCGGATGGTCGAGGTGCTCTCGACGAACCCGGCGAAGCTCTTCGGCCTCTACCCGCGGAAGGGGACGGTTGCGGTCGGCTCGGACGCCGACCTCGTCGTCTTCGATCCCGAGAAGCGGCATCTGATCACCGCCGCGAACCAGCAGTCGAAGACCGACTACAACCTCTACGAGGGCACCGAGGTCGTCGGCGACATCGAGACGGTGCTCCTGCGCGGGAACGTGATCGTGGACGGCGGCGAGGTCGTCGCCAAGCCGGGCATCGGCCAGTTCGTGCCGCGTGCGCGGTTCGGCGAGAAACTCGCGCCGGCGCCGGCTGAGGTCGCCGGGTAAACAAGCTCGGGGTCCTGGCGACGGCGGTCGCGGTGGCCGTGGCGGCCGCGGCTGTCGTCGACGGCATCCGGCGCGACGACGACCCTGCGCCGGCCGCGACGACGGAGGAGGAGCCGCACGCCGGTGCCGCCGCAGCGCTCCGGCAGCTCGGCGCGCGGGGCGAGCTGATCCTCTCGGGCGAGCGTTGCGGCGAGGAGCGGTTCACGCTGCCGTCGCTCACACGTGACCGCAGCGACGAATGCGGGCAGCCCGCCGTCGAGTCGCCGGACGGAGAGGCGAAAGCCCGGTGCTTCGAGGACAACGTCGAGCTGACCCTCCCCGCGACGCGTGAGCCACAGCGGCTGCCGGGGTGCGCTCCGGCGTGGCGGCCGGACGGCACGATCACGGCCGCCTACGGGGACGAGGTCGTGACCTACCGGCCGTGCCGCGCCGAGCGCCGGTGCGCCGAGACGCTGATCGCCAGAGCGGAGCTCGAGCGTGCGGCCCTGCGGCACCCGACCGTTCCCGACCGCCCGGCCCGGCTGCGTGCGCTCGTGGACGGGATTGCGTGGCTCTCGGACACGCGCGCCGCTGTGAGCATCTCGATCCGGCTCGGCGGCCGATTCGAGGGGCTCGGGCCGCTCGGGGCGATCGCGTTCTTCGACGACGGCCGGCTCGAGCGGACGCCCCAGTACTTCAGGCTCACGGGCGGCCGCCTGGCGTCCAGCCCTCGAGGGAGCTACGTGACGCAGACCCCGGACGTGATCCTGCGGCCGGACGGGTCGCAGCTGAGCCTGCCGCAACACCTGCGCAACGCGCGCGACTTCGCCTGGTCGCCCGACGAGCGCCTGCTCGCGCTCGCGACGCCGTTCGCCGTCGAGGTCGTCGACGTTGCAAGCCTCGAGCGCTACGACCGAACGGGCAGCGGACTGCGCAGCGTGACGCTGCCGCAGTCGGCCGCCCGTCTGGCCTGGCGCTAGCCGAGGCTCAGGACCCCGCCCCCGGACCGCAGTCGACCCGCGGGTTCCAGGCGTAGAGCATCCCGCTGGGATTCGGCTTCCAGATCCAGGCGTGCAGCGCCCACGACGCCGGGATCCCGTAGCGGTTGTCGGCCTTGATCTCGTCGAACTGCTGGCCGAACAGGGACGGCCTGCCGTTCGACGCGGACTGGAAGATCAGGTACTCGAGCGCGACGAGCTTCATCGAGCCGTCGTTCCGCCGCTCGTAGACCAGCAGCTCCGGCTCGTCGGCGTCGATCTCGCCGTCGAGCAGAGCCGGGTTGAGCAGGTGGATCCCCATCGCGCCCTCGCCCGGCTGCGCGATGCACTGGAGACCCGCCTTGTCGAACACCGTGACCGTGTAGCCGGCCTGCTTCGCCTGCTCGAAGTCGTGGAACCGCGCCGTCGAGTTCTTCGGGCCGTCGAACGCGCCGGCCGCGATCGCAGCGCCGACGACCGCCAGCAGGGGCAGGACGGCGAAAGCCGGGATCAATGCGCGCTTCTTCATCGGTCGTGCTCCCTTCTCTCTAGGTCGTAGCGGGAACCGGGTCGGGGCGGACGATCACGGTGTCGGCCACCTTGATCACCTCGGTCACGGGCAGGCCGGCTGCGTCGGCGTGGGCGTGGATCGCTTCCGGGCTCGACGCCTGGTAGATGCAGACCGTCCCCAGGGCCTCGCCCTCCTCGAGCACGTAACTGCGGATCCAGCGGATGTCGTCGGGCATGCGCTCGCCCGCCGCGGTCGAGCGGGCCGCAGCCAGCTCGAGCTCGTCGGCGGAGCGCCAGCCGTCCCGGCGGAGAATCACGTACAGATCCATGTGCACCTCCGTGCGGTCGTTGAACGGATCTCCCGCATCCTCGAAAGGGCGCGTCAGCACTCCGTCACTGCGACCGTCAAGGAACCGTCAAACCGGGCGGGTTACGCTTTGACGATGCTGCGGCTCCGACTCGTGGGCGATATCGCCGCGGAGGTCGCCGGCGAGAGCCGTTCGCTTCCGGCGGGGCGGCCGCGCGCGTTGCTGGCGTGGCTCGCGCTGCGCCCCGGCCTGCAGCCGCGGCCGGCCGTCGCGTCGGTCTTCTGGCCCGACGTGCTCGACGAAAGCGCTCGCGCCAGTCTCCGCAGCGCGCTCTGGACGCTCCGCCGCTCGCTCGGCGAGGAGGCGCTCGTCGCCACGCGCGACCGCGTCGGCCTGGCGCCGGGCACCTGGGTCGACGTGCTCGAGGCCGACCGACTCCGGGCGGAGGGACGGCCTGAGGAGGCCCTGGCGCTCTGCAACGGCGATCTTCTCCCCGGCCTCGAGGAGGAGTGGGCGCTGGCTGCGCAGGACGAGCACCGCGAGCGGCTCGTCGCGCTGCTCGAGGAGCTCGCCGCGGCGGCCGCCCGGGAGGGCGACCTCCGCCGCGCCGTCGCACTGACGAGGCGGCAGGCGGCGCTCGAGCCGCTCTCCGAGGAGATCCACCGCGCTCTGATGCGCAGGCTCGACGCCGCCGGCGACCGGGGTGCCGCGCTCGCCGAGTACACCGAGCTTCGCACCCGTCTCGTCACGCGGCTGCGCACTGGGCCCTCGCACGAGACGCAGCAGCTTGCCGACGAGCTCCGCGAAGGCGTCTCCGCCGCGCCGGCGTCGTTCCCGGTTCGCCTGCTCCGCGCCGATCGGGCGACATTCGTCGGCCGCAGCACGGAGCTGGCCCGCATCGACGCGGCCTGGCGCCGCGTCGCCACCGGCGGCGGCCCCGCTCAGGTCGTCCTGCTGGCGGGTGAGGCCGGAATCGGCAAGTCGCGGCTGGCGGCGCGCTTCGCGGCGGAAGCGGGCGCCTCGGGCGCGACGGTGCTCTACGGCGCCTGCGAGGAGCAGTCGCTCGTCCCCTACGCCCCCTTTTCGGAGGCGATCGGCGGCAAGGCGCCCGAGCGGGAGGAGATCGAGGCGTATCTGACCTCGGCGGCCGCATCCGGGCCGCTCGTGCTCGCACTCGACGACCTGCACCTGGCCGACCGCAACACCCTGGCGCTGCTCGCCCGCGTTGCGCGCGGAGCCGCGGGCGACAGGCTGCTCGTCCTCGGCGCCTATCGTGACGCGGACGCGGTCGGGACGCCGCTGCTCGCGGCGATCGCCGACCTGCGTCGCGACTGCGACGTCGAGCGCATCGCCGTCGAGGGTCTCACGGTCGACGAGGTCGGCGCGCTGCTCGAGGGCGCCGCCGACGCGCGCAGGATCCACGACCGCACCGACGGCAACCCGTTCTTCGTCCGCGAGCTCGCACGCCATCTGGCGGAGCGGCGAGACGCGGCCGGGGGCGTGCCGGAGAGCGTCAGCGACGTCGTACTCGCGCGCGTCGCCCGTCTCTCTCCCGAGAGCGCAGAGGCGCTGCGACGGGCTGCAATCCTGGGCGAGTCCTTCGACCTGGCGGTGCTCGAGCACTTCGACGGGTCGGACGGCGTGCTCGACGCGCTCGACGAGGCGACGGCGGCCGGCCTGCTCGAGGACGGCGCCGGCGGGCGCTACCGGTTCGCTCACACACTCACCCGCGACGCGATCTACGGCGGCATCAGTGTGAGCCGGCGGGCGGACCTTCACCGCCGCGCGGCGATGGCGCTCGAGCGGGTCTACGGTCTCGAGCCCGGCCCCGTGCTCGGCGAGATCGCCGTCCACCTCTGCGTCGCGGCCGGGCCCGCCGACCGCGAGCGGGCGGTCGAGCTGGCCGAGCAGGCCGCGTCCTGGGCCGGCGAGCGGGACGCATGGGAGCAGGTCGTCACCCTGCTGACCCGCGCGCTCGCGGTCCTCGACGAGGCGGACGTCGAACGCCGGCGCCGGCTCATGCGCACGCGCGCAGTTGCCTACGCGCGCCTGACGCACGCGCTCGTCGACCCGCAGGGCTAGGAAACGCTAGGAGACGGGCTGATTCGCCGCACGGCGGCGGATCTCGGCCGGCGTGACGTCGTCCAGCAGCTCGTAGATCCGGGTGATCGTGTGAGACCCGAACGCGAGCGCGTGCTCGCGGATCATCTCCTCGCTCGGGGCGCCGTAGACGCAGAACGTGAGCACCTCGCCGTCGTCTCCGACCACGATGTGGCTGTGCTCCCAGACGATCTCCGGGAAGCGCTCGGACGCGACCGCGTCCGACTTGACGGCTGCCGCAAGCATGTCGTCGTCGCTGATCGCGCCGAAATTCCGCTCGATGACGTACCGGCCCATGCGGCGCATCCTATTCGGCAAGTGCGTCCGAGGAAAGCGCCGATCACTACCCTGCCGCCCTGTGCCATTCCGACGTGTTCGCGTCTCGCCCGACTCCGCCGCCATTGCGGCGTCGCTCGCCGAGTTGCGCGAGAGCCTCGACGTCTCGCTCGGCTTCCCGGAGCCCGTGCTCGCCGACGCCGAGCGGGCCGTCCGCTCGCCACGCCTGCCCGACGCCGACGAGACGGAGATTCCCTTCGTCACGATCGACCCGCCCGAATCGATGGATCTCGACCAGGCGCTCCACCTCGAACGCCGCGAGGGGGGCTACCGGGTCCGGTATGCGATCGCGGACGTCGGAGCGTTCGTCGAGCCGGGCGGGCCGATGGATCTCGAGGCGCATGCCCGCGGCCAGACGCTCTACGCACCCGACGAGAACGCACGGCTCTACCCGCCGGAGCTCTCCGAGGACGCGGGCAGCCTCCTCCCCGACGCGACGCGGCCGGCACTCGTCTGGACGATGCTCGTCGACGCGGGCGGTGAGGGCGTCGACGTCGACCTCCGGCGTGCGCTCGTGCGCAGCCGGGAGAAGCTCGACTACGCCGGCGTGCAACGCTCGCTCGACGACGGCAGCGCATCCGAGCCGCTGCAGCTGCTCCGGGAGGTGGGGCTGCTCCGGCAGGAGCGGGAGGAGCAACAGGGCGGGATCGACCTCCGGATCCCCGAGCAGGAGGTCGTGGACGGCCCCGACGGCTACGCGCTCGCGTTCAGAGCTCCGCTCCCGGTCGAGGGCTGGAATGCGCAGATCTCGCTGATGACCGGCCAGGCCGCGGCCGAGCTGATGCTGGACGCGAAGGTGGGACTGCTGCGGACGCTGCCCGAGGCCGACCCTGGAGCCGTCGGGAGGCTGCGGCGCACGGCGAAAGCGCTCGGGATCGATTGGCCGCACGATGTCGGCTACGCGGCGCTGATCCGGACGCTCGATCCTGCGCGTCCCGAGCACGCCGCGTTCCTCGCCGAGTCGACGGTCCTGCTCCGAGGCTCGGGCTACGCGGCCTTCGACGACGAGGTACCGAGCCGGCCGACGCACGCCGGCGTGGGCGCGCCGTATGCCCACGCAACCGCGCCGCTGCGGCGCCTCGTCGACCGGTACGTCGGCGAGGCCTGTCTCGCCGTCAACGCAGGGAAGCGTGTCCCGGACTGGGTCCGCGCCGCGCTTCCGCAGCTACCGGAGCAGATGGAGGCGTCGAACCGCCGCGCCCAGCAGTACGAAGCGGGGGTGATCTCCACCGTCGAGGCCGCGGTGCTGGGGGACCGGGTCGGCGAGACGTTCGACGCCATCGTCGTCGAGCTGGACGAGCACGACGACGCCGGCGGCACCGTGCAGCTCACGGACCCGGCCGTCACCGCCCACTGCGAGGGCGAGCTGCCGCTGGGCGAGCGAGTCCGCGTCCGCCTCATCCTGGCGGATGTCGCGAAGCGGCAGGTCCGGTTCGAGATCGCCTAGACCCTCGACGTCGCCGCGGGGCCGTCAGCCGCGGGCGATCGCGGCCGCCTGCTCCAGGCTGATCCCCTTCAGCAGCGGGTCCGCGTGCCGGTGCACGAGCTGCCACTCCGAGCACTCCCGGCGGAAGACCAGCGTGACGCGCAACGACCAGTCCTGGTCGGGCAGGCCGCCGACCCGACCGTGCTGCCGTTCGATCACGACCAGAACCGCCAGCTCGCCCGAGGCGTACGACTGCACGAGCTCCAGTTCCGCCTCGCCGTCCGCGAAGTAGCGCTCCAGCTCTGCCTTGTACTCGGACGACTCGTCGAAGCCGTGCCTGGGCGGACCGCCGAACGGCGCCATGAGCGTGTAGTCGTCGGCGTGCTTGATCAGCTCGAGGTATCTCGTCATGTCCCCGCGCATGAACGCCGAGGCGGCTTCGGCCTGCAGCCGCACGAGCCCGGCCAGCTCGTCCTCGGAGTCGCTTCCCTGCGGCATCGGACCGGGGCTAGCGGGTCTGCGGGAAGCCCAGGTCGACCCGCGACCCGTGCGGGTCCGGCCAGCGCGACGTGACGACCTTGCCGCGGGTGTAGAAGTTGATCCCCTCGGGCCCGTAGATGTGCGTGTCGCCGAAGAGGCTCGCCTTCCAGCCGCCGAACGAGTAGTAGGCGACCGGGACCGGGATCGGCACGTTGATCCCGACCATGCCTGCCTCGACCTCGAACTGGAACTGCCGCGCCGCGCCGCCGTCGCGCGTGAAGATCGCGGTGCCGTTCCCGTACGGGTTCTCGTTCACGAGCTGGACCGCCTCGTCGTACGTCGCGACGCGCGTGACACCGAGCACCGGGCCGAAGATCTCGTCCTTGTAGGCGTCCATCTCGGGCGTAACGTCGTCGAGCAGCGTCACGCCGAGGAAGAAGCCGTCGCCCTCGGGTGCCGTCTCACGGCCGTCGACGACCACGGTCGCACCCTGCTCGGCGCCGCCCTCGATGTACGAGGCGACCTTGTCCCGGTGCTCGCGCGTGACGAGCGGGCCCATCTCGACGCCGTCCTCGAGGCCGTTGCCGACCTTGATCTTCGGCAGGCGGAGCTTGATCGCGTCGACGAGTCTGTCGCCAGCATCGCCGACGGCGACCACCTGCGAGATCGCCATGCAACGCTCGCCGGCCGAGCCGTAGGCGGCGCTGACGGCTGCGTCGGCCGCCATGTCGATGTCGGCGTCGGGAAGCACGATCATGTGGTTCTTCGCCCCACCGAGCGCCTGCACGCGCTTGCCGTGCTTCGTGCCCGTCTCGTAGATGTAACGGGCGATCGGCGTCGAGCCGACGAAGCTGACCGCGGTGACGTCCGGGTGCTCGAGGATCGCGTCGACCGCGACCTTGTCGCCGTGGACGACGTTGAAGACGCCGTCGGGCAGACCTGCCTCCTTGAGCAGCTCGGCCGTCCAGATCGAGGCGGACGGATCCTTCTCGGACGGCTTCAGGACGAACGTGTTCCCGCACGCGAGCGCCGGCGCCCACATCCACATCGGGACCATGGCGGGGAAGTTGAACGGCGTGATCCCGGCGACGACGCCGAGCGGCTGCCGAATCGAGTAGACGTCGATCCCCGTCGAGGCCTGCTCGGACATGCCGCCCTTGAGCAGGTGCGGGATCCCGCAGGCGAACTCGATCACCTCGAGCCCGCGGGTGACCTCGCCCATCGCGTCGGAGAGGACCTTGCCGTGCTCGGCGGTGAGGATCCGGGCCATCTCCTCGCGGCGCTCGTGCACGAGTTCGCGAATCCGGAAGAGCAGCTCGGCGCGCTTGGCCAGCGAGGTCGCGCGCCAGGCGGGGAACGCCGCCTTCGCGGCGGCGACCGCGGCGCCGACCTCTTCCACCGTCGCGAGATCGACCTCGCCCGACTGCTGCCCCAGCGCCGGGTTGAACACGGGCCCGGTACGGCCCGATGCCCCTGCGACGGACGTGCCGCCGATCCAGTGGCTGATCCGGGTGATTCCCTGCTGCTGCTCGGTGGGCGGGGTCGCCAGCTCGGTCATCGTGTCCTCCTAGACGCTCGCGAACAGGGTACTACCCTTCTCCCATGCGGAGGGTGACCGCGATCGCGTGCCTCGCACTCGGCCTGCTCGCCGGCCCGGCGAACGCGGCCGTGGGTGAGCTCCGCGTCCTCGTCGTGCCGCTGACGTGGGGCCCGCCCGTTCCCGCGGAGCAGGAGCTCCGGGCGGCGCTCGCCGACGCGCATGCGTTCTACGCGAGAGCCTCGTTCGGCCGGGCGTCGATCGGCGGCACGATCACGCCCGTCGTCACGGGGTACATCGTGCCGCCGAGCTGCTTCGCCGGCGCGGACGAGGACGCCGGCCTCGGCGCGGTCGCGCGTTCAGCCCGTGCGGCGGCGGCCCGCCTCGGCTACGACCTCGCCGCCTACGACCGCTTCGTCTACGTCTTCCCCGACCGGGTCTGCGGCAGCGGCGGGCTCGGCTCGGGACGTGACGTCCTCCTCGCCGGAGACATCGGCGGGCTCGTCCACGAGCTCGGCCACACGTTCCGGCTGCCGCACGCGAGCAGCGCGCGGTGCGCGTCCTGCACGATTCGCGAGTACGGCGACCCCGACAGCGTGATGGGCCAGGGCGGGCCGGACTTCAACGCCTGGGAGAAGGCGCAGCTCGGCTGGCTGAACGCCGCGCGGCGCGTCTCGGCGAGCGGCACGTACGCGGTCGGCCCCGTGGACCGCGACTCGGACGGCGCCCAGGCACTGATCGTGCGCACGCGGGCGGGGACGCTCTGGGTCGAGCACCGGCTCTCGCCGTCGCCGCGCGTCTCGATCCGCGTCGTCAAGCGGCCTCGCGGCGGCGGCGCCGTTCGCTCCGTCTACCTGGCCGGCGGCCGCGTCACGGCGACCGCGAAGGGCCTCGTGCGCGTGCGCCGGGTCGCCGAAGGCCTCGCCCTGACGCGGCTCGACCGGCAGCGCTAGAGCAACACGACCCGCTTGCCGCGACCCTGCCACGCAGCGCCGACCTCGTCGAGCCGGTACCGCTCGACCTCGAGCTCAATGCGCCCTGCGACGGCGTGCCCGACGAGCATCCGGTAGTGCGCCGCGAGCGCGTCCGGGGGAACGGCGAAGGTCGAGAAGCCGTAGACCTCGAGCTGCTTTCCGCGCACGTCGGCGGACGCAAGCGTCGCCGTCGTCCCGGCCGACTGCCCGATGTGGACGATCCTCGCGCCAGGCGCGGCCGCCTGAACGGCCCGTTCCAGCGGCTCGCCCCAGAGCGGGTCGACGACGTAGGTCGGCTCGCCGAAGTCGCCGTCGAGTGGCACGGCCTCGTCGGCGCCGAGCTCGAGAGCACGCTCGAGCCGGGTCTGGTCGCGGCCGACGGCCACGACGTGCGCCGCCCCGAGCAGCTTCGCCGTCTGCAGCGCGACGTGCCCGACGACGCCGGTCGCGCCAAGCACGAGCACGCGGTCGTCCTCACGCACCGGCGCCCGCCACACCAGGGGCATAAAGCCGGCCAGGCCGGCGATCCCGAGCGCGGCGGCCACCGCCGGGTCGGCTCCCGCAGGCACGTCCGCCACGACCGCGCCGGCGGACGAGCGCTCGCCCATCGTCCCGTTGTGGGCGACGCCGAGCCCACCGCCGAACGTCCAGACCACGCGTCCCGACGAGTCGCGGCCGACACACTCGCAGCCGGGCACGTACGGCAGCGGCGGATGACCGCCGTAGAACCTGCCCGCTGCCACCGCGACGTCGATCGGATTGATCGGCGCCGCGAGGACCTCGAGCGTCTCACCGTCCCGCTCGGGCGCCTCGCCCACCTGCGGCGGGCGCCCGAGCTCGGTGATCAGCGCAGCCCGCAAACGGCTAGATCTTCCCCCGGTTGCGCCAGCGCTGGAAGATGCCGCGGAAGGAGCGGTCGTAGACTCGCGCCGCCTCCTCCGGCGTCCGCTTGCCCTGGGCCACCTCGGCGAACATCTGCGGGATCAAGAACTTGTTGAAGATCTCGTCGATGGCCGCGTTGGTATTCCCCGGCCAGCCGGGGTTGAGCGTGTATTTCTCCGCGATCTCGGCCAGCACCTTGTACTTCCCGGGCGGCTTCGCGACGGGGTCGCGCGCGACCCGGCGGTCGATGTTGGGGACCGAGGCCGGCCAGGACGGGAAGTTGTAGAACTTCGAGTTCTCGAAGGCACCGATGTACTTCGTCTCGAGGTCGACGAGGAACTTCTTCGCCGCCGCCTTGTTGCTGGCGAACTTCCAGATCACGTAGGCGCCCATCACGTGCTCGAGGCCGAGGCGCCCGTTCGGGCCGCTCGGGATTGGGAGCAGTGAGATCTTCGCCGCAAGGTCGGGGTTCGTCCCCTCGGCCGTGCGCGTGATCGAGATCGCGTTCATCGCCATCGAAAGGCGTCCCGCCACCATCGCCTGGTTGTTCGAGGAAGCGGTCCAGGCGAAGATCTCGTTCGACATCCCCTGCCGGTAGAGCTCCCGCGCGAACTTGAGGGCCTCGACTGTCCCCTTGGAGTTGAGGACGACCCGCTGCTCCTTGTTCTGGATGAATGAGCCGAAGCACATCATCATCGCCATCAGGGCCATGTTCGAGTCGATCTCGTTCGACATCCCGATCCCGATCGGATGGCCCATTGCACGCAGCTTCGGCGCCGCCTTGAGAACGTTGTCCCACGAGGTCGGCCTGAACCCCGCCTCGCCCCAGAGGTCGGTGCGGTAGTTGACGGGGTCGGGGACATAGTTGTCGGAGAAGGCGAAATACTTCTTCGTCTTCGGGTTGTAGGTCGCCTTGAAGGCGACGTTCTTCATCTTCCCGCGCTTCTTCGTGACCTCCTGGACGATGTCCGAATGGTCGAGCACCTGGTCCTCGTACGCCGCCGGCGGCGAGAGGAAGAAGAAGAGATCGTGGCCGCGCTGCGCCGCAACCTCCGCCGCCGCCCGCGCGGGGATGTCAGCCTGGTTGATGTGGTCGACGACGACCTCGGTGTCGTTGGCCTGCCCCCAGCGCTTGACGTAGATGTCGTCGAACCACTTGTCGTACGCGGGGACGAAGTGGCTCCACTGAATGATCCGGAGCGTGCCGGCGAGCTCCTTGTGCCGGTACTTCGGGACTCCGGCGGCCGACGTCTTCGGCAGCGCGCCGCCGTAGACGATCAGCAGGCCGCCAACACCCGCACGACGCAGCACCTCACGCCTGGTTGTCCGTTCGACGTCCTGCGGTGTGTCCGCCATTGCAGGCTCCTTTCCTCTGTGCGGACGACTGGTCAACGGAACGCCCCGCCGGTGAAGCCGGCGATGAAGCGGTCGAGGAACGTGTTGTAGAGCAGCGCCAGCGGGATCGCCGGAATCAGGGTCGCGGCCATCAGCGCGCCCCAGTAGAAGACGTCGCCGCGGATCAGCTCGGTGTAGATGCCGGTCGAGACGACCTTGCTGTCCGACGCGGTGATGAACGCGATCGCATAGACGAACTCGTTCACGCAGAGCGCGAACGTGAAGATGACGACGGTGAGGATGCCGGGCAGCGAGATCGGTAGGACGATCCGCACGAGCGTCTTCAGGCGCGAGGCGCCGTCGACGAGCGCGGCGTCCTCGAGCTCACGCGGGATCGATTTGAAGAACCCCATCATGAGCCAGGTGGCGAAGGGGATCGTGAAGCCCGGGTAGACGACGACCAGAGACGCGAGCCGGTCCTGGAGGCCGAGCTCCGCGATCACGCGCGACAACGGCAGGAAGAGGAGCGTCGGCGGGACGAGGTAGACGAGGAAGATGCCGACGCCGAGGGTCTGCCCCCAGCCACCGGAGAGGCGCGCCAGCGCATAGCCGGCCGGCATCGCGATCACGAGCGTGATCAGCACGACGGCGAGGGCGACCAGCACGGTGTTCAGCAGCCAGCGCGCGTACTGCGTGTCCTCGAAGAGGAAGCGGTAGTTGTCCAGGGTCGGCGAACCGTCGCCGAAGCCGAACGGGACGTTCTCGACGTTGTAGAGGTCGAGGTCAGACTTCAGCGAGGTCTGGAGCATCCAGTAGAACGGGAAGGCGAGCACGATCGCGAACGGCCCGACGACCAGGTACGTGATCAGCTTGTCTCGCCGAGTCAGCGGCACGGGGGCTCCGGTCTATTCATGTCACCTCGACCCTTCGCGCAAACAGGAGCATCAGCACCGTCACGACCGCCAGCGCGGGCAGGAGAAAGAGTGCGATCGCCGCTCCCTGCCCCAGCGATCCGGCCTGGATGCCCGTCTGGAACGCCCACATCGGCAGCATCTGCGTCGAGTTGAACGGGCCGCCGCGGGTGAGGATGTAGACGACCGCCATGTCGGTCGCCGTGAAGACGATCCCGAAGAGGACGGCGATCGTCGCGATCGGCAGCTGCAGCGGCAGCGTCACGTACCAGAGCTTCCGCAGGCCGGTGGCACCGTCGACTTTCGCGGCGTCGTCGACCTCCTTCGGAATCGAGGCGAGGCCGGCGATCATGATCACCGTCGCAAATGGCAGCAGGCGCCAGGCGTGCACGGTCGTGATCGCAGCGAGGGCCTTGTTCGGCTCGCCGAGCCACTGCGGCGGGTTGAACTCGTCGACGAGCGAGAGGTGGATCAGCACCCAGTTCACGACGGAGAAGAGCGAGTCGAAGATCCAGAGGAAGCCGATCGTCGAAAGCGCGACCGGCGCCGCCCACGGCAGGAGGATGAGGAAGCGGAGGAACCACTTGCCGCGGAAGTCCCGGACGAGGTAGTGGGCGAGGATCGCGGCGCCGACGACGATGATCGCGTTCGCGAGCAGCGTGAACACGATCGTGTTGCGGAGCGCGGTGCGGAAGTTCGGGTCCGACCACTGCTCGGTGAAGTTCCGGAACCCGACGAAGTCGCCTGTCAGCGAGCCCGCGGTGGCGTCCGTGAGCGAGAGGTAGACCGAGAGGATCAGCGGTGCACCGACCAGAAGGCCGACGAAGAGCACTGCGGGCGCAATCAGCGCTGCCGCGAGGAAGCGGCGCTCCTCGAGGAGATGTCGTCTCCGGCGCCGCGAGACTGCGACGACCTCCACGAGCCGATCGTAACGAGTCCAGGTCGATAATGTTTCGCAAGCCGTGGCGGAGATCGCCCTGGAGAACGTCTCGAAGGTCTACCCAGACGGGACGCTCGCGGTCCGCGACCTCGACCTCGAGGTCGACGACGGCGAGCTCGTCGTCTTCGTGGGCCCGTCCGGCTGCGGAAAGACGTCGGCGCTGCGAATGATCGCTGGACTCGAGGAGATCACCGACGGCACGATCCGCATCGGCGACACCGAGGTGAACGAGCTGCCGCCGAAGGAACGTGACGTGGCGATGGTGTTCCAGAACTACGCGCTCTACCCGCACATGACCTCGTACGCGAACATGGCGTTCGCGCTCAAGATGCGTGGCCTCGACAAGCGGGAGATCGATCAGCGCGTGCGCCGCGCGGCGAGGGTGCTCGGGCTCGAGGACGTGCTCGAGAAGAAGCCGCGGACGCTCTCCGGCGGCCAGCGCCAGCGGGTGGCGATGGGACGGGCGATCGTCCGCGAGCCGCAGGCCTTCCTCATGGACGAGCCGCTGTCGAACCTCGACGCGAAGCTGCGGGTGCAGATGCGCGCGGAGATCGCCCGGATCCAGCGCGACCTGGCGGTGACGACGATCTACGTCACCCACGACCAGTCGGAGGCGATGACGCTCGGCGACCGCGTCGCGGTCATGCGCAAGGGCGAGCTGCAGCAGCTGGACGCCCCGCAGACGCTCTACCGAAGTCCCGTCAACCTCTTCGTCGCCGAGTTCATCGGCTCGCCGGCGATGAACCTCGTCGTCGCCGAGGTCGACGACGATGAGGCGCGCTTCGGCTCATATTCGATCCCGCTCGACGGCCGACCCGGCCTGACTGCGTATCGCGGACGCACGGTGGCGCTGGGAATCCGGCCCGAGGACCTCGAGGACGCTGCGCTCGTCCAGGCGCAGACGGCGGCGCGCCTCCCCGTGACGGTCGACCTGCGCGAAGACATGGGCGCCGAGATCTTCCTCCACTTCCTCGTCGACGCCCCGAGCGTCGCCACCGCCGAGGTACGCGAGGCGTTCGAGGACGATACGGCTCTCGAGCAGCCCGCGATCTCGGGGACGCCCTTCGTCGCACGCGTCGGCCGCGAGTCGAGCGCCCGCGAGGGCGAGCAGGTGGAGATCTCGGTCGACACGCGGATGCTGCACTTCTTCGACCTCGAGACCGGCGAGGCGATCGCGGAGTAGGCTTCACACATGGCCACGATCGAGACGAATCCCCAGCTGGGTGCGCAGATCAAGGCGGACGCGAAGGAGTTCGTCCTCCACTCCTGGTCGGTGCAGAACGCGATCGACCCGATCCCGGTCGCCGGCGCCGAGGGCCGCCACTTCTGGGACTACGACGGCAACCGGTACCTCGACTTCGCCTCCCAGCTCGTCAACGTCTCGATCGGCTACGGGCATCCGAAGGTGATCGCCGCAATCAAGGAGCAGGCCGAGAAGCTGGCGACGATCGGGCCGCCGATGGCGACCGAGCCGCGCTCGACACTGGCGCGGATGCTGGCCGACGTGACGCCGGGCAACCTGAAGATGTCCTTCTTCACGAACGGCGGTGCGGAGGCGAACGAGAACGCGATCAAGGTCGCGCGCTGGGTCACCGGCCGGCACAAGATCATCGCCCGCTACCGCAGCTATCACGGCGCCACGGGCGGCGCGATCACGCTCACCGGCGACCCGCGCCGCTGGCACGCTGAGCCCGGTCTGCCCGGCGTCGTCCGCATGCTCGACCCCTACACGTATCGCTGCCCGGCCGGGCATCCGGATCCGTGCCCGGTCTGCTCCGGCGCGCCGCACCTGGAGGAGATCCTCCAGTACGAGGGCGCGCACACCGTCGCCGCCGTCATCCTCGAGACCGTCGTCGGCACGAACGGGATCATCGTCCCGCCCGACGGCTACCTGCAGTCGATCCGCGAGACGTGCGACCGGCACGGGATCCTGCTGATCTGCGACGAGGTCATGGCCGGCTTCGGGCGCACGGGCAAGTGGTTCGCGTGCGACAACTGGGACGTCGTCCCAGACATCCTCACGGTCGCGAAGGGGATCAACTCGGGCTACGTCCCGCTCGGCGCGATGATCGTCTCGGAGCCGATCGCCGATCAGCTGCGCGGCCGCTTCCTGGCCGGCGGGCTGACCTACTCCGGACATCCGCTCGCCTGCGCCTCCGGCGTCGCCTCGATCGAGGCGTTCCAGGAGGAGGGGATCGTCGAGAACGCCGCCGATCACGGCGCCTATCTGGCCGAGGCGCTCCCTGCGCTCGCCGCGAAGCACCCGTCCGTGGGAGACGTGCGCGGGCTCGGCCTCTTCTGGGGGCTCGAGCTGGTCAAGAACCGAGAGACCCGGGAGATGCTCGTCCCCTTCAACGCGGGCGGCGAGGCTGCCGCCCCGGTCGCGCGCCTCCAGAAGGCGGCGCTCGAGTCCGGCCTCTATCTGATGACCCACTGGAACGTGGTGATGGTCTGCCCGCCACTGACGATCACGCGCGAGGAGCTCGACGAGGGGCTGGCGGTCCTCGACGACGCGCTCGCGATCGCCGACGAGTACGTCGTCTAGCCCGGGCTAGGCGGCGCAGTCCCCGGCGCCGACGCCGGGAAGCTTGCCGAGCAGCTCCGAGAGCTGCGCGACCTCGCCCTCGTCGAGCCGGTCGCTGAAGAGCTGCTGCAGCCGCTTCGCGTAGGTCGCGCCGACGCACTCGATCGTCTCCACGCCTTCGTCCGTCAGACGAGCCCAGGTGACGCGCGCGTCGTCGTCGCAGTTGACGTTCTCGACGAGGCCGCCCTCCTGCAGGCCCTCGAGGAGGCGGGTGACGCCGGAGGGCGTCAGCATCAACGCCTCGACGAGGTCGACGCGCCGGAGTCGATTGTCCTCGGCCCGGGAGAGGTTCAAGAGCGCGTCGAAGTCGCTCATCGTCAGCCCGCGCGGGGTCAACGCCTCCGCCTCGAGCTCACGCCGGAGGACCGTGTGCGCCCGCGCCAGCTTGGCGAAGGCCTCGAGCTCTATTACTTGCGGACGCAATACTTGACGACTCAATCTTTTCTCTCTATAGTTGAGGGCACAAGTAATTGTACATGCCGAACCAGAGGAGAGCAATGAGCGCCACCCACCAGACCACCCGGATCCCGGCGGGCACGTGGAACCTGGATCCCGTCCACTCGAGCGTCGGCTTCGCCGTCGGCTACAGCGGCGTCGGCACGTTCCGCGGCACCTTCGCGGACTTCGACGCCGCGCTCGTCGACCGCCGCCTCGAGGGCGTCGCGAAGGTCGCGAGCGTCGATGTCGACGACGAGAGCCTCGCCGGCCACCTGCAGAGCCCCGACTTCTTCGACGCAGAGCAGCAGCCCGAGCTCCGCTTCGTCGCGAACACGATCGAGCGGGAGGGCGACCGCGTCTCAATCCAGGGCGACCTGACGCTCCGCGGCGTCACGCACCCCGTCGAGATCGCCGGCTCCGTCACGGGACCGCTCGAGAACGCGTACGGGCAGCAGCGGCTCGGCTTCGACCTGGAGGCGACCGTGAACCGACTCGACTACGGGATCAACTGGAACCTGGAGCTCCCCGGCGGCGGCCAGGCCCTCGCCGACGACGTCGTCATCACCGCCAACCTCGCGCTGGTGCAGGCGTAGCCCGATGAGGATCCTCGCGATCAGCGGCAGCCTCCGCGCCGGCTCGCACAACACCGACCTGCTGCAGGCGGCTGCCGCCGTCGCGCCCGACGGCGTCGACATCGCGCTCTACGACGGGCTCAAGGAGGTCCCGCCGTACGATGCCGACGACGACGTGCCGGGCGACCAGCCGGCGTCGGTCCGGCACTTCAAGGAGGAGCTCGAGGACGCGGACGCAGTGCTGATCGCGACGCCCGAGTACAACTCCTCGATCCCAGGCGTGCTCAAGAACGCCCTCGACTGGGCGTCGCGGCCGCTGGCCGAGTCGCCGGTGCGGAACAAGCCGGTCGCGGTGCTCTCGTCGAGCACCGGCATGTTCGGCGGCGTCTGGGCCGCCGCGGAGACCCGCAAGGTGCTCGGCGCTCTCGGCGCCCGCACCCTCGAGGACACCGTCGCCGTCGCCAAGGCGCACGAGCGGCTCGCGAACGGCGTCGACGCGACGCTGTTCGACGAGCTGCGCACCGTCGTCGACGCGCTCGCGACCGCCGTCGAGGCACGCGAGACGACGAGAGCCGCTGCCTAGGTCAGGAAGCGCTCGACGGCGTCGACGGTGTCGTCGAGCGCGTCCCACAGGACGGTGTGGCCGGCGGCGATCCGCTCGACTCGGAGCAGTTCGCCGAGGGCGGCCTCGTGCGCGTCCAGCAACGCGTCGTACGGGATGTACGACGTCTCGCCGAGGACGAGCAGGGTCGGGATCCGAACCCGCTCGAACGGCGGCGGAGTCCGCGTCATCTCGCCGTACGCTGCGACGACCGCGCTCTGACAGTAGCGGTAGCGGAAGCGGCCCTCGTCGTCCGGGAGGAGGTGCGCCGCGAGCTCCGCTTCGACGAGCTCGCGCGGAGCGGTCGTCAGGACGCTCTCCTCGTAGCGTCGGTCGATCCCCTCCTCGAAGGAGACGTAGGCGCGGTCGCGGCGGGCGTTCTCCGCGGCGGCGATGCCGACATGCGCCGGGATCTGGATCGCGGGGTCGAGCAGCACGAGCCGCTCGACGCGGTCCGGCGACGCCGCGGCGGCCTCGTACGCGACCCGGCCGCCGAAGGAGTGGCCGAGCCAGGCCGCGGGCTCGGGCGGCGCCGCCTCGAGCACGTCGGCGACGTGCTGCTCGAGGTTCCAGGGCGGTTCCCACGGCGAGCCGCCGTGGCCGCGGAGGTCGAGCGCGACGACGTGGCAGCGGTCGGAGAGGCGCTCGGCGAGCTGCTCGAAGTGACGCCCGTGGCTGGTGACGCCGTGCAGGCAGACGAGGGTGGGGCGGCCACCGTCGCCCCACTCGTAGCGGGCGAGGCTCAAGTCGCGCTGGTCGTGAGCGGGCCCGAGACGAGCTCGGCCCGGCGCGTGTCGGCGTCGTTGACGAGGCTCCAGACGACGACGCCGTTCTTGTCGACCAGGAACGTGCCGCGCACCGCGGCGCCGCGGCTCTCGTCGAAGACCCCGTACGCCTTCGCCGCCGCGCCGTGCGGCCAGAAGTCGGATGCGAGCGTGTACGTGAGGCCGAGCTTCTCCTTCCACGCCTGGCGGGCGGGCGCGGCGTCACAGGAGACGAGAACGACGTCGGTCTCGGCGCTCTCGAACGACGGCAGGTTCTCCTGCAGGTCGCGCGCCTCCTCCTCGCAGACGGGCGTGAACGCGAAGGGGTGGAAGACGAGCAGGACGTTGCGCCTGCCCCGGAAGTCCGCGAGCCGGACGCGCTCCGTGCTGCTGACCTCGAGGTCGAAGTCCGGTGCGTCACTCCCCGTCTCGATCATCCAGCGCCTCCTCCCCGTTGCCCGAAGCGCGATAGTACCGCCGTCCCTTCAGCTCCTCCGGCAG
>DASQKK010000004.1:0-14141 GCA_035630545.1 Gaiellaceae bacterium
TCAGGCTATCCGTCTACTTGCTCAGGTCGACCGGGAACGAGACGAGCCGGCGTGTCGAGACCCCGCCGAGCGGATCCTCGCCGCTCTTGCGTGCCCGGACGAACACCGTCAGCAGCTGCTGCTGCCGCGCCGCCGGGAAGGTCTTCAACATCGTCAAGGCGATGAGCCTGAGCCCGGATGTCCTCCATCGCTCGATCGAGCTCTACAAGGGGGTCATGCTCGGCCCCTCGACGCTCTCGCGCCAGGAGCGGGAGCTGCTAGCCACCGTCGTCTCGCGCGAGAACGAGTGCCATTACTGAACGCGTGCGCACGCAGACGACCTCCGTGCCGAGGGCGCCGACGACGGACTCGTGGAGCAGTGCGCCCACGACTACCGCGCTGCGGACCTGCCCGCGCCCGTGCGGGCGCTCTGCGACTACGCGGTCAAGCTCACGCACACGCCGACGGCGGTCGGCGCCGCCGACGTCGAGGAGCTGCGCCTCCACGGCTGGGACGACGAGGCGATCAACGACGCGATCCAGGTGATCGCCTACTTCAACTACATCAACCGCGTGGCCGAGGCCGTCGGCATCGGCCCGGAACCCGAGTGGGGTCAGGAAGAGGGGTAGGAATGGCGGGCTTCACGATCGTGCACATGGACGACTTCGAGCGGCCGTTCCCGAAATGGGCGCTCGCACGCAAGTCACTCGGGCTGCAGTCGTTCGGGATGAACATCTGCGAGCTGCCGCCCGGGGAGACGATCCCGGAGCACGACGAGACTGGCAGCGACCAGGAGGAGGTCTTCATCGTCCTCTCCGGGGACGCGACGATGGTGATCGACGGCGAGGATCATCCCGCGCCGGCCGGGACGTTCACGCGGCTCGATCCCGAGCCGCGGCGGACGGTCGTCAACAGGAGCGACGCCAACGCGACGATCCTGATCGTCTCGGCGCCGCGCACGAGCGGCTACACGCCGCTGGAGTGGGCGTGAGAGAGCGAGTCACCGCCGCCTGCGTCCAGGTCGAGCCGGCGATCTTCGATCGCGCGGGCACGATCGACCGCGTCGCGGAATGCACCGCCGAGGCGGCGGGCGTCGGTGCGCAGCTCGTCGTCTTCCCGGAGACGTTCATCCCCGCCTACCCCTCCTCTGCGTGGGCGAAGGCGCTCGCCGGCTGGGCCGAGCCGGGGGCGAAGGAGGCGTTCGCGCTCCTCCACCGCGAGTCGCTCGAGCTCCCCGGCCCCGATGCCGACCGGCTCGCCGCGATCGCGCGCGAGCACGGCGTCTGGCTCGTGCTCGGCGTCAACGAGGCGGATCCGGCGCGCGCCGGCACGCTCTACAACTCGCTGCTCTACTACTCGCCGGACGGTGAGCTGGCGCTCCACCATCGCAAGCTCGTGCCGACGAACCACGAGCGGCTCGTCTGGGGGCAGGGGGACGGGCGCGGGCTGCGTGCCGTCGAGACGCCGCTCGGCCGGCTCGGTGGCCTGATCTGCTGGGAGAACTACATGCCACTGGCCCGCTTCGCGCTCTACGAGTCCGGGGTCGAGATCTACATCGCCTCGACCGCCGACGACGGCGATGACTGGCAGGCCACCTTGATCCACATCGCGCTCGAGTCGCGCTCGTTCGTGATCGCGCCTTCCCACTTCCAGCGCGCAGGCTCGTACCCGGACGACTTCCCGCTCGGCGCGCTGCTCGAGGGACGCGACCTGCTCGGCCGCGGCGGCTCCGCGATCCTCGGGCCGGACGGCAGCTACCTCGCCGGCCCGCTCTACGACGAGGAGGGGATCCTCTACGCGGAGCTCGACCCGGACGTGCTGCTGCAGGCGCGGCAGCGGTTCGACCCGGCCGGCCACTACCACCGGCCGGACGTGCTCCGGCTGACGGTCAGCCCGATCGAGTAGCGCGGACGGCGATCCGGTCGCCGACCCGGACTCGCCAGCGGCGGAACGAGCCCGCGTTCACCTCGAGCACGGCCCTGTAGGCGACGCCCGGGTCGTAGACCCGGCAGGGGTCGCGGCGGCAGGGCTGCATCGTCAGGATCCGCAGGATCTTCCCGCGCGCGCCGTAGAAGGCGATGTCGAGCGGGATCAGTGTGTTCTTCATCCAGAAGCCGCCGCGGTGGTCCTGGGGGTAGAGGAAGACCATCCCGGCCTTCGCCGGCAGCGAGCGGCGGTTCATCAGCCCCTGCTGCCGCTCCGCGTTGGTCCTCGCGAGCTCGACGGCGAGCACGACACGCTGCGTTCCCGTGCCGGCCGCCCTGATCGTCGCGGTCCCGCGCTGAAAGCCGGTCGAGGAGAACGCCGCCGCCGGGAGCGCGACGGCGAGGGCGGCGAGGAGGAGCAGGCGCACGGACGCAGTGTTGCAGTGGAATTCCGCCTCGGCTTGTGGCGTTCGGCGCGATCCCCTACGCTGGATCCCTGACGTAGGAAGCGGACGGGAGTCGTGCGGCCGACTCGGGAGGTGGTTGTTCCGATGGCCGAGATCGCGCACCCGTACCAGGAGACGGCGGCCGACGCGGCAGCCCCGGCTGCGTCCGGGCGGCGGCGGGTGTCGTTCTCCGAGCTCGTCGAGGCGTGGGCGGTCCGCGAGTCGGGTGACGGAGCCGAGGAGCGCTACCAGAAGCTTCGCGCCGCCTTCGTACACCACCACGGCGAGATCACCGATTCCTACATCTGCGAGAGCGGGCCGATGGCCGTCGCGGTGACGGCGATCGCTCCGAACCCGCTCGAGCGGAAGCTGCTCCGCCTGAAGGACCGGATCGAGATGCACAGCGAGACCGAGACGCTCGTGCGCATGCACCCCGAGGTGGCCCAGGTACTGCATCGCGCAGAGGTTCAGTACGTCTCGGTCCGAAATGCGCTCCGTGGCCTCAGCCAGCGGCTGCTCGTGAACTGGCTCTTCGTCTGGCTGCGCGACCTGATGCTCGTCTCGATCCCGAGTCCCGACGGCACGGTCGTCCCGCTGACCGCGGAGGACATCGAGGAGCAGGGGAAGGAGCTCGACCGGATCGAGGAGCACTACCAGCAGGCGGCGTCGCGCGAGGCGCAGATCGTGTACCTGGGCGGGATGCTCGGCGGCGTGCTCGCCCTCTGCGCGATTACCGTCCCGGTCGGGATCCTGCTCGCGGCCAGCGACGTCCCGGTGAACCTGACGACGTTCTTCGGCTGCCTGATCGCCGGCGCGCTTGGCGCGCTCGTCAGCGTCGTCACGCGGATGAGCGCGGACAAGTTCCACGTCCGCCACGAAGTCGGCCGCTCGTACGTGCAGCGGGTGGCGGCCTTCCGGCCGTTCATCGGAGGCGTGTTCGGCCTGCTCGTCTATTTCGCGCTCCAGGGCGGTCTGATCCGGCAACTCGACGTGCCGGAGGACTCGCGCGACCGCTTCGCCTTCTTCCTCGTACTCGCATTCGCGGCCGGCTTCAGCGAACGGCTGGTGAAGGAGGTGCTGCGCTCGGCGGACGGCGACGACGGGGCCGCTACGAAGCCGGCGCCGAGGCCCGACGCCGGAGCACCCGAGCGTCCCCAACCCGGCGGGTAATACCGTCGGCGTCGAGCCGCTCGAGCAGCAGTTGCGCGTCGCGGCGGCCGCAGCCGGCAAGGTCGCGGAAGCGGGCGAGCGTGATCTGCCCGGTGGCGGCGCACTCCTCGAGCACGAGCGAGCATGCCCGCTCGTACGCGGCCGACGACACCGCCCAGCCGTCGCCGAGGCGGACGAGCCGGCCCGAGCGCTCGAGGAAGCGGGCGAGCTCAGCGTCCTCGGCCTTCGCAGCGCCGGGCTCGGCCGCCGTCACGGACGCGAGCACGAGCTCGGCGTCGGCGGCTCGGGCTCCCAGCGCTCCGGCTGCACCCGGCCGGTAGAGCATTGACCCGCGCCGCTCGAACGGCAGTCGCGCGAGCACATCCTTCGCCCACGGCTCGGTCGGCGCCGGCGTGCCCGGGTCGAGCGGATCGGCCTGCTCGAGCCGGCGCTCCAGCTCAGCCTCGAACTCGGACACCCATGCGTCCGAGAAGCGCCACTCGCCGTCGACCAGGAGCGGCGCGTCGACGCGCGTCTCGCCGCGGCGCGCCTGCTCGAACCGGGCGGGATCGGCGTGCCTGGCGGGTGTGGGATCGAGCACGATGCCCCCGCCGACAGTCGTTCCGTCGCGGAGGACGATCCGGTCACCGCGCGCCGCGACGACCGGCTCCGCGAGCCGGAGTTGCGCGAAGGCACCTGCCCTGGCGACGCGCGCAGGCACGGCGGCGGTGCCGTGGTGGACGTGGAGCCGAGCGCCGTCCGCGATCGGATCGAGCTCCTCCAGGGCCACGTCGAGGCGGTAGCTCGGCCTCAGGCTGCCGGGGGCGACGAGTGCGTCGCCGCGGCGCAGCTCGTTCCGCTCGACGCCCGGGAGCGCGAGCGCCACGCGCTGTCCCGCCTCGGCCCGCTCGACGGCGCGGTCGTGCACCTGGACGCTCCGCACACGTACATCGCGACCCGAGGGCTCAGCGCGGAGCACGTCGCCCTCGCCGACCGCCCCCGACCAGAGCGTCCCGGTCACGACCGTGCCGATCCCGCGGAGCGAGAAGACGCGGTCGATGTAGAGGCGGGCCGCTTCCGAGCCCGCAAGCTTGTGTTTCTGAAACACAAGCTCGGCGGCGCGGCCGAGCGCGCCGCGAAGCTCGTCGAGGCCGGCGCCGGTTCTGGCGCTGACCGCGATCGGCTCGGCCTCGGGCACCAGCTCGCGCGCCTCGTCGAGCGCCAGCTCGAGCGTCTCCTCGTCGACCGCGTCGGCCTTCGTCACCGCGACGACACCGTGCTCGAGGCCGAGCAAACGGATGATCGCGAGGTGCTCGTGCGTCTGCGGTCGCGCGCCCTCGCCCGCGTCGATCACGAGCAGGAAGAGGTCGATTCCAGTTGCGCCGGCGACCATGTTGCGGACGAAGCGCTCGTGCCCGGGGACATCGATCAGCGACAGCCTCCGTCCGTCCGGCAGGTCGAGCGGCGCGTAGCCGAGGTCGATCGAGATCCCGCGCCGCTGCTCCTCCGGCAGCCGATCGGTGTCCTTCCCGGTCAGCGCCCGGACGAGCCACGTCTTGCCGTGGTCGATGTGGCCGGCGGTCCCTACCGTGACCGGCACGTGGCAACCGCCTCCGCGACCTCGTCGGCCTCTGCGTCGGTGAGCGTCCGGCAGTCGAGCAGCGTGCGCCCGTCGCGGACAACCGCGACCACGGGCGGCTCGTGCGACCGCAGCGCGGCGGCCAGCTCCTCCGCGACGGCGCACGCGAAGCTGGGCAGCTCGGCCAGCGGCAGCGCGCCGCCGCCGACGCGTGCGACCGTCTCCTCGACGGCGCCGCCGGTCGCGCCCGCGAGCCGCTCGGCCCGGCGGCGAACTGCCTCGGCCGGCTCGCGCAGCATCCGCAGCACCGGGATCTCCTCCGGCCGGTCGAGGTAGAGCGAGAGCGTTCCCTCCAGCGCCGCGAGCGTCAGCTTGTCCGAGCGCAGGGCGCGGTGGAGCGGATGGCGGCGCAGCTTCTCGACCAGGTCGGCCCGGCCGGCGACGATCCCCGCCTGCGGGCCGCCGAGCAGCTTGTCGCCGGAGAAGCAGACGAGATCGGCGCCCGCGGCCAATGCCGCCGCCGGCGTCGGCTCGCCTTCGACGTTGACGAGCGCGCCCGAGCCGAGGTCGTCGAGGAGAGGCAGGTCGTGGCGGCGGGCGACGGCCGCGAGCTCGTCCAGCCGCGGCTGCTCGGTGAAACCGACGACGCGGAAGTTCGACTGGTGGACGCGGAGCAGGAGCCCCGTGTCGGGCCCGATCGCCCGCTCGTAGTCGGCGGCCCGCGTCCGGTTCGTCGTCCCCACCTCGACCAGCCGCGCGCCCGAGCGGGCGAGCACGTCCGGGATCCGGAAGCCGTCGCCGATCTCGATCAGCTCGCCGCGCGAGACGACGACCTCGCGGTCCTCCGCGAGCGCGGCGAGCGCGAGCAGCATCGCGGCGGCGTTGTTGTTGACGACGATCGCAGCCTCGGCGCCGGTGAGGCGGCGTAGGAGCGGCGCCAGGTGATCCTGGCGCGAGCCTCGGGCGCCGGAGGTGAGGTCGTACTCCAGGTTGGAGAAACCGCTCACGTCCGCGATCCGGTCGAGCGCGGCCCGCGCCAGCGGCGCGCGGCCGAGGTTGGTGTGTACGAGCACTCCGGTCGCGTTGAGCACGCGGCGGAGCGTGGGCCGCCGCACCGCGGCGAGCGCCTCGGCGAGACGCGCCTGCAGGTCGCCCGGCTCCGCGCCGGCGCGGATCTCCCCCCGTGCGCGCTCGAGGACGTCGCGGGCGGCGGCGACCGCGAGCGGGTCGTCCGTGCCGCGGACGAGCTCGTCGACGGAGGGAAGGTCGCGCAGCCTCACGGATTTGAGTGTAATCCGGCCTCAGCGGCTACTTTTGACGTCGTGAGACGCGTGGGGGTGATAACTGTCGCCGTGCTCGCCTGCGTGGCCGTGCCGGCTGTGGCCGCCGTTGGAGCGCGCGACGCGTACTACTGGGACCGGCCACTCCCCGGTGTCGAGCTCCGTGAGGCGAACCTGGAGACGCCGGTGCGCGTCCTCGTCGGCGGTAAGGCCTACGAGGTCCGGCCGGACGAGGTGCTCCGGCTCGACGGGGCGGCAACCGAGCAGGCGCTCTGGGACGCGGGGCGGACCAGCTTCACAGGCAGGATGCGCCAGCTCGTCGACCCGAGCCCGCCGACGCGGGTCGTCGATCCGGTCCTCGTCGCGCGTCCGAAACTCGAGGAGGTCGCCGCGCGCGTCTCCGCGGCGCTGCCGAAGCCGCGGCGGGCCCAGGTCGTCGCCCACAGCGACTTCCGCGTCATCCCGTCCCGCCCGGGCGATGCGGTTGATCCGACCCAGCTGGCCGACTCGCTCGCAAAGGCGTCCCTGACGGGCGTGCGCACGCTGACGCCGGCGCTGACCCACGTCGAGCCCGAGCTGACGACCGACGCCGCCGAAGCCGCGGTCGCGGAGGCCGAAGCGCTGGTCGACGAGCCGGTCACGCTCGCGTTCAAGGGCGAGGACGTCGGCTCGCTTCCGCCCGAGCGGCTCGCGAAGCTGCTCCGCTTCCGGCCCGACGGCGACCGCTTCCGCATCTCCTTCCACCCGCGTCGCGTCGCGAAGGCCGTCGAGCCGATGCTCGCGCCCTGGCGCGCCCGCGCCGTCAACGCCCGCTTCGTCGTCGAGGGGAAGACCGTCCGGATCCAGCCCTCGCGCCCGGGTCTCGCCGTCGACGGACGCTGGGCAGCCGACTCGATCGCCGCCGCCGCGGCCGCGCCGGTGCACCAGGCCTCGCTGCGCCTGAAGCAGATCCGCGCCGATCTGACGACCCGCGAGGCGGAGAGGCTCGGCATCCGGCAACAGATCTCCACATTCACGACCGACATGGGCACCTCGTCGTCGAACCGGATCCACAACGTGCAGCTGATGGCGCAGTACATCGACGGCACCGTGATCAGGCCGGGCGACACGTTCTCGTTCAACGACCGAGTCGGTCCCCGCACCGTCGAACGCGGCTTCCGCGAGGGTCAGATGATCATCGGCTCCCTCCTACTGCCCGCGATCGGCGGCGGCGTCTGCCAGACCGCGACGACGCTCTTCAACAACGCCTTCGAGCTCGGGCTCCCGATCGTCGAGCGGCACAACCACAGCTTCTACATCTCGCACTACCCGATGGGCCGCGACGCGACCGTCTCGTGGGGTGGCCCCGACTTCGTCTTCAAGAACGATCTCGATACAGGGATCCTGATCAAGACGCGCTACACGAGCTCGACGCTCACCTTCAGCTTCTACGGCACCGATCCCGACCGCCGCGTCGTCGCCTCCACGAGCGAGCGGACGAACTGGCGCACGCCGAGGACGACCTACGCTCTCGACCCTTACGCGCCTCGCGGCTCCGTCCGGACAGTGGCCGGCTCGAACCAGGCCGGCTTCGACGTCACCGTCACCCGCAAGGTCTTCCAGCGCGGGAAGCTGCTGCGCGAGGATGCGACGACGAGCAACTACATCGCCGTCGGTCCGACTGCGATCTACGGGCCCGGCCGCTCGATCCCCGGCCCGTACTTCGTGCTGCCGCGCGTCTAGTTTGCCGTCGCATGATCAGCATCCGCTTGCGCGGACGCTGATCGCGCAGACCCCTGAAGGGGCCGCGTTCGCGGCCCGTCCCGCGGCCAGCCCAGCCTTACTGCGCGTCGACCTTTTGCGGCTCGGCCGGCGACTCGACCGAGTTGCGCGCGTCGTAGCTCTCGACCACGATCCGGACCGCCTCCGCCGGGTCGTCGGTCACGTGCAGCAGTGCGACGTCGTCGGTCGAGATCATCCCGTCCGCGAGCAGCCGGCCGTTGACCCAGTCGAGCAGCTCCTGCCAGTGCTCCCGGTCGAAGAGGACGACGGGGAAGTTGAGCACCTTGCCCGTCTGGATCAGCGTCAGCGCCTCGAAGGCCTCGTCGAGCGTGCCGAAGCCGCCCGGGAAGATGACGAAGCCCTCGGCCGCCTTCACGAACATCGTCTTGCGCGCGTAGAAGTGCTTGAACGTCATCGTGATGTCGCAGTAGGGGTTGATCCCCTGCTCGTGCGGGAGGGCGATGTTGAACCCGACCGAAAGCCCGCCGCCTTCCTTGCAGCCGCGGTTGGCCGCCTCCATCACGCCGGGGCCGCCGCCGGTGACGACCGCGAAGTGCGCCTCGGCGAAGCGCTTCGCCGTCGCGCGCGCCTGCTCGTAGGGGCGGCTGTCCTCGCCGACGCGGGCGGAGCCGAAGATCGAGACCGCCGGCCGGTCGATCTCGAGCACCTTCTGGAAGCCGCCGAGGAACTCGGAGGCGATGATCGCGACATCGCTGGCGAGGTCCTCGTGCGTCCGCTCGAGCATCCGACGCTCGTCGGTGCCCACTAGATGTCCCGTTCGATGTAGCTGCCGCTCATGCCGAGCGTCAAGAGCGTCGCCAGCACGATGTACCCGACGCCGGCGATCACGCGCCGCCGCGGGCTGACGCGGTAGTACGCCTCGTTCTGCGGCATGTTGCGGTGCTGCCAGCGCCGCCACGACTCGAGCCCGCCGAGGACGAGGATCAGGATCAGGATCGGGTTCGGCGACACGATCGTCAGCCCGAGGAGGAGTACGAGACCGACGATCCAGAGGGCTGGATGGATGGCGGCGACGATGCGGCCGCCGTCGAGCGGCGAGATCGGCGCGAGGTTGAAGAGGTTGAGGAAGAAGCCGGTGAACGCAAGCGCGATCAGAAGATCCGAGTCGAGGTACTCGCCGAGCCCCCAGGTCGCGAGTGCGCCGAGGCTGCCGACGATCGGCCCGGCAATCGCGACCTTGGCCTCGTTCCACGCGTCGTCGGGTAGCTGCTTGAGCGTGATCAGCGCACCGAGGAAGGGGATGAACATCGGCGCTGACACCGGCAGCCCCTGCCGCTTGGCCTCAGCGACATGGCCGAGCTCGTGCACGAGCAGCAACAGGACGAAACCGACCGCGAACTGCCAGCCCCAGAGGAGCGCGTACGCGCCGATCGAGATGAGCATCGAGCCGGCGACGGTGAAGAGCTTGAACTTGAAGATCGCCGCGAAGATGAACTTCAGCTTCCAGAGCAGGAACCCGAGCGCGGCGATCGGTGCCCAGAGCTTGCGCAGGATGTCGCGCAGGGTCGTCGGCCGCTTGACCGGCGAGTACTGGTACTCAGGCTCCTCGGCCTCGCGGGGAGCGTACGGATCGAGACTCATGCGCTCAGGGTAGTCGGGAAGGGTCGTTTGGCTATGACCCTTGTCCGATCCACTCCTCGCCGCCCTCGTACACCTCCTTCTTCCAGAGCGGCACAGTTCCCTTCAGCGTGTCGATCGCCTCCTTGCAGGCGGCGAGCGCGGCGGCGCGGTGCGGTGAGGAGACGGCGATCGCCACGCTCGGCTCGCCGATCTCGACCCGGCCGATCCGGTGGTGGATCGCGACCGCGAGCAGCTCGTGACGCTCGGCGAGCTCGCGCGCGAGGTCGGCCATCATCTGCTCCGCCATCCCCGCGTAGGCCTCGTACTCGAGGTAGAGCACGTTCCGGTCGCGCGAACGGCTGCGCACGGTGCCCAGAAAGGTCGCGACCGCGCCCGCCTCGTCGCGCTGCACCTCGCGCACGACGGTGTCGAGCGAGAGCGGCTCGGCGGTGACGCGAAAGTCGCCGCCGGACACGGGCGGGATCAGCGCCACCTCGTCCCCGTCGGAGAGTGTCGTGCCCTCGTCGGCGTAGCGCTTGTTGACCGCGTAGAGGAGGCCGGCGGGCTCGTCGCCGAGGCCGAGCGCCGGCCAGACGTCGGCGAGCGTGGCGCCGTCGGTGAGGTCGAGCTCGCGGGCGCCCGCGCCGGCACGCTCGCGCAGGCCGGCGAAGAGTCGGATGCGTACCTGCATCGCGTGAGCGTAGCCCTCGCCGGGACCGGGTTGTTTCGCGGCACGTGTCATGTTACGTATGCCTCGTGTCGGTCTCCGCCCCCGCCCGGACGAACCTGAACGACCGCGTCTACGAGACGCTGAAGTCGCGGCTGATCACACGCGAGCTCGGCCCGGGCGAGAAGGTGAGCCTGCACGAGCTCGCGGCGACGCTCGGCGTCTCGCGGAGCCCGGTCCACCACGCGCTGACGCGGCTCGTCTCCGAGGGCCTCCTGACCGTGAAGTCCCGACGCGGCTACTACGTCAGCCCGCTGACGGCGGCTGCGATCGCCGAAGGCTACGACGTCCGGCTCGCGCTCGAGCTGCAGGCGGCCGAGACCGCGGTCGGCAACGTCGGCCGCGAGGAGCTGCTTCGCTTCCGCGAGCTCCACGAGGCGACCGCCGAGGCCGTCTCGCACACCGAGTGGGACGGTGCGAACGCCGCCTTCCACGAGCACCAGGTCGACCTCGCCGGCAACGCACTGCTCTCCCGCTTCTACCGCGAGCTCTCGGTCAACCTGATGATGCAGGTGATCCGCGGCGGCAAGCTCGAGGGAGGCTCGAACCTGCCGACCGAGCACGGCGCGATCGTCGACGCGTACGAGGCAGGAGACCTCGAGGCCGCGCGCGCGGCGATCAGGGCGCACATCTGCAGCGGGCGCCGGATCGCGCTGGACGCGATCGAGGGCTGCGGCGGCGTGCTCTAGAAGCGGCCGCGTAGCATCCGCTCCGTGGAGCGGGAGACCGAGTCGGGAATCGAGATCGAGCCGGTCTACGGCGACGGCGAGCGGCCCGGCGAGTTCCCCTTCACCCGCGGTCCCTACCCCGACATGTACCGCGGGCGGCCGTGGACGATCCGGCAGTACGCGGGCTTCGGCTCGGCGGAGGAGACGAACGAGCGCTTCCGCTTCCTGCTCGACCGCGGCCAGACCGGGCTCTCGGTCGCGTTCGACCTCCCGACCCAGCTCGGCTACGACTCCGACGACCCGCACGCCCTCGGCGAGGTCGGCCGCACCGGTGTCGCGATCGACTCGCTCGCGGACATGCGCCTGCTCTTCGACCGGATCCCGCTCGGCGAGGTCTCGACCTCGATGACGATCAACGCGCCTGCCTCGCAGCTGCTCCTGCTCTACGAGCTCGTCGCCGAGGAGCACGGTGTCCCCGGCACGGCGCTGCGCGGGACGGTCCAGAACGACATCCTCAAGGAGTACATCGCGCGCGGGAACTACATCTACCCGCCGAGGCCGTCGATGCGCCTGACGACCGACCTCTTCGCCTACGCGGCCGAGCGGATCCCGAGCTGGAACACGATCTCGATCAGCGGCTACCACATCCGCGAGGCCGGCTCGACCGCCGTGCAGGAGCTCGCGTTCACGCTCGCCAACGGGATCGCGTACGCGCAGGCCGCGGTCGACGCCGGCCTCTCGCCCGACGACTTCGGCGCCCGCCTCTCCTTCTTCTTCAACGCGCACAACCACTTCTTCCAGGAGGTGGCGAAGTTTCGCGCCGCCCGGCGGCTGTGGGCGACGATCATGCGCGACCGCTTCGGCGCCACGAACCCGAAGGCGCTGGCGCTTCGCTTCCACGCGCAGACGGGCGGCTCCACCCTGACCGCGCAGCAGCCGGAGAACAACATCGTCCGCGTCGCGATCCAGGCGCTCTCGGCCGTCGCGGGCGGCGCGCAGAGCCTGCACACGAACGGCTTCGACGAGGCGCTCGCACTCCCGACCGAGCGCTCGGCGCGGATCGCGCTGCGGACGCAGCAGATCCTCGCCGCCGAGGGCGGAGCGACCGACACCGCCGACCCGCTCGGCGGTGCCTACTTCATCGAGGCGCTCACCGACGAGCTCGAGGAGCGGGCGCGCGAGCTGATCGAGCGGATCGACGAGCTCGGCGGCGCGGTCGCCGCGGTCGAGCAGGGCTTCGTCCAGCGCGAGATCGAGGAGGCCGCCTTCCGCTGGAACGAGCAGGTCGAGTCGGGCGAGCGCGTGATCGTCGGCGTCAACGCCTTCGCGGAGTCCGAGGAGGAGCACGTCGAGCTGCACAAGCTCGATCCCGCGATCGAGCGCCGCCAGCTCGAGCGGACGGCAGCCGTCCGTGCCGGCCGGAACCCGGGGGAGGCGGAGCGCGCGCTCGCTGCGGTGCGCAGCGCCGCTCAGGGGACGGAGAACCTGCTCGTGCCGATGCACGACGCGCTCCGCGCCCTCGTCACGATCGGCGAGATCTCGAACGTGCTCCGCGAGGAGTGGGGCACGTTCGACGCGTCGCGCACCTAGCTCAGGCCGACGCGCCCGAGTAGCGGCGGAGGCCGAAGCCCCACCACCAGCGGGTGAAGGCGAAGAGCACGACGGCGAAGCCGACGGCGATCCCGACGGTCGACCAGTCGAGCCGTGACGTGATCGCCTCGGCGGGGACGGTGATCGCGAACGCGAGCGGGAAGATGAAGGTGACGCCGAATCGCAGCCAGCCCGGGAAAATCGACGTCGGCCAGCGGCCGGCCTGGTAGATGCCGTCGAAGAGCTCGATGATCTCCCAGACGTTGACGATCCAGAATGCCAGCGTCGCGATCACCAGCCAGAAGCAGTAGATCGTGACCGCGCCCAGCAGGAGCAGGCCGAGGAACAGGAGCACGTCGCCGATCGCTACGCCCGCGTCGAGCCCGTCGATCCCGTAGGCGAGCACGGCGGCGCCCGCGATCACGTCCACCGCGCGCCAGATCTGGACGTTGCGAATGCTGACCAGCACCTGCGAGTCCTCCGGCTTCGTCAGCGCGAAGTCGAGCCTGCCGTCGCGCACATCCTCCATCAGCCGCTGCATGTTCGGCTGGATCGTCGTCCGGATCACCCCGCCGAGCAGGATCTGGATCCCGAGCACGATCAGCAGCTCCGACTCGTTCCAGCCGTTCAGCTCGGTCGTCTGTGAGTAGACGAGCGAGAGGACGACGAGCGCGACGCCGACCGAGACCGCCGACTGGAGCAGTTGGATGAAGAAGTTCGCCCGGTACTGGAGCTCGTTCAGCGAGCCGACCTTGAAGAAGAGCCAGGCGAGACGCGCGAGTCGCACTAGTTCCCGACCGCCGAGTAGCGCCTGATCGCGAACCGCCAGACGACGAGGAACAACCCCGTCAGGGCGACGATCCAGAGGAACTGGATCCCGAGCCCCTCGAGCAGCTCCCGGTTCGTCAGGTCGCCGACGAGGGTCTGGATCGGGAAGTAGAACGACCACTTGAACGGGAGCACGTTCGCGACATCTTCAGCCCAGGCGGGCATGAGCGGCAGCGGCACGAGCCGGCCGGAGAGGAGCAGCTCGAGCCCGACCGCGAGCTCGAAGAGCGCGCTCACGCGCGTCGTCCAGAACGTCACCATCCCGAGCGAGGTCAGGAACATCGTCCGGATCAGGTACGCGCCCCAGATGGCGACGCTGAACGCTGCGATCTCGGCCGCGCGGATGTCGATCGAGGGATCGAATGCGATCCAGAGCACGGCCGCGATCGGCAGCCACAGGATGATCGTGACCACCTTCCAGCCGGCGAAGCCTGCAATGTCGTCGTGGATGGGGTGAAGGGGGCGGAGCAGTGCAGCCGAGAGCTCTCCCTCGCGGATCCGCCACTCCCAGCCGTACGGCGTGAAGACGATGTTCATGTTCCGGACGAGCGTCCAGACGATGTAGTACGCCGCGAACTCGCCGGTCGTGATCCCCTGCACCGAGCCGCCCTGCTGCTCGGCGATCGTC
>DASQKK010000005.1:0-12874 GCA_035630545.1 Gaiellaceae bacterium
CTCGCGGTCGAGGAGTCGCGGTTGAAGATCCCGCTGCTCTTCGCCTTCGACACGATCCACGGCTTCCGGACGATCTTCCCGATTCCGCTCGGCGTGGGCGCCAGCTTCGACCCGGAGGTCGCCTCGGACGACGCGACCTACGGCGCGCGCGAGTCGGCGGCCGTCGGCCTCAAGCAGACGTACGCCCCCATGGTCGACGTCTCGCACGAGCCCCGCTGGGGGCGGATTTCCGAGGCCGCCGGCGAGGATCCGTACTTGAACGCCGTCCTGGCGGCCGCGCGGGTCAAGGGATTCCAGGGATCCGACTACAGCGCGCCCGACAAGCTCGTCTCCAGCCCGAAGCACTTCGCCGCCTATGGCCAGCCGGAGAGCGGACGCGACTACAACACCACCGACATGTCCGAGCAGCGGCTTTGGAACCTGTACTTGCCGCCGTTCAAGGCGGCACTCGACGCCGGAGCCGACACGTTCATGTGCGCGTTCAACGCACTCAACGGCGAGCCGGCCTGCGGGAGCCACTACCTGCTGAGCGACATCCTCAAGGACGAGTGGGGCTTCGACGGCTTCGTCGAGAGCGACTGGACGGCAGTGGCGGAGCTGCGGGCCTGCCCACCGAGGACGCCCGACTCCGGCGAGTGCGGACACGGCGTCGCGGCGGACGGGCCCGAGGCGGCAGCGCTCGCGTTGAACGCCGGAGTCGACTCGGAGATGACGAGCACGCTGATCCGCGACCACGGCGAGGACCTGCTCGCGAACGGCGAGATCTCGATGAGCCGGATCAACGATGCGGTGCGGAGGATCCTGCGTGTCAAGATGCGCGCGGGCCTGTTCGAGCACCCGTACGCGCCGTACCAGCCCGAGGAGGCTGAGGCACAGATGCTCCGGCCGGACGCGGTCGCGGCCGCGCGGCGCGCCGCGTCGCGTTCGATGGTGCTGCTGCAGAACGAGGGCAGCGTCCTGCCGCTCGATCCCACGCAGCGGACGGCGGTGATCGGGCCGCTCGCGAAGAACCAGCACGACCTGCTCGGGCCGTGGTGGGGCCGCGGCGACGACGGGGACGTGGTCACCGTCTTCGACGGCATCGCCGAGCAAAGCAGCGCAGAGACCACCTACGCGGAGGGCTGCAAGCTCTCCAACACGGAGGTGCCCCACACCGACCCCGAGGGCTGCGGCTCCGATGCCGGCTTTGCCCAGGCGGTGGCGGTCGCGGAGGCCGCCGACCAGGTCGTCCTCGCCCTCGGTGAGACGCGGGAGATGAGCGGCGAGGCGAACTCCCGCAGCACACTCGACCTCCCGGGGCGCCAGGAGGAGCTGATCGAGGCGATCGCGGCGACCGGCAAGCCGTTCGTGGTGGTGCTCTTCAACGGCCGGCCGCTCGCGCTCGAGGACATCGTCGACGACGCACCCGCGATCCTCGAGGCGTGGTTCCCCGGGATCCAGGGAGGCCCGGCGGTCGCCGACGTCGTGTTCGGCAGCGTCAACCCGGGCGGCAAGCTGCCGGTGTCGTTCCCGTACCGCGTCGGCCAGGTGCCGATCTACTACAACCACGAGCGCACCGGCCGCCCCTGCAACAAGACGTTCAAGTGGAACTCGCAGCACCGCGACATCCCGAGCTGCTCGCCCCTGTTCGAGTTCGGCTACGGGCTCAGCTACACCACGTTCTCGATCACGAACCTGCGACTGAGCAGCCCCAGTGTGGCGCCGGACGGCTCGATCAGCGCCTCGGTCGACGTCGAGAACACCGGTACGAAGACGGGTGACGAGGTCGTGCAGCTGTACCTCCACGACCCGGTCGCCAGCATCTCGCAGCCGGTTCGCCGACTGCGCGGCTTCGAGCGCGTGACGCTCGCCCCCGACGAGAAGCGAACGGTCACGTTCACGCTCGACAAGAGCGACTTCGGCTTCTACGACAACCACGGCAAGTTCGTAGTCGAGCCGGGCCAGATCGACATCTACGCAGGCAACAGCTCGAGCACCGACCTCGTTCTCTCGTTCACGGTTGCCGACTGACTGCTCGGGCGCGGCCGGTCCTTGGCGACCGGCCGCGCCCAGCACACGCCGACCCTCCGTCGGGTCCGGGCGACCGGATGGGTCGTTAGGGTTCGGCGATGCTCCGCGTGGCGGCCGTCGTCGCGTTCCTGGTTCTGGCGGTCGCGCCTTCGAGCGGCGGCCGCGCAGCTTCCGCCGACCGCGCGGTCGGCCGATCCGCGGCGGCACCCGTCGCCGCCCCGCGCTTCGTGCGCAACATCAGCACCGGGGAGACGGGCTGGTTCTCCTCACCCGGGCTCGTCGACCTGAACGGCGACCGCCGGCTCGAGCTCGTCGCGCCCTTCTACTCGACGTTCGTCTTCGACGCGACGGGGCGCCAACTCGGGAAGGGCACCGCGACAAAGGGGCGGGTCTACGCCCCCGGAGCGGTCGCAGACCTCGACGGCGACGGGCGGATGGAGATCGTCGTCGGCGGCAACGAGGGGACGGTGGCTGCCTACGAGCTCCGCGCCGGTCGCCTTGGTCTCGAACCCGGGTGGCCCGCGTCGACGTGCAGTGGGGGCCAGTGCCCCGAGGCGCGGGGACTCGCGGTGGCCGATCTCGACGGAGACGGCCGGGTCGAGGTCGTCGTGACGACGACGAACACCTCGCCGACCGGCGCGCAGGTGTTCGTGTTCGGCGCACGGGGCTCGCTCTACCGGCCGAAGGGCGCTCCCGCAACGGCCTGGCCGCGGTACAACCGGTTGCGCGGCAAGGGCAACGACGCCGACTTCAACGGCGCCGGCAACAGCGGCTACGGCGCCTACGGCGAGAACGTCGGCATCGGCAACCTCGACGACGATGCACAGCTCGAGATCGTCGTCACCTTCGACAACCACCAGATCAACGTCTTCAACCACGACGGCACCTCCGTGCTCGCGTCGCCCTGGTTTCGCAACCGCGACAGCCGCCACGCCGGGCGACGGCTCGGCTGGGGCCAGTTCATCCGCTGGCTCGACCCGGTCGTGGAAGCGCGCCACTACCACGACCATGCCGGCCCGTGGCCCGACGTTCGGAAGACGATGTGGCTGCAGTGGACGGACTCGCCGCCGTCGATCGCCGACCTCGACCACGACGGCCGGAACGAGGTGATCGGCCTGCCGAACGCCGAGCAGGAGGAGCCGTACGAGACCCAGGCGTACGCGTTCATGGTGCTCGACGGCGCGCACGGCGACGGCTCCCGGTCGGCGCGCCGGCACAAAGGCTTCACGACCCCGCCGCGGTCCGACAAGCCCGCCGTTCGACCTTCCGGGGACTGGTATCCGCCTTCAGGGATTCCGGCACCCACGGTCGTTGACATCTCCGGCGATCGGCGGGCCGAGATCGTCGCCTCGGTGCCCGACGGCTTCGTCTACGCAGTCAGCCCGACGGGCAAGCGGCTCTGGCGCTTCGACTACGCCATGAGCGCTCCGAAGACGTTCGCCTCCGAGGTCGTGGCCGCCGACCTCAACCGGGACGGCAAGCCCGAGCTCGTCTTCGGCACGTACGCCCTCGCCCCGGGCTCCGGCCGCCTGCTCGTGCTCTCGGCGGCGGGCAAGCGGCTACACGACATCCGACTCCCACGCCAGGGGCGAAACGGCAACGGGATCGGCGTTCCCGCAGCGCCCTCGATCGGCGACCTGGACGGCGACGGCACGCTCGAGATCGTGCTCTCGACATTCGACCACGGCATCGACGTCTTTCGTGTCCCGGGGTCGGGCACGAACCTCCTGCCCTGGCCGACGGGACGCGGGAGTCTTCTGCGCAACGGAACAGGCCCGGCGACGGCGCGCTGAGCGATCGCGCGGCTACTCGTCGCCTGGCCCTGCTCGGAACACATTCGCGACGGTGCCTGCCAGCGCCGTCAGCATCGCCGCAGCGACGGGCGCGACGATGGCGGCGACGGGGATCCGCGTCGGATCGGTGCCGGTCTCGATCACGGGGAGGGTGACCGCGAGGATCGTGGCCACCGTCCAGATCACAAGCGTCGCCACCGACAGCCCGACCCAGATGGGCCGCCAGCTCGGACGGCCTCGCAGCCGCCCCATCGCCAAGAGCAAGACCAAGGTGCCGACCCCGCCCCAGAACCACGCCGTGATCGCGGCCACCGGGAGGTGCTCCTGCTCCGAGCCGGACACGAGATCGGGTGAGAAGAGGCTGATCAGCAGGACGGCGGCCCAGATCCCGCCGATCCCGGCCGCGGTCCACGACATCCACGACCGGTCGGCGGTCGCGGCCCGCCCATCGTGAGGCACGGGCCGGTCGTTCGGCTCCGGCGTCGTAGTCGTGACCCAAGCTTATGCGCTTCAACCGGTACGTCGCACCACGGGGCAGGTCGTTTCGCCCGGAGCGCCTAGCCGTGCGGCACGGATGTCAGAATGCCGGCACGATGCGATCCGCGTCGCTCCTCGTCCTTGCAAGCGCACTTCTCCTGACCGCGTTCGCAGCGCCGTCGCTCTCGGCGCCTGCCCGGCCGACGATCGCGGCACAGCCGCCCGACCTCCTCCGCGACGGTCGCCTGACGCTGTTCGGTTCGATCCCCGACGGACGGCCGAGGCAGATCGTCCGGCTCGAGGCGCGGGACTGCGGCCAGTCGCTCTACCGCCAGGTAGCGGTGGTCGAGACGGCCGCGGGCGGCCGCTGGTCGTGGGAGTACTTCTACCCCGGGATCACGGCCTCGGTCCGCGCTCGCTGGCAGGACCGGACGAGCGCACCAGTCCGGGTGCGCGACCGCGCCTACGTCGCGCTCAGGCAGTCCGGCACGCGCGCGTTCTCGGCGTCGGTCCGCGCGAAGATGTCCTTCGCCGGGAAGCGGGTGCTCCTGCAGAGGCTCGATCCCGCCCGCGGCTGGACCACGCTGAGATCGGCCGTCTTGGCCGGGGGCGGCGCGCCGCCGGGATCGACCTTCGTCTTCTCGACCGCTCGGTTCAAGGCGAAGCCGCCGGCCGGGTCACTCGTGCGCGCGTTCATGCCGGCTGCACAGGCAGGGCCGTGCTACCTGGGCGGCCGCTCCAACATGCTGCGGATCCGCTGACACGCGGTCGAGCTCACGTCATCCGCCCAGCTCGCGCCCAACGGACGGTCGCTGCGCGGCGCGCGGACCGTGCTTCACGAGGCGCGACCGCCGACGGCGCGTGCGGGTCGCGAGCGAACGCGCGATAATGGTGCTGTGAGCGTCGCCGTCCCCCGGCCCCCGGCGGCCGACCGCCGCAACCGTCTGATCGGAGTCGCCACGTTTGCCGGCGGCTCCTTCCGCAGCGTCGAGCGGGTCTTCCGTGAGGTTCCCGGCGTGATCGAGACGACACGCGGCTACACGGGCGGGACCGTCGCCAACCCGAGCTACGCACGTGTCGCCACGGGCATCACCGGCCACGCCGAGGCGGTCCGGGTCGAGTTCGATCCTGCGCGTGTCTCCTACGAGGAGCTGCTGCAACGGTTCTGGAGCCTGCACGATCCGACGCGGCCTCGGGTCGGCCGCCGCTCCCGCTTCCGCTCGGCGATCTTCGTCCACTCGCCAGAGCAGGAGCGCGCCGCGCAGGAAGCGCTCGCCGCACAGGAGGCCGTGCTCGGCGAACCCGTCGTGACGGAGATCTGCCGGGCCGAGCTCTTCTACCAGGCGGACGACGAGCCCCGCTAGCGATCGCCGAGCCCCACTCGGCGTCGCGTTTCTCGCTGCAAAACCTGGCCTTTCGGTCACTGTTGGCAAGACTGAAACTGGACTACGGTGGATGCCCCGATGTGGCCGCCCGATCAAGCACCTCTGCGCGTCGTCATCGCCGACGACGACCAACGCTACGCCGAGCTGATCGCGACGCTCCTGCACGACCGGCCCGAGTTCGACGTGATCGGGATCGCGAAGGACGGCGAGGAGGCCGTGCAGCTCGCAACTTGGCAAGACGCCGATGTCGTGCTGATGGACATCGACATGCCCCGGATCGACGGAATCATCGCGACGCAGCTCGTCCGCAAGGCGAGGCCGCGCATGTGCGTGCTGATGCTCTCCGGCGCCGATCCGGAGCGAATCCAGGACGCGCGCGACGCAGGCGCGATCGGGTACGTCAACAAGCTGCACGCCCCGGCCGACCTCGTGCCCGCACTGCTCGCAATCGTCGCGGCTCCACCCGCGCGCGTCGACTGACGGAGTGTTGTCCCAGCCCTCGCCGGCGAGCCCGCAGTAGCCGCGCACGCGGCTGGTCGACGACGATCTCCGCGCTCCGCTCGGGCACGTCGCGCGACACTGGCGCCCGCGACACGGCAGACTACGATGGCTGCGTGGAACGGGCTCCTGCACCGGTCGAGGCGCGCCACAAGGCGCTGCTCGATGCACTGCCGGACCTGCTCCTGCGGCTGCGGGCCGACGGCACCTACCTCGAGGTCGGCGGCGACACGTCGAAGCTCGTCGACACGCCCGACCGGGTCGTCGGCTCGACCGTGCAGGAGCTGCTGCCGGCGGACGTCGCCGAGCAGCTGATGCAGTGCGTGCGGGCCTCGCTCGACCAGGGGAGTCTGGCGACCGTCGAGTACAGCCTCTGCACCCACCTCGGGGACGAGCGCGAATTCGAGGTGCGCGTCGCTCCGGCCGGCCCTGACGAGGTCGTGGCGGTCGTGCGCGACGTCACCGAGCTCCGCCGCGCCCTCCGCGACGTGACCGACTCGCGCGCGCGGATCGTCGCCGCGGGCGACGCCGAGCGCCGCCGCGTCGAGCGAAACCTGCACGACGGTGCCCAGCAGCGGCTCGTGACCGTCGCGCTCCACCTGCACCTGGTCAAGCGCCGACTCGAGACCGACCCGGCCGAGGTGCCGCAGCTGGTCGAGTCGGCGCAGACGGAGCTGGCGCTCGCGCTCGAAGAGATCCGCGAGCTCGTCCGCGGCCTCCACCCGCGCCTGCTCTCGGACCGCGGGCTCGAGCCGGCGCTCGCCGGCCTCGCCGAGCGCTCGGTGCTCCCGGTCGAGATCGTCGAGACTCCGTCCGGCCGGTTGCCGCCGGCCGTCGAGGCCGCCGCCTACTACCTCGTCGCCGAGGCGCTCGCGAACGCGGGGAAGCACAGCGAGGCTTCACGGGTTCGCGTCCGCGTGAGCACGGACGGCACCTCCACCGCAGTCGAGGTCGTCGACGACGGCGTCGGCGGGGCAGACGAGGAGACCGGATCCGGCCTGCGCGGGCTCGCCGACCGCGTTGCGGCACTCGGAGGAGAACTCGACGTCGTCAGCGAGCCCGGGCAGGGCACCGCGGTGCGGGCGACGCTGCCGCACGACAACCCGAACGTATGAACCGGGATCGCCGGCCGGGCGAAGAAACGGCAAGGAGACGCGCTCGTTGCGCGGGAATGCTGCCCAGCCATATCCCCGGGAGGTAGGACATGGATCGGACACTCGTCCAGAACGTCGCCCGACTGGTGGGAATCGTCTTCCTGCTCGTCGGCGTCGCCGGCTTCATCCCCGGCGTGACCACGAACCTCTACGAGGGGCTCGAGTTCGCGGGCAACGACGGCACCGCAGAGCTGCTCGGCATCTTCGAGGTGAGCGTCCTGCACAACGTCGTGCACCTGCTCTTCGGACTCGCCGGCCTCGCCCTGGCGGCGACCGCGAGCGGCGCCCGGACGTACCTGATCGGCGGCGGCGCGATCTATCTCGCGCTGTTCGTGCTCGGCATCATCGGCGGCGGCGACTGGATCCCGGTCAACGACGCCGACAACTGGCTGCACCTGCTGCTCGGCGCCGGAATGATCGGCCTCGGCGTCCTGACGACGCGCGAGAGCAGGGTCGCCTCGACGGCCTAGCCGGTCGAGATCGGTTCTGCCGAAGGGCGGCCTTCACGGCAGCCCTTCACTTTTTCTAACTTACAACCGCTACTAAATCACCCAGGCGGGTGGTGATCCCCGAGGTGCCGGCTGCCGACCTACGTCCTCAGACGTCACCCGACCAGGGAGCTCACCCGATGCGATTTCGCCTTGCCGTTCTACTTGCGCTCAGCACCGCCGTCGCGATCCCCACCACCGCCTCGGCCTCGGAGATCATCGACCGCAACGCCAACAACGTCTCCCTGAAAGTGGCGCAGAACGGCCAGGCCCTGGTCAGCTACACCGCCCGCGGCAAGCGCTGGAACGTGCTCGCCTGGGGCGCGCTGAACGCGATCCACCCGACGCCGAGCCGCAAGCAGCTCGAGTTCAAGCTCGACTACTCCGGCGGCTACGGGACGTACAAGCGGGACGTGTGGAAGACGCTCAAGAATGCCTGCGCCCCGTACAACGGGCCCGAGCTGCAGTGGTTCGTCGCCGGCTGCAAGGCGCCGGACGGCTCCTACTGGGCGCTCCAGTCGTGGCAGCGGATGCTGCCGAACTACGGCCTCAAGGCGACGCCGAAGCAGTCCGTCTGGGAGCTCCGCCTCTCGCACTTCCGCGGCGAGCTGCCCGTCCTGACCGTGAACCTGAACTGGGCCTACCGCAAGTTCCACCATGTCTTCGGCTCGTTCACGTACCTCGGCCGGCCCGTGCACGGCTTCAGGTCGACTCCCGCCGGCGTCCCGCTGGACACGTTCGGGCGCAACCTCTTCCTCGACACGTTCAACTCCGCCTATGGCAAGGGCTGGCTGCGCGAGAACAGCTTCCTGATGCACAAGGGCACCGGCAAGTTCTGCTACGGCTTCTACAGCCACGGCAGCCGGCCCGAAGGTCACGGGACGAAGTACCGCGCCACGATCATCGGCCCCGGCGTGCTCCCGGACATCTACTGGGAGGCCGACGCGCTCGGCGCGTACGACAAGGCTTTCGACCTGCAGATGCACGAGACGCAGAAGCAGTTCCTTGCGGGCGACCCGCTCTGCAAGGCCGTCTGATCCTGCGCAGGCTGACCATCCGCAGCAGCGGCTGCTCAGCGCGCGAACACCCGTAACATCGGCGCCGTGTCGAGCGGCGAGCAGCTGAGAGCGGCGATGCGGCGATATCCAGTCGGGGTCGCCGTCGCAACGATCGCGGTCGACGGCACGCGCCTCGGGCTGACGCTGTCCTCGCTCGTCTCGGTCGCTCTGGAGCCGCCGCTCGTCGGGATCTCGGTCTCGCGCCAGGCGGCCTTCCACGAGCTCCTGCGTGAGGCCGGCGGCTTCGCCGTCTCACTGCTCGCAGGCGACCAGGTCGAGCTGGCGCGGCACTTCGCGCGCGGCGTCCCGCCGATCGCGATGTGGCACGGCCTTGCAGTCCGCGAGGGTGAGCGCGGCCCGCTCCTCGACGGCGCCGTCGGCTGGCTCGAGTGCGAGCTCGGGGGCGAGCTCGAGGCCGGCGATCACACCCTCTTCCTCGGCCGCGTCGAGCGCTTCGAGCCGGGCGCCGACAGGCCGCCGCTGCTGCGGCTCGGCGGCGACTACCGCTCCGCATGATCGACGCCGTCGTCTTCGACATGGACGGCGTCATCGTCGACTCGGAGCAGGTCTGGGACGACGTGCGCGAGCAGCTTGCGAAGAAGCGGGGCGGCCGCTGGCACGACGGCGCTCAGGCGGCGATGATGGGCATGAGCTCGCCCGAGTGGTCGGCCTACATGCACGAGGAGATCGGGCTGAGCGCGTCCCCCGAGGAGATCAATGCCGAGGTCGTCGAGCGGATGCTCGACCGCTACCGCGAGCGGCTGCCGCTGATCGACGGCGCCGCCGAGGCGGTACGCCGGCTGGCGCCGGAGTTCCGGCTCGGCGTCGCGTCGTCCTCGAACCGGCCGCTGATCGAGGCGGTGCTCGAGCGCGCCGGGATCGCCGACCTCTTCGACGCCGTCGTCTCTTCGGAGGAGGTCGCGCGCGGCAAGCCGGCGCCGGACGTCTACCTCGAGGCGCTGCGCCGGCTCGACTCCCAGTCCGACGCCGCGGCCGCGATCGAGGACTCCTCGAACGGAATCCGCGCCGCCCACGCGGCCGGCATGCGCGTGATCGCGCTCCCGAACGCGCACTACCCGCCCGCGCCGGATGCGCTGGCGCTGGCGGACGTCGTGGTCGCGTCGCCGGACGAGCTGACGCCCGAGCTCGTCCGCGGCTAGGCGCGGCCGAGCAGGACGCAGCCGTTGTGGCCGCCGAGGCCCATCGCGTTCGACAGGGCGACGTCGAGCTCGACCTCGCGCGCCTCGTTCGGGACGTAGTCGAGGTCGCACTCCGGATCCGGGTTGCGGTAGTTGATCGTCGGCGGCAGCAGCTGGTGGTGGAGCGCGAGCGCGCACATCATCGACTCGATCGCGCCGGCGGCTCCGAAGCAGTGACCTGTGACCGACTTCGTCGAGGAGACGGCGAGCTTGTAGGCGTGGTCCCCGAAGACCTGCTTGATCGCCCGCGTCTCGGCGGCGTCGCCGAGAGGGGTCGAGGTGCCGTGCGCGTTGACGTAGCCGACCCGCTCCGGCTCGACGCCGGTGCGCTCGAGCGCCGCGCGAATCATCGCCGCCACTCCCGTCGCCTCGGGCTCCGGCTGGGCCATGTGGTGCGCGTCGTTCGACGCCCCGTAGCCGAGCACCTCGGCGTAGATCGTCGCGCCTCGCGCCTGCGCCGACTCGAGCTCCTCGAGCAGGAGGATGCACGCGGCCTCCGACATCACGAAGCCCGCGCGCGTCGCATCGAATGGCCGCGAGGCCTTCGTCGGATCCTCGTCCTCGGCGACGAGCCCTCGCATTGCGCAGAAGCCGGCGAGGATGAGCGGGTGGATGCACGACTCGGTGCCGCCCGCGAGGACGGCGTCGGCGTCGCCCCGTCGGATCAGCTCGGCGCCTTCGCCGACGGCGTGCGAGCCGGTCGCACACGCTGAGACGGGCGCGTAGTTGGGGCCGCGGATCCCGAGCGAGATCGCGATCTGGCCGCTGGCCGAGTCGACGAGCACACTCGGGATGAAGAACGGCGAGATGCGGTCGGGGCCGCGGTCGCGGAGGACGTACGTCTGGTCGACGATCCCCGGCAGACCGCCGATCGCAGAGCCGACGACGACGCCGACGCGCGCCGGGTCGACGCCGTTGAGGCCGCCTTCCCGCCACGCCTCCTGCGCGGCGCCGAGCGCGAGCAGGACGTTTCGGTCCATCCGGCGCGCCTCCTTCGCCGGCGCCACCGTGGCCGGGTCGAAGCCCTTCACCTCGCCCGCGATCCGGACCGGGTACTCGCTCGCGTCGAAGGCCTGGATGAAGTCGATACCGCTCTCGCCGGCGACCGCCGCCTTCCACGTCGAAGGCGCGTCGAGCCCGATCGGCGTGATCGCACCCAGCCCGGTGACGGCGACCCGTCTCATCGAGCAATCCTAGTCAGCGCTCGACGCGGCGCATCGCGAAGCGGCCGAGCGTGCGGCCGCGGTAGCGGGCGACGCCGTCCCACCAGCCGTCCCCGCGGGGCTCGACCGTGTCGACGAGACCGCGGGAGAGCGCGCCCTTGTACCGGAGCTCGCGCCTGACGACGTCGAACGGCGCTCCCACGATGCCGAGCAGTGTGACGCCGGCCGCGCCGTCGATCCGCTTGCGGACTCCGTAGAGCGGCGGCAGCAGGCCGCCAATGCGTCGGACCTCCCACACGCCGTCGAGCTCGCCCATCGCAGTAGCCTTGCAGACGTGCCCGGGCCGAACGTCCCCTTCCCGCCGATGGAGGCCGAGCTCGTCCGCGAGCTCCCCGCCGGCGAGGGCTGGCAGTACGAGCCCAAGTGGGACGGTTTCCGGGGTGTGCTCGAGAACGACGGCGGCGAGCTCGCCCTCTGGTCGCGGAACGGTCGGCCGTTGCTGCGCTACTTTCCGGAGCTGGCGGCGCTCGGCGCGCTGCTCCCACCCCACTCCGCGCTCGACGGCGAGATCGTGATCGCCCGCGACGGCGTGCTCGACTTCGACTCGATGCAGACTCGGCTGCACCCCGCCGAAAGCCGCGTCCGCAAGCTCTCCGCAGAGATCCCTGCGATCTTCATCGCCTTCGACCTGCTTCTCTGGGTCGGCGAGCCCGTCCATCAGCGCCCGCTCGAAGAGCGGCGGAAGGAGCTGCTCGCGCGCGGCGACGGTTTCTGGATCTCGCCGGCGACGACCTCGCTCGACTCGGCGACCGCCTGGCTCGACCGCTTCGAGGCGGCCGGGCTCGACGGCGTGATCGCGAAGCGGCTCGGCCTCGCCTACATGCCCGGCTCGCGCGAGGCCGTCGTCAAGGTGAAGGAGCACAAGACCGCGGACTGCGTCGTCATCGGCGTTCGCTGGAAGAACAGGCCGGAGAAACTGGCGACGCTGCTGCTCGGGCTCTACCGCGAGGACGGCGAGGTCGACTACGTCGGCTCTGCCGCGATCGGTGCGCGCAACCACGACGAGATCGCCGCACGCGTCCTGCCGCTGCTCGACGAGCGCTCCGAGCGGCGCTTCTCGGAGCCGAACCGCTGGGGCACGAACGGGCTCGAGGAGACACCGCTCCGGCACGAGCTCGTCGCCGAGGTGCGCTACGACAAGGTGCAGGGGAACCGCTTTCGCCACGGCACGAAGCTGATCCGCTTCCGCGACGACAAGGACCCGGAGCAGTGCACCTGGCGCGAGGTCAGGCCGACCAGGCGCGACGACGACCCGACGGTGGAGAATCTGCTCGAGCGGGCATAGCCGGGTCATGAGCGCATACACGAAGAAGAACCTCAGAGAGGTCGAAGACGCGGCACCGAAGTTCCAGATGCCGGAGGAAATGGAGGCTCGGTTCGCCCGCGGCGCGATCGAGGGAGAGACGCTCGGGCTGAGCCTGTTCACGCTCGCTCCGAACTTCCGTGTCCCGTTCGGGCACAAGCATCCGAACCAGGAGGAGGTCTACGTCCTCGTCAAGGGCAGCGCGCGCATCAAGATCGAGGACGACGTCGTCGAGCTGCGGCCGTGGGACGCGGTCCGCATCGGCAAGGACACGATGCGCAACGTC
>DASQKK010000006.1:0-17325 GCA_035630545.1 Gaiellaceae bacterium
GCCGCCGTCGAGCTGGGGCAGGCGGTCGCGATACACGTCACGAACGTACCACCTCGGCGAGGCGTCGCTCCAGGAAGGCCCGGTCGCCCGCGTTCATCTCGAGCGCGAGCGCCTCGCGGTACGCGGAGGCGGCCTCATCCGGGCGTTCGAGCCGGCGGAGCAGGTCGGCCCTGGCGGCGTGGAGCAGGTGGTAGCCCGGTAGCTCGATCCGTTCGATCAGCTCGAGCCCGAACTCGGGCCCGTGTGCCATCGCGACGGCGACGGCGCGGTTCAGCTCGACGATCGGCGTCGGCTCGAGGCGCGCCAGCTCGTCGTAGAGCGCGGCGATCTGCGGCCAGTCCGTCTCGTCCTCGAGGTGCAGCGCCGCGATCGCGGCCTGCAGCTGGTACGGGCCCGGCCGCCTGTGCGAGAGCGCTCGCTCGAGCAGGCGGGTGCCCTCGTCGATTCGGGCGCGGTTCCAGCGGCTCCGGTCCTGGTCGGCGAGCAGGACGATCTCGCCGTCTGCGCCGAGCCGCGCCTCGCGGCGCGCGTCGTGCAGCAGCATCAGCGCGAGCAGGCCGAGTGCCTCCGGCTCGTCGGGCATCAGGACCGCGAGGAGCTTGGCCAGTCGGATCGCCTCGTCGCAGAGCTCGTCGCGGATCGCCGCGCCGCCTCCGCTGGCGGAGTAGCCCTCGTTGAAGACGAGGTAGAGCACCGCGAGCACCGAGCGCAGCCGCTCGGGGAGGAGGTGGTCGGGCGGCACGCGGAAGGGGATGCCCGCGTCGCGGACCTTCTTCTTCGCCCGAACCAGCCGCTGAGCCATGGTCGGCTCGGCGACGAGGAAGGCGTGCGCGATCTCGGTCGTCGTCAGGCCGGCGACCTCGCGCAGGGTCAGCGCGACGCGTGCCTCGGCCGCAAGCGCGGGATGGCAGCAGGTGAAGACGAGCGCGAGGCGGTCGTCGGGGATCGAGCTCACGTCGTCCTCCTCGGCCGGCAGCGCCTCGAGCCGGGCCAGCAGCTCCGCTTTGCGCGCGAAGGTCTGCTCGCGCCGCAGCCGGTCGATCGCTCGGTTGCGCGCGGCGGTGATGATCCAGGCGGCCGGGTTCGCGGGCGCGCCGTCCCGCGGCCAGCGCTCGAGCGCGGTCGTGAAGGCGTCCTGCACCGCGTCCTCGGCGAGCGCGATGTCGCCGAGGACGCGGGTGAGTGCTGCGACGGCACGGCCCCACTCCTCTCTGAAGACCAGGCCGACGTCGGTCGTCAATGCTCGATGACCGGCCTCAGCTCGACAGAGGCGGTGAAGGCGACCGGGATCTGTGCTGCGATCGTGATCGCTGCGTCCAGGTCCTCGGCCTCGATCTCCATCAGGCCGCCGATCTGCTCCTTCGTCTCCGCGAAGGGGCCGTCGGTGACGATCGTCTCGCCGTCACGGACGCGGACGGTCTTGGCCGTATTCGGGCTGTCGAGCTCGAACCCTGAGCCCAGCGCGCCGGTCGGGCCGAGCTCGTTGAAGAGCGCCTCCCACTTCGGCACCTCGAGGGCCCGCGCCGCTGCGGCCTCCTCCGGCGTCATCCGCTCCCAGGCGGCGACGGCGTCGGCGTTGTTCGTCAGCAGGGCTGCGTACTTCACGACGTCTCACCTCCGTCGACGTACACGGGTCGCACCTCGATCGAGCCGTGCCGCGCGGCCGGGATCTTCGCGGCCCAGGTGCACGCCTCCTCGATCGAATCGCACTCGAAGACGTAGTAGCCGCCGAGCGACTCCTTCAGCTCGGCGAAGGGCCCGTCGGTGACGAGCGTCTCGTCGCCGCGGACGCGAACGGTCGTCGCGGTCGCGGTCGAGTCGAGCTCGTTGCCGCCGCGCGTCACGGTCGCCTGCGAGAGCGCCATGTACTCGCTCATCTCGCTCTCGCGCTGCTCGGGCGAGAGGTTCGCCCAGCGGGCCTCCTCGCCGTAGATCAGTGCCAGGTACTGCATCCGTTCCTCCTCTCGGAACTCGATTTCACCACGTAGACGAACGAGGGGTGCCGAAATCGACACGGGACCGACCGACCTCCGGGGTCGAGTCGACACCTAGGCCTGCTCTAGACATGTCCGGTACGAGCCTTTACGGTCGTCAACGCGATGCTCAAGGGGATGCTTCCGGAGGTCGAGGTTCAGCGTCGATCGAGCGAGCCGGGCTCACAGCCGTACATCCGGTCGTACGTCTTCATGCGACGTGTCGTGGGTTGGCTCGCAGTCGTGCTGCCGCCGCTCCTCGTCCTCGGCGAGCCACTCGTGTTCGACGATCGGCCCTTCCCGCTCGGCTCGCTCAGCGCCTACTACTACTCCGGCTTCCGCGAGGTCTTCGTCGGGTTCCTCTGCGCTATCGGCGTCTTCCTCGTCATCTACAAGTGGCCCGAGCGCACGCGGGAGAGCTGGGCCAGCAGCTTCGCAGGACTGGCCGTGGTCGTCGTCGCGTTCTTCCCCACCGGCAAACCCGGCGACAAGGTTGCGACCACGCCGTTGCAGGACCTGATGAGTGAAGTCTGGGTCGAGCGGATCCACTACGCCGCCGCCTTCGTCTTCATCTTCCTGCTCTCGCGGATCAGCCGCTACTGGGCGAGGCACCGTCCCCAACGCCGCCGCCTTCACAAGGCCTGCGAGTGGGTGATCCTGGCGGCGCTCGTGCTGGCCGCCCTGGAAGGCCTCACGGATTGGCCCGACTACGGCATCCTGATCGCAGAGTTTGCGGCCGTTTGGGCGTTCGGGGCCTCCTGGCTTGCAACCGTCGAGCGCCTCGCGCGCCCGGCTCCTCCCTAACCGCTCGCGAGCATCCGCCTCAGCAACGTCAGCGCGCCGTCCTTGTCCAGGTAGTCGTTCAGGTTGCCGCACTTCGGGCTCTGCACGCACGAGGGGCAGCCATCGGCGCACGGGCAGCCGGCGAGCATCTTCGCCGTGTCCTCGACCCAGCCCTCGAACCGCTCGAAGCCGCGCTCGGTGATCCCCACGCCGCCGGCGTGGCCGTCGTAGACGAAGATCGTCGGCAGCCCGGTCTGGCGGTGGATGTTCGTCGAGAGCCCGCCGATGTCCCAGCGGTCGCACATCGCCCAGAGCGGCAGCAGCGCGATCAGCGAGTGCTCGGCCGCGTGGAGCGAGGAGAGCAGCTTCGGCATCTCCTCGAGGCCCTCGAGCTGGCCCGGAGTCGGCGAGAACCACACGGCCTCCGTCTCGAAGCTCGTCTCGGGGAGGTCGAGCGGGATCGTCTCGAGTGTGTCGCTGCCGCTGATCGACTTGCGCTGGTAGGCGATCACGCGCTCGGTCACCGAGACGCGGCCGAAGAAGAGCTCGAGGCCGAGCCGGTGCTCGCTGCGGAGCGGCTCGACGATGTCGGTCGCCGTCTCCTTCTTCGCCTGCGTGTACCAGTCGACTGTCGCCGGGCTGACGAGCGCCGTCCGGGCGTCGACGTCGAGCCGGCGGACGAGGTGCTGCTCGCCGAGGTGGAGGTAGACGGCGCCGTCGTGGACGGTCGAGTAGGCGCGGGAGCGCTCGACCGTCCCGAGCACGGTGCCCGTCTCCGCGTCCACCACCGTGAACGAGTCGAGCTCCCCCGACCGCAGCATGACGCGCGCCGCCGGGTAGTCCTTGCCGGCCCAGACCCAGCCGGCATCCGTGCGTTTCAGCTCCGGCAGCAGCGGCGCCCGCTCGAGTGCCTCGGTGCCGAGCGTCTCGGCGTCGCGCTCGTCGATCGGCCCCTCGAATGCGGCGGAGAGGACATGGCCGTCGAGCACGCGTGGGTTCGCGTGGTCGAGGATCGCGGCCTCCACCGTCCGCCCCAGCAACGTCTCCGGCTCGCGCATGAAGTACTGGTCGAGCGCGTCCTCGCTCGCGACGAGCACCGCGAGCCCGGGAGTGCGCCGCCCCGCGCGACCCCACTGCTGCCGCAGCGAGGAGACCGTGCCGGGGAATCCGACCGAGATCGCGCAGTCGAGCGAGCCGATGTCGATGCCGAGCTCGAGCGCGTCGGTGGCGGTGACGCCGAGCAGCTCGCCCGCCATCAGCCGCTGCTCGATCTCGCGGCGCTGGGTTGGCGTGTAGCCGGCCCGGTACGGCGCCAGCCGCGCGGCGACTGCAGGCTCGAGGCGGCCGGAGGCGAAGCGGTGAATCAGCTCGACCGCCTTCCGGCTCTTCGCGAAGCAGATCGTCCGCTGGCCAGCCGCCACGAAGCCGGCCAGCAGCCGCGACGCGTCGCCGAGAGCGCTGGCGCGGACGCCGAGCTCGGCGTCGATCAGCTCCGGGTTCCAGAGCGCGATCGTCCGCTCGGTCGCCGGCGCCGCGTCGCTGTCCACCACCGTCGCCGGCTCGCCCAGCAGCGACTCCGCGAGCTGCGCCGGGTTTGCGATCGTCGCCGAGGCGAGCACGAACTGCGGCTCCGACCCGTAGGCGCGGGCGAGCCGCTGTAGGCGGCGGAGCACGTTGGCGACGTGCGAGCCGAAGACACCGCGGTAGACGTGCGCTTCGTCGACGACGACGTAGCGGAGGTTCGCGAGCACGTCGCCCCAGCGGTCGTGGTGGGGCAGGATGCCGACGTGCAGCATGTCGGGGTTGGTCAGGATCACGTTCGCCCACTTGCGGATCTGCCAGCGGCGTTCGCTCTCGGTGTCCCCGTCGTAGATGGCGGGCTTGACGCCCTTGACCCCGAACGCCGCGAGCGCCCGCGCCTGATCCTGGGCCAGCGCCTTCGTCGGGTAGAGGTAGAGCGCCCGGCTCTTCGGCTCGCGCGCGAGCAGGTCGAGCACCGGCAGGTTGAAGGCGAGGCTCTTGCCGCTCGCGGTGCTGGTCGTGACGATCGCGTTCCCGCCCTCCCGCAGCGCCTCCCAGGCCTCCGCCTGATGGCGGTAGAGCGCGGTGATTCCCTGACCGACGAGCGCGGAGGCCACCCGTGGGTCGAGGTCGTCCGGGAACGGCTCGGCCGAGCCCGTCTGCGGCGGCTCGACGGCGACGTGCGCCAGCTCCTCCCCTTGCAGCAGCTCGAGCCAGGACGCGCTGACCACGCTCATCGGCCCTACGCTAGCCTTCGCCTGCTGAACCGGGGTGCCCTGCGGGGCTGAGATCACACCCGTCGAACCTGATCCGGCTCGTACCGGCGAAGGGAGTCCATGAGCGTTCCACGCGTACTGACGATCGCCACGTCCGACTCGGGCGGCGGAGCCGGCATCCAGGCGGATCTGAAGGCGTTCGCCGCTGCGGGCGCGCACGGGACGAGCGCAGTCGTCGCGCTCACGGCCCAGAACACGACGGCCGTGACGGCGGTGCACGAGCTGTCGCCGGACTTCATCCGGGCACAGCTCGAAGCCGTCTTCGACGACATCGGCGTCGATGCGGCAAAGACGGGGATGCTCTTCTCGCGCACGATCATCGAGACCGTGGCCGAGTTCCTCGAGCGCCACCCGGTGCCGCTCGTCGTCGACCCGGTGCTGATCGCGAGCTCCGGAGCGCAGCTGCTGCAGGATGACGCCGTCGAGACGCTGATCGGCCGCCTCTTTCCGCTCGCCACGGTCGTGACGCCGAACCTCCCGGAGGCCGAGTCGCTGACGGGGATGGCCGGGGCATCGCGTCGCGAGCTGGCCGAGCGGCTCGTCGAGCTCGGCGCGGCCGCCGCGCTCGTCACCGGGGGGCACGGCCGGACGGCGGTCGACCATCTCTTCGACGGCCGCGACCACCTCGAGCTGCCCGTCGAGCGCCACGACGTCGCCGCGACGCACGGCGCCGGCTGCACGCACTCGGCGACGCTGGCCGCGCTGCTCGCGCGCGGCCTCTCGCTGCCGGACGCGTCGCGCGGAGCCGCTGTGGCGGCGGCGGCGGCCGTGCGGCACGGGCTCGTCGAGATCGGCGCCGGGGAGGGGCCGGTCGACGTCCTCAACGTGAAAGGAGCTGCATGACGATCGATCCCGGCGCGACCCTGGGCGGCATCCGCGAGCGCAGGCCGCTCGTCCACAACATCACCAACTACGTCGTCATGAACGAGACCGCGAACGCGATCCTCGCGCTGGGCGCGCTGCCGGTGATGGCACACGCGCAGGAGGAGGTCGCCGAGATGGTCGGTCTCGCCGGCGCGCTCGTGCTCAACATCGGCACGCTCTCCGAGCGCTGGGTCGACGCGATGCTGATCGCCGGCCAGGCCGCGAACGAGCGCGGCGTTCCCGTCGTGCTCGATCCGGTCGGAGTCGGCGCGACGTCGTACCGGACGGAGACGGCGCGCCGGCTCCTCGGCGAGATCGACGTAACGTTGCTTCGCGGGAATGCGGGCGAGGTCGCCACGCTCGTCGGCGTCGAGGCGGAGGTCCGCGGCGTCGAGTCGGTCGCTGGCGGCGGCGACCCGGCCGGGCTGGCGCGGTCGGCGGCGGAGGCCCTCGGCGTCGTCGCGTCAGTCACCGGCCCCGTCGATCACGTCTCCGACGGGAGCCGCTCGGCAGCAGTCGCGAACGGTCATCCGCTGCTGGCGTCGATCACGGGCACGGGCTGCATGTCGACGGCGGTGACCGGCTGCTTTCTTGCGGGGAAGGACGACGCGTTCGAGGCGGCGGTGGAGGCACTCGTTGCGTTCGGCGTCGGCGGGGAGGACGCCGCCGTCGGGGCGAAGGGACCCGGCAGCTTCCACGTCGGCCTCTACGACGCGCTCGCCGGGCTCGACCCGGCCACGCTGACCGGACGGGCGAAGGTCGAGTTCGGATGAGGCTGCACGCGCTCGTCGCGGACGAGGAGAGCGCCCGGCAGGCGGCGGCCGGGGGCGCCACGGTCGTGCAGCTGCGGCTGAAAGGCGCGCCGACCGCGGCGGTGGTGGCCCTCGGCCGCGCGCTCGCCGACCTCGACGCCGAGCTGATCGTCAACGACGACGTCGAGGCCGCGATCGAGCTCGCGACCGGCGTCCACCTCGGCCAGGGCGACGAGGGGATCGAGCGTGCGCGCGAAGCCGGCATCCCGTTCGGAATCTCCGTGACCACTCGGCGCGAGGGCGCGGTGGCGGAGTTCGCGGGTGCGGGCTATCTCGGAGCAGGCCCGGTCTGGCGAACGCCGTCGAAGCCGGACGCGGCGCCGCCGATCGGGATCGACGGGCTCCGTGACGTATGCCTCGCCGTCTCGATCCCCGTCGTTGCGATCGGCGGGGTCGATGCGTCCAACGCGGCCGAGTGCATCCGCGCCGGCGCCGCCGGAGTGGCGGTGATCCGCGGCGTCGCCGAGATCGAGGCTCTGCGCGTGGTCGTCGATGAAGCTCTCTGAGGCGGGCGAGCTCGGGCTGCTGCGCGAGCTCGAGTCGCGCGGTCTGATCGAGGGGACCGAGCACGACGCCGCCGAACTGGCCGGTGGGCTCGTCGTCACCCAGGACGCGCTCGTCGAGGGCGTCCACTTCCGGTTCGACCGGCTCGGCTGGCGCGAGCTCGGGTTCCGTGCGGCCGCGGTCAACATCAGCGATCTCGCGGCGTCGGCTGCTCGGCCGGACGCGTTGCTCGTGACGCTCGCGCTGCCGGGGACGGTCGAGGTGGCGCAGGTCGTCGAGCTCTACGAGGGCCTGGCAGAGGCCGGCGTGCCGGTTCGGGGCGGCGATACGACCCGGGCGAGCGAGGTCGTGGTCAGCGTCACCGCACTCGGGCGTTCCGAGCGCGTGCCGGGGCGAGCCGGGGCTCGTCCCGGCGACCTGCTCGTCGTCACCGGCCCGCTCGGCGGCGCCGGCGCCGCCTTTCGCGCCGGCCGCTTCCTCCGTCCGCCGCTCCGCGTCGAGGAAGGGCTGCGGCTCGGACGGGTCGCGACCGCGATGCTGGACGTCTCCGACGGGATTGCCGTCGACGCAGGCCATCTCGCCCGCCGCTCGGGCTGCAGGGTCGTGATCGACCTCGACGCCGTGCCGCTCGCGGGGGCCGTCGACGACCTCGGCTTCGGCGAGGACTTCGAGCTGCTCGCGGCCACGCCCGACCCGCTCGACTTCCCGGTCGTCGGCGGCTGCGAGGAGGGCGAGGGCGTGCTCCTGCTCCGGGGCGGCGAGCCGTATCCGCTCCGCGGCTACGAGCACTTCGCAGCACCGGAGTAGGCGAGCCGCTAGACGTCCGGCAGCCACTCCTCGAACGCGCGCTCGAAGTGGCCGCGCGGCCGCGCGCCGACGACGGTCGCCCTCGGCTCGCCGTCCGCGAACAAGATCACAGTCGGCAGCGAGAGAACCCCGTAGCGGCCCGGCACGGCGAGGTGCTCGTCGATGTTCAGCCGGACCAGCGCGACGCCGCGGTCGGCCGCGATCGCCTCGAGCAGCGGCTCGATCGTCTCGCACGGCTTGCACCACGGCGCCCAGAAGTCGACGATCGTCGGCCCGGAGGCTGCCAGCACCTCCGCCTCGAACGTTGCGTCCGTCACCTCCCTCACAGGGCGCCCCGCAGCGCCGCCGCCCGCAGCAGCGGCACCTTCCAGATCGCCTCGAGCACGATCGCGCGCGACATCTTCGAGCCGCCGACGACGCGGTCGGTGAAACGGATCGGCACCTCCTGCACCCGAAAGCCCTTGCGGATCGCGCGGTAGGTCAGCTCGATCTGGAAGGCGTAACCGCGCGAGCGCACCTCGTCGAGCGGGATCGCCTCCAGCACGGCGCGCCGAATGCACTTGAAGCCGCCGGTCAGGTCGCGCACCGAGAGGCCGAGCACGATCCGGGCGTAGAGCGAGCCGCCGTAGGAGATCGCACGCCGGATCAGGCCCCAGTTTTCGACACCGCCGCCCGGCACGTACCGGGAGCCGAGCACGAGGTCGGCATCTTCCGCGGCCGCGATCAGCCGCGGCACGTCGTTCGGGTCGTGCGAGAAGTCGCAGTCGATCTCGACGACCAGTTCCGCGCCGGCGTCGAGTGCGCGGCGGAAGCCGGCCAGGTACGCCGGCCCGAGGCCCTCCTTGCGCGGGCGGTGGAGCACGTCGACGAAGCCGAGCTCGGTCGCGAGCCGATCGGCCAGTTCGCCGGTGCCGTCCGGCGAGTTGTCGTCGATCACGAGCACGCGGTCGTCCGGGGCGAGCACCCCGGCGAGGGCGCGCAGCATCGGCTCCAGGTTCTCGCGCTCGTTGTAGGTCGGCAGGCAGACACACACCCTCACCTCCGTATCATCGCTGGAGGTGTCCACCACCCTGCCGAGGAACGACGAGCTGGCCGACCAGCTCGAGCTGCTCGCAGACCTGAGCGAGCTCGAGGGCGAGGACTCGTTTCGCGTGCTCGCCTACCGCCGCGCCGCGACCCGCATCCGCGAGACGGGCGCGCCGGTCGCGCAACTCGCGCTCGACGGGAAGGCGAAGGAGCTCTCTGGGATCGGCAGGACGATCGAGGACAAGATCGTCCAGGTCGTCGAGCTGGGCGAGATGGAGGCGCTGACGAAGCGGAAGGCGCTCGTTCCGGAGGAAGTCGTCAAGTTCATGCGCCTGCCCGGGCTCGGCCCGAAGACGGCGCGAAGGATCTGGAAGGAGCTCGGCGTGACGACGATCGCCGAGCTCAAGGAGGCGGCCGAGCAGGAGCGGCTGCGCGTACTCACGGGCCTCGGCGCCAAGAGCGAGGAGAAGATCCTGAAGGCGCTCGCCGAGGAGCCGAAGGACCCGCGCGAGTCGAGGCGCCTGCTCGGCGACGGCCTCCCGGTCCTGCTCGACCTCGTCGAGGAGCTGCGCCGCCATCCGGCCGCGGTGAAGGTCTCCGAGGCCGGCTCCGCCCGCCGCCGCCGGGAGACGTTCCGCGACCTCGACGTGATCGCGACCTCCACCGACCCGCCGGCGCTGATCGAGGCGTTCACGAGCCGGGACAACGTCGCCGACGTGATCGCGAAAGGCGACACGAAGGCGACCGTGCTCACGAACGAGGGGCTCCGGCTCGACCTCCGCGTCGTCCCGCCGGAGAGCTACGGCAATCTGCTCCAGCACTTCACGGGCTCGAAGGAGCACAACGTCGCCCTGCGCGAGGACGCCGTCCGGCGGGGCTTCAGCGTCTCCGAGTACTCGGTCACGAACACGGAGACCGGGGAGGAGTTCACCGCCGCCGACGAGGAGGAGCTCTACGCGCACCTGGGCTACGCGTACATCCCGCCCGAGCTGCGCGAGAACGGCGGCGAGCTGGTCGCGGCGCGGAACGGCGAGCTGCCGACGCTGGTCGAGCGCGGCGACCTCCGCGGCGACCTGCACTCGCACTCGACCTGGTCGGACGGGAAGGGGTCGATCGAGGAGATGGCGCTCGCGGCGCAGGCGCTCGGGCACGAGTACCTCGCGATGTGCGATCACGCGCAGCGCCTCCGCGACGGGCGCCTGCAGAAGCAATGGGAGGAGATCGACGCGCTCAACGAGCGGCTGGCTCCCTTCCGGATCCTGAAGGGGATCGAGGTCAACATCCGGGCCAACGGCGAGCTCGACGTCGCCGACGAGCTGCTCGCGCCCCTCGACTGGGTGACGGCGTCGGTGCACACGAGCTTCGACAAGCAACCGACCGAGCGCGCGCTCGCGGCCATGCAGAGCCCGCATATCGACTGCATCGGGCACCTGACGAGCCGCCGGATCGGCGTCCGCAGCCCGTCCACGATCGAGGTCGAGAAGGTCGTCGAGGCCGCGGTGGAGACCGGAACGTTCCTCGAGATCAACTCGCAACCCGACCGGCTCGACCTCCGCGACGCGAACGCCCGGCTTGCCGGCGAGGCCGGGCTGATGCTGACGATCTCGAGCGACGGTCACTCGACGAAGGCGCTCCGCTACGTCGACCTCGGCATCGCCCAGGCGCGCCGGGCGTGGCTGACGAAGGAGCAGATCCTGAACACGCGGCCGTGGCCGGAGATCGAGAAGCTGCGCAAGTGAGCTTCCGGGACGACGGCGCCGCCGCCGTCGACTGGGTTGCGTCCTACCTCGAGCGCGTGGGCGAGCTGCCTGTGCTCGCCCAGGTCGAGCCGGGCGAGCTGCGGGCGTCGCTCCCGGCGTCACCGCCCGAGACGGCCGAGCCCTTCGCGGCGGTCCTGCGCGATCTCGACGAGGTGCTGCTCCCGGCTGCGACGCACTGGCAGAGCCCGCGCTTCTTCGCCTACTTCGCGAACACCGGGTCGGAGCCGGGGATTCTCGCCGAGCTGCTTGCCGCGGGGTTGAACCAGGTCGGGATCCTCTGGCGCACATCGCCGCTGCTGCAGGAGCTGGAGGAGGTGACGCTGGACTGGCTCGCGCAGCTGCTCGGGCTGCCCGCCGGACTGCACGGCCACCTCGAGGACACGGCCTCGATGGGGACGCTGGCGGCAGTCGCCGCGGCACGCGCCGCGCGGCCGGAGTCACGCGTCGTCGTCTGCTCGGAGCACGCGCACTCCTCGGTCGAGAAGGCGTGCCGGATTCTCGGCCTCGAGGTGCGCACGACGCCTGTCGACGACGCCTTCCGGCTCCGAGCCGACGCGCTCGACCTCACGGACGTGTGCGCGGTCGTCGCCACGATCGGGACGACCTCGACGAGCTCGATCGACCCTGTGCCGGCGATCGCCGACGAGTGCGGGCGGTCGGGCGTCTGGCTCCACGTCGACGCCGCGTATGCGGGCTCCGCGGCCGTCTGCCCGGAGCTCCGGGACGCGTTCGCGGGCTGGGAGCGCGCCGACTCAGTCGTCGTCAACCCGCACAAGTGGCTGCTGACGCCGATGGGGTGCTCCGCCCTCTGGACGCGCCGGCCCGACGACCTCCGCGCCGCTTTCAGCCTCGTCCCTGAGTACCTCCGCGTCCGTGAGGACGTCGCGAGCCTCTCCGAGTACAGCCCCGCGCTCGGCCGCCAGTTTCGCGCGCTCAAGCTCTGGACGGTGCTGCGCTGCTACGGCCGCGAGGGGCTGCAGCGGACGATCCGCGACGCGATCGCGCTGGCGGCGCTCTTCGAGGGCTGGGTGCGGGAGGAGCCGGGCTGGGAGGTGACCGCGCCGCGTCCGTTCTCGCTGGTCTGCTTCAGGCGCGGCGGCTCCGACGAGGAGAACGAGGCGCTGCTCGAACGCGTCAACGCGACCGGCGAGATCTTCATCTCGCACACGCGCCTGAACGGCCGCTACACGCTGCGGCTTGCCGTCGGCAGCGCCCGCACGACCGAAGCCGACGTCCGGCGGGCCTGGGACGTGCTGAGAGCCTGCTCCGCAGTGAAGCCCTGAGTCGACGGAACGCACGGGGCGGCGCGATGCGGCGCCTCAGTCGCGTCGATATGCGTGGCATATCGACGCTCCCTGCGTCCTTGCCTCGCACCCACCCCGTGCGCCCCGTCGACGAGGCGTCACCACGGAGCAGGCTCTAGACGGGAAGCGGGATAGGGCTCGCGGCAAAGCCGTCGAGCAGCTGCTCGAGGGCGGCGGGGTCGCCGTCGATCCGGACGCCTTCGAGCCGCCGGTCGACGACGAGGTGGTAGAAGCCGGTCGCATCGGTCTCGACCAGCACGTCGTAGTCGTCGGCGATCCCCGGCACGGCCGTGCAGTCGACGAGCGACGCCTCCTCGTCGCCGATCCGGAAGGCGATCCTGCTGCCGCGGCAGAGCGGCGAGAGCGCGAGGTCGAGTGCGCCGACCAGCCAGCCCTCGACGAGCGCGTCCTCCGGCGGCGGCCCCATCAGGCGGGCGCCGAAACGGGCGAGCTCGTGCAGCACCGGCCGTAGCTGCTGGCCCGCGGGCGTCAGCTCGTAGACCGTCGAAGCGAACGGCGGCGGCAGCTTCTTCTTCTCGACGATTCCGCCCGTCTCGAGCTCCTTCAGCCGGACGGCGAGGATGTTCGTCCCGATCCCTGGGAGGCGGTCGGCGAGGTCTGTGTAGCGCTTCGGTCCGTGCATGAGCTCGCGGACGACGAGCAGCGTCCAGCGCTCGCCGACGAGGCCGAGCGAGTGGGCGATCGGGCAGTAGTGGCTGTAGGGCTTCATCGGCGAAAGATCATTCTCAAGGATGACTTGCCATTTGCAAGTATAGGCTTTCGTTCCGAAAGAGCAAGCTGCTGAAAGGATAGCGCATGGTGACCTCACCTCGGATGAAATGGTTTGGATTGGCCCTTCTGGGCGCCGTCCAGTTCATGGTCGTGCTCGACATCGCGATCGTGAACGTCGCACTTCCCTCGATCCAGCTGGATCTCGACGTCTCGCAGTCGAACCTGCAGTGGGTGATCTCCGCCTATGCGCTCGTGTTCGGCGGCTTCCTCCTGCTCGGAGGACGGACGGCCGATGTCCTCGGACGACGCCGCGTCTTCATCGCCGGGCTCGTGCTCTTCGCGTTCGGTTCGCTGCTCTGCGGGCTCGCCTGGTCCGAGACGTCGCTGATCGGCGCCCGGGCGATCCAGGGCCTCGGCGCGGCCACGATCTCCCCGGCTGCGCTCGCGATCCTGATGACGACCTTCGCCGAAGGCCGGGAGCGGAACATCGCCCTCGGTGTCTGGGGCGCGGTCGGCGGCTTCGGTGCCGCCGCGGGCGTCATGCTCGGCGGCGTGCTCACGGATGCGCTCTCGTGGGAGTGGATCTTCTTCGTCAACATCCCGGTCGCCCTGGTCGCGATCGCACTGGCGCCGGTGTTGCTCGCCGAGAGCCGTGACACGCGGGTGAAGACGTTCGACGCGCTCGGAGCGGTTCTCGTCACGGGCGGGCTCTCCCTGCTCGTGCTCGCGATCACGCAGGGCCACGGCTGGGGCTGGGACTCGGCTCGCACGATCGGCGTCTTCGCCGCGTCCGGCGCGCTGTTGGTCGGCTTCGTCGCCTGGGAGAACCGCGTCGCCGAGCCGCTGATGCGCTTCGGAATCCTGCGCACGAAGACGGTCCTCGGCGCGAACGTGGCCGGCTTCATCCTCGGCACGGCGCTGTTCTCGATGTTCCTGATGCTGACGCTGTACATGCAGCAGGTGCTCGGCTACTCGGCGATGAAGACCGGCGTCGCGTATCTGGCGGTCGCGGGGACTTCGATCATCTGGGCGAACGTCGCCGCGGCGCTCGTGAACCGCGTCGGCGTCCGGCCGCTGATCGCGGGCGGCATGGGGCTGCTCACGGTCGGGATGCTCCTGTTCACGCAGATCCCGGTCGACGGCACCTACGTCGCCAACCTGCTGCCGGGCTTCCTGATCATCGCGCTCGGAATGGCGCTCTGCTTCGTGCCGATCTCGATCGCGGCACTCGCCGGCGTCTCCAGGGCCGAGGCCGGGATCGCATCGGGCCTGATCAACACGTCGCAGCAGATCGGCGGCGCGGTCGGGATCGCACTGCTCTCGACGATTGCGATCACGCGGACCGAGAACGAGTTCGCGTCCGGCACCGCGCGGCCCGAGGCGTTGACGTCGGGCTTCCAGCTCGCCTTCTGGGTCGGCGCTGCGATCGCCCTCGCCGGGGTCGTCGCGGCACTCGTGCTGATCCGGCAGGAGGAGGTCGCGGCCGCCGGCGAGGCCGCCCCGGTGCCTGCCGCCTAGAGCCGACTCAGCAGCTGCAGCACCTCAGCGGGGCCGTCGACCACGATGTCGGCGGCCTCGCGCAGCTCCAGCGGCCCTTCGGCCGAGGCCACGGCGACCTTGACGCCGAGCTCGAGCGCGCCGATGGCGGCGAATGCGTCGAGATCGGTCGTGTCGTCGCCTGCGTAGAGGCCGCGCTCGAGGCCGCGCTCGCCGAGCAGGTGCGTGACCGCGGTGCCCTTGTGCGCGCCGACCGGGGGCCGCAGCTCGAGCACCTTGCGTCCGAACCGCGCCACCAGCCCCTCGTGCCTGGCGCGAGCCGCGATCGCACTCAACATCGTGAGCGCCTCCTCCTCGTTCTCGGCCCGGCGGTAGTGGAGGCTGACGGTGAGCGGCTTGCGCTCGACGTCGTCCCAGTCGACGCTGGTGGCGAAGGCCTGCAGCCGCTCGCTCCACGCCAGCGCCTCCGGCTCGAGCTCGAGGCCGTGCTCGCCGACATAGACCAGCTCGTCCAGCCCGACGATCCTGCGCGCGTCGGCCCCCGAGCGGCCGCTGATGCACGCGACGAGGGCGTAGCGGCGATGCAGCCGGCGTAGCTCCTCTCTGGTCGCCGCTGGGACGGCGGCGTCGTGCGGCACGTCGACGATCGGGGCGAGGACGCCGTCGACATCGAGCAGGATCGCCGCCCGTTCCGGCTGCTCGGCGAGCCGCGCGAGCAGTGAGGCGTCGCCGTCCACGGGCCTAGGATACGAGCGGTGGCGCTGAAGCTCGTCCTCCTCGGCCTCGTCGCGGGCCTGTTCAGCGCCCTCTTCGGCGTCGGCGGCGGGATCGTGCTCGTGCCACTGCTGATCCTCATGCTCGGCTTCGAGAGCCGGGTCGCGAGCGGGACGTCACTGGCCGCGATCGGGATCACGGCGCTCGCCGGCACGATCCTCTACGCCTTCGAGGGGCACGTCGACGTCGGGCATGCCGCCCTCGTCGGGCTCCCGGCCGCGGCAGGCGCGATCGTCGGTACCGGAGTCCAGCAGCGGGTCTCCGGCCGCAACCTGACGCGTGCCTTCGCGGGGCTCCTCGTGGTGCTGGCAGTCTGGCTGCTCGTCGGATGAGCGCCGGCACGGTTGTCTTCGCCGTCAGCCTCGGGTTAGCCGCCGGGCTCCTCGCGGGCTTCTTCGGCGTCGGCGGCGGGATCCTGTTCGTGCCGACCCTCGTCGCGCTCGGGCTGTCGCAGCTCAACGCGGAGGCGACGTCGCTGCTGGCGATCCTGCCGACCGTCGCCGCGGGAACCTGGCGGCAGCGTCACTACGGCAACGTCCGCTGGCAGAGCGCCCTCGTGCTCGGCGTCAGCTCGATCGCCGGCACCGCCGTCGGCGTCCAGATCGCCACGGCCCTCCCCGAGGATGCTCTGCGGCGCCTGTTCGCCGTGCTGCTGCTCGGCGTCGCCGCACAACTTGCATGGCGGTCGCGTCGTGCCGCCCCGTATCCTTCGGAGCCATGAGCGAGCACGAGGAGATCTGGCTTCCGCTCGTCGACGAGCCGATCGGCAGCATCGTCGCGCAGATCCAGGCCGACGACCCCGAGATCGAGCGCCTCGTCGGCTCGCCCCGCCGCATCCTCGCCTTCCGCACGTTCGCCTACATCCGCGTCGGCGTGAAGCTGGGCGAGCTGCTGGTCGACCACGACGTCCCGCCCTACGACGGCACCGACAACTGGATCGAGCTCCTGCTGCGCTCGCCGGAGAACCGCGAGGCGATCGCGCGTGAGGTTCGCGCCGTCGCCGAGGAGATCGCCGCCGACGCGCGCTACGGCGCGAACGAGGAGCTCGGGCCCGATCAGGCCGCGCGTGACCGCTTCCGCGAGTTCGCCCGCGGTCTCGACACCTAGCCGCCGCCGATCAGGCTGACGAGGAAGATCGCGCCGAAGCCGGCCAGCGTCAGGGCGACGCGCTTCACTGACGGGTGCTCGTGTGCGTGGGGGAGCAGGTCGGTGGCTCCCATGAAGAGGAAGAAGCCGGCGTAGACCGCGAGCAGGCCGCCGAGCCCTTCCTCCGAGATCGAGAGCGTCGAGCCGACGATCGCCCCGGCGAGCGGCGCCGCCGCGTCGATCGCGAGCCAGCGGATCGCGCGGGCCCGGTCACCCGATTGACGCATGACGAAACCGACGGTGTTCAAGCCGTCGGCGAAGTCGTGCGCGAGCACCGCGATCCAGACGAGCAGCCCGGTCTCGGTGGAGATCCCGAACGCCAGCCCGATCCCGAGGCCGTCGATGAAGCTGTGCACGGACAGGCCGGCCGCACCGAGGGCGCCGACCTGCGCGTGGGCATGGATGTGCGCGTCGTCGTCGCGGTGGTGGAGGACGAGCGCCCGCTCGGCGAGGAAGAAGAAGACGAAGCCGGCGCCGACGAGCGTCCCGACGAGCTGCGGGTTCCCGACCGCCTCGATCGCCTCGGGGAGGACGTTGAAGAGCGCGACGGCGACGACGATGCCGCCGGTGAGTGCGATCGCCGTCGTCAGCTCCCGTGCCAGCCGGAGCGCGACCATTCCTCCCGCCAGCGTCGACAGCACCGTCACCCCCGCCAGCGGGATCGCGATCCAGTTCACGCGCAGCGCCTGCACGTGCCGTAGATGTCGAGCTCGTGCGCGGCCGGGCGGAAGCCGTGCCGCCGCTGCAGCTCCGCCTCCGAAGGTGCGGCGCAGAGCTCGGTCTCCTCGACCCCGCCGCAGCTCGTGCAGACGAGGTGATGGTGGTGCTCGGGACGGCAGCGGACGTACGTCGGCCGACCCTCTCCGAGCAGTGGGTGGACGCCCCCGTTCGCGCGCAGCAGCTCCACCGTGCGGTAGGTCGTCGCGAGCCCGAGCCGGGGCTCGAACCGGCGCGCGCGGTCGTGCAGCTCCGCGACCGTGAAGCTGCCGGAGGACTCGGTCACGGCCCGCAGGACGGCGAGGCGCTGCGCCGTGGTGCGGACGCCG
>DASQKK010000007.1:0-39479 GCA_035630545.1 Gaiellaceae bacterium
TCCAGCGGCGCCTCCGGGCTCACCTTCGCGATCGCGATCTCGGGCATCACCGTGTACTCGGCGAACGTCGACGTGCCCATGAAGTGGCGGATCGGCTCGCCTCCGCGGGAGAGCCGGACGGTGCCGTCGGGGAGGTGACCCTTCCCCTGCTCCTCGCGGATCGCCAGGCAGAGGTTCGTCCGCGTCGAGCGGCAGTGCACGCACTCGCGGCACTGCGGCGAGAAGAGCGTGACGACGTGGTCGCCCGGCGCGACCGAGCCGACTCCGTCGCCGACGCGCTCGACGACGCCGGCGCCCTCGTGCCCGAGGACGGCCGGGGCGTAGCCCGAGGGGTCGGCGCCCGAGGCCGTGTAGAGGTCGGTGTGGCAGACGCCGCAGGCGACGAGCCGGACGAGGACCTCCCCCGCCCTCGGCTCCGCCAGCTCGACCTCCTGCACCAGAAGCGGCGCGCCGAACTCCTCCAACACGGCGGCGCGGATCTTCACCGGACCGCCCGCTCGGTCGCCTCGAAGGGGATCGTGCGGTGCGTCTTGTCGCAGAACGGCTTCGACGACGAGCGGCCGCAGCGGCAGAGCGCGACGGTGTCGCCCTCGGGAAGCTCGTACGCGTTCCCGTCCGAGTCGACCAGCCGAAACGGCCCGGTGACGCGGTACGGACCGTTCTCCCGGACCTTGATCGTGACCGCGGCCACGAGTTCGACTCTACACTCGGTCGAGTGAAGATCTGCTTGGTGACCCCGTTTGCGTGGTCGCTGCCACACGACGTCAACCAGCATGTCGCCGGAATCGCGAAGGAGCTGCGGGCGCTGGGGCACACGGTCACGGTGCTGGCCCCGTCCGGCAGGCCGGCCGACCTCGCCGCCGGGCGGCGGGCGCTCGCGCGCGGCGACACGGCGGAGACGATCGCGATCGGCCCCTCGGTGCCGATCTCGCGCCGCTCCAGCCTCGGCGTTCCCGTCGGCGTCCGCGCGAACCTGAGGCTCGCGCTGCAGCAGGGGCGCTTCGACGTCGTCCACGGCTTCGAGCCGGGCCTCCCGAGCATTTCGTACCTGGCGCTGCGCGACTCCGAGGCGCTCGGCGTCGCGAGCTTCTTCTCGCCCGACCGGCTCGGCTACCCGCCGCGCCGAGCGCTGCGCGAGAAGCTGCTGGCGCGGATCGACTCGCTGATCGCCTCGTCCGAGACGACCGCGACGGCCGCAGCGCTGCGCTTCCCCGGCGACTACCGCGTCCTCTCGCCCGGCGTCGACACGGAGCTCTTCCGGACGGGGACGAAGCGGAACCTCGTCGTGATCGAGCTGCACTCCGGGTCGCTGCCGGTGGCGCGGACTGCGCTCCGCTCGCTGAAGGAGCTGCCCGGCTGGGAAGCAGTGCTGCTGCGGACGAAGCCGCTCTCGACGCGCCCTGGGATCCCGCTCGCGCTTCGCGACCGGGTGCGCGTTCGCTCCGGCCGCAGGGCCGAGGCGCGCGCCGCCGTGCTCGCGGAAGCGGCGATCGTCGTCCCGGCTCCGACCGGCTCGGCCCGGCTGCGGCTCGAGGCGTCGGCCGCGGGAGCCGCCCTCGCCGACCCGCCGGGCGTGCTCGACCAGCCGGAGCTCGCCGCAGCCGCGGTGCTGCGGCTGGCCGAGGACGCCGAGCTGCGCGAACGCAAAGGCCGGGAGGCACGCGAGTCGGTCGAGTCGCAGAGCTTCGCCGTCGTCGCGCGAGAGCTCGAGCGGATCTACGGTGGCCTCAGCGGCCGCAAGCGGCCGCGGCGCCGCGACGGCGAGCCGCTCGCCGACCGCCCCTGGATCCTCGCCGACCTGCACATGCACACTTCCTGGTCCCACGACTGCTCGATCGAGGTCGACGAACTGCTCGAGCACGCCGAGTCGGAGGGGCTCGGCGCGATCGCGGTCACCGACCACAACGTCTTCGGCGGCGCCCTCGAGGCGGCCGAGAAGGCGCGCGGGCGAGACCTGATCGTGATCCCCGGCGAAGAGGTCAAGACCGACGACCAGGGCGAGGTGATCGGGCTCTTCCTGAAGGAGGAGATCCCGCGCGGGATGTCGTTCGCGGAGACGGTGACGGCAATCCGCGAGCAGGAGGGGATCGTCTACCTCCCCCATCCCTTCGACCGCATGCACGCGATCCCGTTTCCCGCCACGCTGCACCGCAACCTGCACGAGATCGACGTGCTCGAGGTCTACAACGCGCGTCTCCTCTTCGAGGGCTACAACGACGAGGCGCTCCGCTTCGCGCGCAAGTACGGGCTGCCCGCGGGCGCCGGCTCCGACGCGCACGTGCTGCAGGGGGTCGGCACCGGCGCGCTGCGCATGCGCGCGTTCCGCGGCCCGGAGGAGTTCATGCTCTCGCTCCGGAGCGCCGCCGTGCTGCGCCGGCCGAAGTCGCTCGCCTATCTCCAGAGCCTCAAGTGGGTCGCCCAGGTCAAGGAGAAGGTGCGCTAGGAGCGAAACCGGAGACGACGCCTGTGGCTGCCGCATCGACCGACGAGATCTACGAGCGTTACCTGCAGAAGGCCATCTCCGAGATCAACGAGCTCGGGCACGAGATCGGCCGGGCGGGTGACGAGACGCACGTGCCCGTGCTCGGCTCGGGCCATCCGCTCGCGGACGTCTTCCTCCTCAAGCACGCGCCGAAGGGCTCGGAGATCCAGGAGGGCGTCGCCTTCTTCGGCCGGGCGGGCGAGGCCCTGAAGAAGTCGCTGCAGCGGCTGCACGTCGACCCGATGGCGGTCTACGGCACGAACTGCTTCAAGTTCGGCGGCGAGAGCTTCGAGGAGGCGGCGCCCTGGCTGACGCGCGAGCTGCACATCGTCCAGCCGAAGCTGCTCGTGCTGATGGGCGAGGAGACGGTCGCATTCGTGAACAGGCTCGCCTTCCCGCTCTCGGACGAGCTCGACCCGGCCGCCGAGGGCGTGCAGCGCTTCACGGCGACGGTCGAGGCCCTCGTCGTCCCGGACATCGACACCGCGCTCGACGAGGCGCCCGCGAAGACGGCCTTCTGGAACGCGTTCAAGGCCGTCGGCGTCTGGTATTCCGAGCTGCCGCCGTATTGAGCCGGCAGCGCTGGGCCGCGTTTGCGGGACTGACGGCCGCGCTCGCGCTCTACACCGCGGGGGCCGACCGGCTCTGGGAGAGCGGCCTCTGGCCCGACCTCCTCTTCCTGACGCTCGTGCTCTTCCCGGCGACGTTCGCGCTCGTCTGGCTGCTGCTGCCGCTGCGGGCACACCGCGCGATGCTGCCGGCCGGACTCGTGCTCGGCGCGCTCGCCGTGCTGCTGCACTTCACCGAGCTCGACGTGCTCAACAACCTCGCGAAGCTGTTCGCGCTCGTCTGCATCGGCTTCTGGTTCCTGTCCTGGTTCGAGAACGTGATGTGGGCGGCGCTGATCGCGGTGATCATCCCCTGGGTCGACGCGATCTCGGTCTGGCGCGGCCCGACGGAGTACGTGGTCGAGCAACAGCCGCAGGTCTTCGACGACGTCTCGATCGCGTTTCGCGTGCCCGGCGAGGACAGCACGGCCAACCTGGGGCCGCCGGACATCCTCTTCTTCGCGCTCTTCCTCGCGGCCGCGGACCGGTTCGGCCTCCGCGTGGCCTGGACCTGGCTCGCGATGATCGCCCTGCTCGGCGCGACGCTCGTCCTCACGGCCACGACCGACGTCAGCGGCCTGCCCGCGCTGCCGGCGATCTGCATCGGCTTCCTGATCCCGAACGCGGACATCCTCTGGACGGCGCTGCGGCGCGGCGGCCGGGCGCCCGGCCGGATCTACGGCCGGACGGACACGCAGCTCTACGACCTCGACGCGGACGTGATCGAGCGGACACCCGCGAAGATCGTCCTGCTCACGCGCGACCGGCCGCCGCTGACGGCGACGGTCGAGCCGCTCGACCCGGACGCGGCGTTCACGGTCGAGCCGGAGCCCGGCGGCGCCGGCATCCGCTGCCGCCTGACGCTCGCGGGCGAGGAGCACGGCACCGCACTCGTCCACGACCTTCCCAATGGCCTCGTCGTCGTGCCCCAGGACGAGATCTCGGCCTACCTCCACGTCACCCATCCCGAGCAGCTGGCCGCCGACGAGGACAAGGTCGAGCGCCTGAAGCGCGAACGCCGTTAGCGTTCCGACGATGGACGACCTCGACGGCCCCGTCCGGCGGGCGCTGCACGAAGCGCGCCTCGACCTCTCACTCGAGTTCCGGCGGGCGCCGGACGGTACGAAAAGCGGTGTGCTCCTGATCACCGATGGGAGCGGGGCGACCATCGCCCGCGTGCCGGTCGAGAGCCCCGAGGCGATGAACGTCGCCCTCGCGCGGCTCGTCCAGCTCGGCTTCGCCGACGCGTCGGCGCCGCCGCCGCTGCCGCGACCCGAGACGAGCGTGCTCGTCGCGGGCGTCGACGGCTATCGGAAGGGCTGGATCGCGGTCGCGCTCGACCCGAGCGGCGACGTCCAGGTCTCGACACACCCCAGCTTCTCGGAGGTGCTGTCGTCGCAGGCGCGCGTGATCGCGGTCGACATCCCGATCGACCCGCCGGGTCTCGGCGTCCGCGCGGCCGACGCCGGCGCCCGCGCGTTCGTCGGCGCCGGCCGCGCCAGCAGCGTCTTCCCGACGCCGCCTCGGGCGGCGCTCGAGGCCAGGACCTTCGCCGAGGCGAACGAGATCGCCCGCACGATCACGGGCAAGGGCATCTCGCAGCAGGCCTTCGCCCTCGGCCGCAAGATCCTCGAGGTGCACACACTCGCGGAAGTCGACGAGCGCGTGATCGAGATGCACCCGGAGGTCTCGTTCCGCGAGCTCGCGGGCGAGCCCGTGCTCGAGTCCAAGCACACTGCGGCCGGGCTGGCCCGGCGGCGGGAGTTGCTCGCCGAGGCAGGCCTCGTGCTCCCGGGGGCCGTCCCGGGCGTCCCCGAGGCCGACCTGCTCGACGCCGCCGCCGGCGCGTGGACGGCGGCCCGATACGCGGAGGGGAAGGCGCAGGCGCTGCCGCTCGACCACACGGGACGGCTCGGCGCGATCTGGCGCTAGCGAGCCGTCTCGGCGTGCCGCAGCGCGCCTACGTACACCCCGGCCAGCACCATCGCTCCGCCGACGACGAGCCCTGCTCCGATCGGCTCGTCGTCGATCCAGGCCGAGAGCAGGATCGTGACGAGGGGGATGAGCACGAAGGAGTACGCCGCCCGCGAGGCACTCCACAGCCGAACGACGACGAGGTAGAGCACGAAGACCGGCCCCGAGCCGAGAACGACCATGTATGCGAGCGCAAGCCAGGTCGAGCCCTGCTCGGGGACGACGAGGGACTCCCCGAAGAGCAGTGAGAGCAGAATCAGCATCCCGGCGCCCACCACCATCCCGACGGCGTTGATGCTGACAGGGTGGACGGGCGGGAAGCGGCGGATGAGGACGGTCGCCTGGCCGAAGCAGAGCACCGCGGCGAGCACGGCCAGCAACGAGAGCACCGGCAGGGATTCACGTCCCGATACACCCGAGATCACCCCGATCCCTGCCAGTGAGAGCAGCGTTCCGGCGACCGCGGCGACCCGCAGTCGCTCCTGCTTCTGGAGCACGGCGAGCAGCAGCGTCGCGAGCGGGACGAGCGCCAGGATTGTCTGGCCAAGACCGGCGTGGATCCGGACGAGCGCGTAGTAGGCGAAGCTGAACGCCCCGCCGAAGATCAGCGCGCCGTAGAGGACAGCGCCCAGCAGTGCCCGGCCGCGTGGCAGCGGCAGCCGCAGCACCGCGACGACCGCGCCGAGGAGGCAGGCCGCGAGCAGAAAGCGAAGACCCGCACCCCAGAGCGGGTCGAGCTCGCGTTGCTGACCCTGACGCCGACGGCGTTCCGCCTGCGAGCACCGCACCGGCGACGAAGGCGGCGAGCGCCGTGCCGTCGCCGTCTCGGCTCACGACCGCGTGAGCAGCGAGACCGTCTCGACGTGCGGCGTGTGCGGGAACATGTCGACCGGCTTCGCCCGCACGAGCTCGTAGCCGTATTGCTCGCGCAGCACCTTCACGTCGGAGGCGAGCGTCGTCGGGTTGCAGGAGATGTAGACGAGCTTCGGCGAGCCGAGCTCCCCCGTGCGCCGCAGCGCCTTGCCGGCGAGGCCCGCCCGCGGCGGGTCGACCACGACAACGTCGGGCGGGCCGGCGCGCTCGGCGAGCTCCTCCAGCACCTGGCCGACGTTCCCCGCGAAGAAGGCGGCGTTGCCGATCTGGTTCAGGTCGAGGTTCTCGAGCGCGCACGCGATCGACTCCTCCGAGATGTCGACACCCCAGACGCTGAGTGCGTGGCGTGCGAGCGAGAGCCCGATCGTCCCCGTGCCGCAGTAGAGGTCGTAGACGGTCTCGGCGCCGGTCAGGCCGGCGTAGTCGACCGCGAGCGCATAGAGCTTCTCCGCCATCTCGGTGTTCGTCTGCAGAAATGCGTTCGGGCGGACGCGGAAGCGCTGGCCGAGCAGCTCCTCCTCGATCGCGTCGTCGCCCCAGAGGAGGGTCGAGGGGAGGTTCGTCACCTCCGAGGGCTGGTCGTTGATCGCCCAGTGGATCGACTTCACCTCGGGGAAGCGGCGCAGCACCTCGACGAAGTAGTCGCGCTCGAACTTCTCTCCCGGCGCCGTCACGAGCACGACGAGGACCTGGCCGGTGTTGCGCCCCTCGCGGTAGACGAGGTGGCGGAGGTAGCCGGTGTGCTCGGCCTGGTCGTAGGCCTCGAGGTTCTCCTCGCGCGCCCAGTCGCGGACGGTGTTCCGGACCGCGTTGCCGAGCTCGGTCGTGAGCCAGCACTTCTCGATCTCGAGGACCTCGTCCCAGCGACCGGCCTTGTGGAAGCCCAGGGCGGGCCCGGACGGCGTCTGCGCGAACGAGTACTCGAGCTTGTTGCGGTAGAAGAACTGCGACTCGGCCGGTAGGATCGGCTCGACCGGCGCGTCCGCGATGCCGCCGATCCGCTTGAGCGCGTCGCGCACCTGCTCCTCCTTCGCCGCCGCCTGTACGTCGTACGCGAGATCCTGGAAGCGGCAGCCGCCGCAGGCTGGGTAGTGCGCGCAGGGCGCGTCCACGCGGCTCGGCGACGGCTCGAGCACGTCGACCGCGAGCGCCTCGGCGAAACCGCGCTTCACTTTCGTCACCCTCGCGCGGACGCGGTCGCCCGGCAGCCCGCGACGGACGAAGACCACGAAGCCGTCGAGGCGCGCGACGCCGTTGCCGCCGTAGGCGAGCGAATCGACATGGAGCTCGACCTCCTCGTCCTTGCGTACGGGCGCCGCCATGCGCCGCAGGGTACGTCAGGTGATGTCGCGCCGGCTGGTGCGCACGACGCCGGCCGCGCCGAGCACGGCGATCCAGCCCAAGGTGACGGCGAGCGCAGGCCCGTACGCGAGCAGGTTGTCGCCGCCCGTCCCATCGGCGCCGTCGAGCGCGTGGAAAGGGAGGTACTCGGCGACGGCATCGACGTCGAGGAGCGAGAAGAGGCCGACCAGGAGCGTCTCGACGAGGAAGAGCCAGACAAGCGAGCCAACGAGCGCCGCGACCTGGCTCTGCACGACCGAGCCGATCGCAACCCCCATCAGCAGCCAGAGCACGACCCCGAGCACGTTCGAGGCGGCACGCTCGGCGACGTCGCCGTGCGCGAACTCGAGCTGGCCGCCGTCGATCGAGGTGTAGATCGAGGCGACCACGAGAACGACCAGGATCGCCAGCACGGCGAAGAGGATCGCGACCAGCACGCCCGCGATCGCCTTGCCTGCGAGCACCCGTTCGCGTCCGGGGGTCGCCAGCAGCGTCGGTGTGATCGTGCCGTGCCGGAACTCGCTGGTGACGATCGTGATCCCGAGGATGATCGCGAGCAGCGACGTGATCCCGATCAGGTCGACGAGCGCGAACTGGAAGTCGAGACCGCTGCGCTCGTCCAGCGTGCGGGAGCCGACCTCCGCTGCTGCGCCGATCCCCACGAGGCCGACGAGCACCACCAGGTAGGCCCACCAGCCGCGCGTCGTCCGGATCTTGAGCAGCTCGGAGCGAACGACGGCGGTCATTCGGTCGTCTCCCCGCCGGTCAGCTCGAGGAAGACCTCCTCGAGCGTCGCCTGCTCGACACTCAGCTCGTGCAGCACGATCCCGTTCGCGGCGGCGAGCTCGCCGATCCGCTCGGTCGCCACGCTTGCGAGCAGCGCGCCGTCCTCGGCCTCGGAGACGCTGACGCCCTGGGCGCCGAGGAGCGTGCGCAGGCGCTCCGCGTCGGGTGTCCGTACCCGGGTCGAGCCGCTAGCACCGGCGAGCACGTCGGCCATCGCCGCCTGCTGGATCAGCCGGCCGCGGTGGATGATCACGACGTGGTCGGCGGTCTGCGCGACCTCGGAGAGCACGTGGCTCGAGACGAGGATCGTGCGGCCCTCGGCGGCGAGCGACCGGAGCAGGTCGCGCAGCCACCTGATTCCGGCCGGATCGAGCCCGTTCGCCGGCTCGTCCAGCACGAGCACCTCGGGATCGCCCAGCAATGCGGTGGCGAGCCCGAGCCGCTGGCGCATCCCGAGCGAGTAGCCCTTCACGCGCCGTGTCGCGGCCGCGGTCAGCTCGACGAGCGCGAGCACTTCGGCGACCCGCGAGTCGGGAAGCCCGGCCGCGGCCGCCTGCACGCGCAGGTGGTTGCGCCCGGAGCGCCCGGGGTGCACCTCGCTCGCCTCGAGCACCGCTCCGACCTGCTGGAGCGGCTGGTCGAGCTGGCGGTACGGGACGCCGAGGACGGTGGCGCTGCCCGCGTCCGGGTGCACGAGCCCGAGCACCGAGCGCAGGGTCGTCGACTTGCCGGCGCCGTTCGGCCCCAGGAAGCCCGTGATCGTGCCCGGCTCGACCCGGAAGCTGAGCCCGGCGACCGCCTGTGTCTTCCCGAAGCGCTTGCTGAGCCCGTCGACCTCGATCACGAGAGCGTCGTCACATACACGGTGCGCTCCCGGGGGCCGTCGAACTCGCAGAAGAAGATCCCCTGCCAGGTGCCGAGGGCGAGGCTGCCGTCCCGGATCGGCACGAGCACGCTCGAGCCCATGAAGGCGGCGCGGATGTGCGTCGGCGCGTTCTCCTCGCCCTCCTCGACGTGCTGCCAGGGCCAGTCCTCGGACACGATCCGCTCGAGCGCGACCTCGAAGTCGCGCGCCACGGCCGGGTCGGCGTGCTCGTTGATCGTCACACCCGCGGTCGTGTGCGGGACGTAGACGAGCGCGGCACCCGCGCCGTCGAGCTCGCCGAGCGCATTGCGAACGAGCTCGGTGATGTCGACGAGCTGGCTCCGTTTCTGGGTCGTGACACTGAACTCGCGCACGGGCGTATCCTAGGCAGCCGTGGCTGCAGGCACCCCCACCGAGCGCGAGCTCGACGGCTACCGCGAGGGCGCCGACCGCTTCATCGCCGAGCTCGATGAGGAGTATTACCTCCACTACGCCGGTCTGAAGCCGGACTTCGAGCTGCGCCCGATCTACGACCGCCACGCCGACCTGACCGACCTCGGCACGATCCGGCGCGTCGGCGAGGCGGTTGAGGGGAGGGAGAACCTGGAGCTCTTCCGGTTCGGCTGCGAGGGCTTCCTCGGCGAGCTCACCCGCGAGCACGCCGAGAAGATCGCGGAAAGCGAGGCGTCGCTCGAAATCCAGCACGAGGGCGAGGCGGTCGGCTACCGGATGCTGCAGCCGACGATCGCCAACACCGCCGACCGCGACACGCGCGCGCGGCTCGAGGCGGCCCGGAACGACCTCACCGAGGAGCACCTGAACCCGGTCTACCTCGACGCCGTCCACACGACGCAGCGGGCGATGCCAGACCTGGGCGCGCCGACCTACTTCCACCTCTATCGCGACCGCTTCGGCTACGACCTCGAGGGCCTCGCCGCGCAGTGCCGGGCCTTCCTCGACTCGACGGAGCGACTGTACGAGGACTCGATGGACCGCGTCCTCCGCGAGCGCGTCGGCATCGGTCTCGCCGAGGCGGAGCGCTGGGACGTGCGCCGCTTCTTCCGTGGCTCTTCCTGGGACGACGCCTTCCCCGCCGACCGGATGCTGCCGGCGCTGCGCGGCACGCTCTCCGGCCTCGGGATCGACCTCGATTCGCAGCACAACGTCCACCTCGACGTCGAGGAGCGCCCGACCAAGAGCCCGCGTGCCTTCTGCGCCCCGATCGAGATCCCGGACCGGGTGATGCTCGTGATCCAGCCGCAGGGCGGGCCAGACGACTGGTACGCCCTCTTCCACGAGGCCGGGCACACCGAGCACTTCGCCTTCACCGATCCGAACCTGAAGATGGAGGAGAAGAGGCTCGGCGACAACGCGGTCACCGAAGGCTGGGCGATGCTCTTCGACCACCTGATCGACGACCGCGCCTGGCTCTCGAGCATCCTCAGTTTCCCACGGCCCGACGTCTTCGCGGCGGAGGGAGCCGTGCAGCTCCTCTTCTACGTCCGCCGCTACTGCGCGAAGCTGCTCTACGAGATCGACTTCCACGCGGCGCCCGACGCGACCCAGATGCGGAGCCGCTACGTCGAGATCCTCGGCGACGCGCTCAAGGTCGAGCCGAGTCCGACCGACTATCTCGCCGACATCGACTCCGGCTACTACGTGACGTCCTATCTGCGCGCGTGGGCGTTCTCGGCCCAGATGACGACCTTCATGCGCGAGGAGTTCGGTACCGACTGGTTCAAGCGCCGTGAGGCCGGCTCGCTGCTCGTCGAGCTCTGGCGCCTCGGGCAGAAGCCGAACGCCGACGAGCTGCTGAAGGACGTCACGGGGGCAGCGGTCGAGATGGAGGCCGTCGCCGAGCACGCCCGCTCGGCGATCCCGACTCCCGCCTAGGCGCCTTAGAGCGCCCCGCCCGCAACCGGCGGCGCGCCTGCGTCCTCGCCGCCGTCGCCGACGGATTCGCGCGCGAGGTAGTCCTCGATCAGCATCACGTTGTCCCGCGAGCGCTCGACGACGGTGAGGAGCGCGCCCATCGACGAGACCTCCTCGCGCTGCTCCTGCAGGAACCAGTGCAGGAACTGCTCCCCGACCAGGTCGCCCTCGGAGCGGGCGAGCTTCGCGAGGTCGGAGATCTGCTCGGTGACCCGCTTCTCCTGCTCGAGCGCCAGCCGAACCGGCTCGACGACGTCCGCGAACTCCGCCTGGGGCGCGGCGACGCCCGGGATCGCGATGCGCTCGTCGGCGTCGAGCAGGTACTGGACGATCATCATCGCGTGATTACGCTCCTCGACGGCCTGCCGGTAGAAGTGGGCGGCGAGCCGCGGCAGCGTTTGCGCGTCGTAGTGGGCGGCGATCGCGACGTACTGCTGGGAGGCGGCGAACTCGTGCCCGACCTGCTCGTTCAACCCATCCGGAAAGGCGGCCATGCGCCGACTCTAACGGGATAGCATCGCGCCGTGCTGCCGCTCCGCGACAACGTTCCAGCCCGGCGCCGTCGACCGCCCGCCGCGCAGTGATGACCTTCGAGGAGCACGTCACGGCTGCACTCGACTCCCTTCCCCCACACCTCGCGGCGGCACTGGACAACGTCGCCGTCGTGGTCGAGGACGAGAACCGAGAGGAGCCGGACCTCTACGGGCTCTTCGACTGGCCCGAGTACATGCCCGCGAAGATCTCGATCTACCGGCGCCCGCTCGAAGAGGACTTCACCGACCCGGCCGAGCTCGAGGAGCAGATCCGCGTCACCGTTCTGCACGAGCTGGCGCACTACTTCGGCATGGACGAGGACCGGCTCACAGACCTGGGTTACGACTGACTCGGACAATGTTGCGTTTCGGTTGAGCGGGCAGGGCGACCGGACTAAAAAGCCGCCGGACGTCGTTTTCAGAGGCATGAGAACGATCCCTGAGATTCATGCGGAAATCGAGCGCCTGAGCGAGGTTCGGGGGGAACTGTGGCAGCAGCTCTCCTACGGCCGGGAGCAGACGCTGGTGGACGAGATCAAGGACATCGACGAGCAGTTGCTGACGCTCTGGGACGAGCACCGCGCCGAGCGCGCGCGCATTCGCTTCGGCGAGCGCGACGACATCGTGCGCCGTGCGCGCCAGGAAGAGCGCCTGGAGCGCGCCGCCTAGCTGAAGTACCATCGGCCCCGGAATGGGCCTGAGGGGGCGCAACCGCAACGACGACCTCTCCGACGCGGAGTCGGAGTGGGAGGCGCTGCGCCGACAGCGGATCGATGCGGCAAACGAGCTCGCGTCGCTCAAGCGGGACCTCTCCGAGCGCGTCGCGCAGGTGCGGGAGCGCGAACGGGAGCTCGCCGACGCGGTCGCCCGGGTCGAGAAGCGGGAGCACAAACTCGACGCGGCCGACGAGCGCGGCTCGCGGCTCGACTCCGTCCGCCTTCGCCTCGCCGAGGCGAAGCAGGGGCGCGCATCGCTCGACGCGCGGCGCGCCGAACTCGACACGCGGGAGCAGCAGCTGACCGCGCGAGAGCAGCAGCTGACCGCGCGGGAGGCGGCGCTCGCGACGGGCGCGGCCGAGCACGCGGTCGCGCCGGCGACCCCGCCCGACCCGGCGGTCGCCGACGAGCTCGACGCCCGCGCCGCGAGTCTCGACGCCCGCGGCGAAAGCCTCGACGCCCGCGAAGCCGAGCTCGACGAAAGCCTGAGCGCTCTCGCCTCCCGCGAGTCCGAGCTCGACGCACGAGCAGCCGAGCTGGAGGCGCGCGCCGCGGAGCTCGCCGAGCGCGAGCACGCCGCGCAGGAGGCCGAGCAGGCGCCGCCCGCGCTTGCGCCGGCGCCCGAGCCGACGCCGGCCGCCGACGAGCTCGAGCGGATCGAGGCGAAACTGGCCGAGCTGCGCGAGGCTGAGCGGGCGTTCGTGCGCACCCAGCACGAGCTGGCGGCCCGCAGCGATGCGCTCACCGAGCAGGAGGCGGCACTGTCCAAGCGCGAACGCGCGCTCGCTGCGAAGGAGACCCCTCCCCCGTCGCCCGAGCTCGAGCTCCTCGAAGCGAGAATCCGTCGGCTCGAGCAGGGCCGCCGCAGCCGCGCCGACGAGGCCCAGACCTTCAGCGCCGGCCTGCGCGCCCTGCAGCACCGTGGTCTGCGCACCAACCGCGAGCCGGACGAGCCTCTACACTGACAGCCGTCCCGGGGCGTTAGCTCAGCTGGGAGAGCGCCGCCTTTGCAAGGCGGAGGTCGCCGGTTCGATCCCGGCACGCTCCACACACACACCCACGAAAAGGGGCCGTAAATGCGGCCCCTTTCGGTCGAGAGACGAGGGCGCCTCTCGACGGCACGTCGTGATCCGGCGATCAGGGCTCGGACGACTAGCACTGCCGCTTCACGGGTATCCGGTCGAGATGGCGCCGTCGGGCGATTCCAGTGAGTCGTTCGTCCACCGGGCGCTGCCGATCTATCTCGGGCTGCTATTCGCCATCTTGACCGTCGTCGGGGTTGTCGTCCTGTTCATGGTCCGCCACGTCCTGCTCGTCCTGTTCGTGAGCGTGCTCCTCGCCGCGGCGTTGACGGGGCCGAGCGAGTGGCTTCACCGGCGCGTTCGCCTGCCGCTCGGGCTGGCCGCGGTGGTGATCTACGTCGCCTGCTTCGCAGTCATCGTCGGCATCGGCTGGATCGTCGTGCCCCCGCTTCTCGGCCAGGTGGTCGAGTTCGCCGACCGCGCGCCGGAGTACGCCGACCGCTACGAGGGAATCCGTGAGGCGTACGCCGAGCTTCGGGCCGACTTTCCTGCGCTGCCGCCGTTCGAGGAGCAGCTGTCGCGGCTCGGAGACGCGATCCTCGATCGTGCAGGCGAGCGGGCCGCCGCGCTTCCGGGCGACGTCTTCTCGATCTTCGTCGACCTGCTTGCCGTGTTTTTCGTCTCGCTGCTCCTGCTCACGAATCGGCTACGGATCCGTGACTTCGTCCTGTCGTTGACGCACTCCGATCATCGGCGTCGCACCGGCCTCGTCCTCGACCGAAGCTGGCTGCGGATCGGCGGATACCTCCGCGCGAAGGTGATCGTGATGGCAATCGTCGGGGCGCTCACGTACGTCTCGCTGGTCGCGATCGGGGTGCCCTTTGCGATCCCGCTCTCCGTGATCGTGGCCTTCGGAGAGTTGATCCCGCTCGTCGGCAGCTGGCTCGCGCGCATCCCACTCCTCGCGATTGCGGCGCTCGACAGCCCGCGGACATTCGTGCTGACGTTCCTGGCGTCGATCTTGATCCAGAACCTGCAGGGGTACGTGATCTCCCCGGTCGTCGAGGGCGATCAGCTCGACATCCACCCGCTGCTCGTGTTCGTCGCGGTCCTCGTGGGCGCCTCCCTCGGCGGCGCCGTCGGAGCGTTCGTCGCCGTCCCTGCCGCGGCGATCGTCGACCTTGTCGTGCAGGAGGTCGTCGTCCCGTGGCGCCGCGCGCAGCTCAGGGGCTCCGCTGCCGCCGCGCCGCGCCGCCCTACGACACATGCACCGTGAGAGGCCGGCTCGACTCGAGAGCGAGTCCTCCCGCAGTCCCACACACACGACCGGGCGACCGTGACGAGAGCAGACCACCACAGCGAGTACCTTGCGAGGGCGGTCGCCGCCCTGACCCCGGAAGGGCGCAGGCGGGTCGACGAGCTTCTCGACGAGCTCGCCGTGGCTGGACGGGGCCGCGAGTGGGTCGTCCGCTTTGCGATCGCCCGTGAGGCCGAGGTGGACGCCGGTCAGACGGGCGCCCCGGCCGATGAGCCCGGAACAAGGCTCAGTGCGCAGGAGACCGATGTCCTGACCGCTGGCTTCATGACGATCCGCGACCAGGAGCCGCTCGACGACGTCGCCGACTGGGCGAACGCGGTGCTGGCGCTGCTCGCCGACGAGCGCCCGTACTCAGCCGCCTCCTCCAGCTCGGCGGGCTCGAAGACGCGGACCTCACCCGGGATCAGCCAGCCGAACGCGGCGACTCCGCGCCGCCTCCAACCCTTGTCGGTCACGACCGCGAGCCGCTCCCAAGCGGACCATGACCGGCGCGGTTTCCGTCCATGTGTCTTCCGGGTAAGGAGAAGACGTTCGAGGAAGCGCGGGTGGGCGAGCGGAGTGCCGCGAGGACTTTTCGGGGTCTATCCGGCGATCCGCACCCGCGCTCTCGGACCGTCCGAGCCGGGCGGCCCCGGCGAGGACACGGGGCTGAGCGTCGTGGGGGCCGGGCAGGTGACGGGCGGCGCTCAGCCCCTCCGCCTGCGCGGCAGCCTGGCCCTGAAAGGGGCACCAGCCCGGCAACTCGCGTAACCGGCGGGAGCGGGGCCGCGTTCTACGACCAGAACGTGGAGTTCTTCGAGAAATATCGGCTGCAGAACGTCGGCACGACGCGCGCCCGCCTGGCTGAGCTGATCACGATCTTCGAGAACGAGCGGCACGAGTTGACGATTCGCGAGCTGCACGAGCTGCGCGAGGAGATGGACGAGCTGACCGAGAAGCTGCGGCTCGAACGGGACGAGCTCTAGGCCGATTCGTCGCGGCGGTCGGTGCCGGCCGCGCGCGCCTCGTCCTCGGGCGCCTCGAGCGTCCTCCGCACGTCTTCGCGCGGGTCGACGTCGCCGACGGTGTCCTTCAGCTCGCGGATGGCACCGCCGAGCTGGCGCCCGATCTGCGGCACCCGCTTCGCGCCGAAGAGCAACAGCAGCACGACGCCGAGCACGATCAGCTCCCAGTGGCCCGGCATGCCGTCAGCATAGTGGCGCAGATCGGCCGAAAGGATGACGGCGAATCGGCTGCGCGGCCGATGCCCGCGGCCCGGCCGGAACGTACTCTCGCTACATGAGACGCCGACGGCTGAGCTTCTTCCTGCTGGCCCTCCTGCTGCTCGTGCTTGCGATCGGCGGCTGGGCCGTCGAGGGTGCCCGCTGGGCGCTCACGGGTCGACGCGCCCGTATCGCGACGGCATGATGAGGGTCGTGGACGTGACCCTCGCCGACGAATCGCTGTCCGGCTCCTGGCTCTCGACCAGGCTCGGGATCGGGACGCACCGGCTCGACGCGATGCGCCGCGCCGGCGAGCTGCTCGGCGTTCGCCGGCCCGGCGGGCACGACTTCCTCTACCCCGGCTGGCAGTTCGCGCCGGACGGGAAGCCGCGCCCCGTGATCAGGGAGCTCGTCAAGACGGCGCGCGGCGCCGGGATGAGCGACAAGCGCCTGTACGAGGTGCTGGCCGGGCGCGCGGGGATGTCCGGCGACGCCCGGCTCGCGGACGCGCTCCGCGAGGGCCGGGACGACTACGTGCTCTCGGTCATCCGCACTTCCACCTGATGCGTTCCGCAGCGGCCTCCGGCGCGTCGCTCGCGGTGCGTAGCCCGGTGGGACAGTACGGACGTACGGGCCGTCGGGCGGAGCCCCGCGAGCGACGCGAGGCTGTGCCGGAGGCCGGCTCCGCCGGCCGGGAGGCGCAGCCGGCCAGGGGTCGCTAGGTGGCCCTCGTCTCGCTCAACGCCGTCTGCAAGTCGTTCGGCAGCCGAATCGTGCTCGACGGGCTCGACTTCGCGATCGAGCCCGGCGCCCGCGTCGGCGTCGTCGGCGCGAACGGCTCCGGCAAGTCGACGATGCTGAAGCTGATCGCCGGCCTCGAGGAGCCTGACGCCGGCACGTCCGTGCGCCGGCGCGGGATCGTCGTCTCGTTCCTTCCCCAGCATCCGCTGGGCGACGAGCGAAACGCGCTCGAGACCGTCCGCGCTGCCCGCCCCGACCTCGACGAGCTCGACCGCGAGCTGCACCGGGTCGCCGAGCAGCTCGCCTCGCCCGAGCTCGCCTCCGACCTCGACCGGATGACGCGTGTCCTCCACCGCCAGGAGGAGCTGGTCGAGCGCTGGGAGGCGGCCGGGGGCCCGAGCATCGACGGCCGGGCGCGCGCGATGCTGCTCGACGTCGGGATCGAGGAGGCGGACCTGACGCTGCCGACCAGCGCGCTCTCAGGCGGTCAGCGGAAGCTGATCGCGCTCGCGGCCTGCCTCGCCCAGAACCCGGACGTGCTGCTGCTCGACGAGCCGGAGGCGCACCTCGACGCCGTCGGCCGCTCGCTGCTCGAGCGCCTGCTCGCCACCTTCGACGGCGCCGCCGTCGCGGTCTCGCACGACCGCTACCTGCTCGACGAGACGGTCAGCCAGATCGCCGAGTTGAACCACGGCCGGATCCGCGTGTGGCCGGGCAACTACTCCGCCTACACGCTCGCCCGCGAGCTGGAGCTGCAGCGCCAGCAGCAGCAGTTCGTCACCCAGCAGAAGGAGATCGAGCGGCTCGAGGCGGCGATCCGCCGCTTCAAGGACTGGGCGCACCGCGTCGTCGACGAACGCCACATCAAGCAGGCGCGGAACAAGCAGCGCCAGATCGACCGGATGGACAAGATCGAGCGCCCCGTGCTCGAGCGGCGCAAGATCGCGCTGCGGCTGCACCCGCACCAGCGCGGCGGGCAACGCGTGTTCGAGCTGCGCCACGTCGGGATGCAGTTCAGTGACGACGTCGTCCTCGCCGACGTCGAGCTGACCGTCGTCCACGGCGAGCGCGTCGGCTTCGTCGGCGCGAACGGCGCCGGCAAGAGCGTGCTCCTCAAGACCGTCGTCGGCGAGCTCGAGCCGAGCGAGGGCGAGGTCTGGGTCGGCCCCTCGATCGGGATCGGCTACCTCGCCCAGGATCAGGAGACGCTCGATCCCGAGTCGAGCCCGCTCGAGACCGTTCGGCTCGCGCACCGCTGCTCCGAGGGCGAGGCCGTCTCGCTGCTGATGAAGTTCCTCTTCCCCTACGAGCAGGTGCGCCGCGCGAACAAGCTCCTCTCGGGCGGCGAGCGGACGCGTTTGCAGCTGCTCCTGCTGATGCTGCAGCGGCCGAACCTCCTCGTCCTCGACGAGCCGACGAACCACCTCGACATCGATTCCGTCGAGGCGCTCGAGGCCGCGCTCGAGGAGTTCGACGGCACGGTCTGCGTGATCTCGCACGACCGGTACTTCCTCGACCGCATCGTCGACCGGATCGTCGAGGTCGGCGAAGGCGAGGCGCGCTCCTACGAGGGGAGCTGGTCGGACTGGTACGAGCGGTCGGGCAGCGTCGCGCGGGTCGGCTGAGCCTGCTAGCCTCGCCGCCGCGCATCTTCGACCAGAGGGGGTCATCCCATGCTGTCGCCGCGCCGTGTGCTCTTCCTCGTGTTGCTGTTCTCACTCGCTCTGCCCTCGCTCGCACAGGCGGGCGTGCAGCCGAGCTACGACCTGTCCACGCCTGAAGGGAGTCCGTTCCCGAGTGATCGCTGGACGGCGGTCGACTGGTCGCAGCCGACCGGCCTGCGCGTCGACCTGCCGAAGCCCGACTGCGCGGCGCGGCCGTCCGACTGCGCCGACATCGACGTGCTCAACACGCTCGACGGATTCAACGTCCAGCCGCGGATCTCGATCCCGTTCACGGGCGCGATCGACCCGGCCAGCGCCTCGACCTCGTCGGTCTTCCTGATCCGCATCCCCGACCACGCGATCACCGGCGTCAACCAGATCGTCTGGGAGCCGGCCGCCGACACGCTCCACGTCGAGTCCGACCAGCTCCTGCGCCAGCGGACGGCCTACATCCTCGTCGTCACGAACCGCGTCCGCGACGCGAGCGGCGAGCCGATCGAGGCGGCGCCGTTCCGGAGCGACCTCCACCACGACATGTCCGAGCTCGTGCGCGGACTGCCGGACAAGCTGCGGCTCGCAGATGTCGCTGTCGCGACGGTCTTCACGACCCAGAGCGTGACGCCGCTGCTCGAGCAGGTGCGGGCGCAGATCGAGACGTCGACGCCGGCGACCGCGGACTTCGTCCTCGGGGCCGGCGGCGTGCGCACGGTGTTCCCGCTCGCGAGCATCAGTTCGATCGTCTTCTCGCGGCAGACCGGTACCGCACCCGCGTTCCAGGTCTCCCCGACGGGAACACCGTTCCTGTCGCTCTACCCCGGCAGCGTCGGCACCGTCGCCTTCGGGGCCTTCGACTCGCCGGACTACGAGACGGCGTCGAAGGTGATCCCGCCGACCGGATCGACGGCTCCACCGGTCCAGGGGACGAACCGGCTCTACTTCAACCTGTTCCTCCCCGCAGGGACAGCGCCCGCGGGCGGCTGGCCGGTGGCGATCTACGGTCACGGGTTCACCGACAACAAGAACGCGAGCCCGTTCGTCGTCGCTTCGTCGCTGGCTCGGCGCGGCATCGCGACGATCGCGATCAACGTCGTCGGCCACGGCGGCGGCGCGCTCGGAACGCTGATCGTCAACCGTACCGCCGGCACGCCGGTCGTCCTGCCCGCAGGTGGCCGTGGGATCGACCAGGACGGGAACACGGCGATCGACTCGACCGAGGGCGTCAACGCTGTCGCCCCGTACACGCTGATCTCGAACCGCGACGGCCTCCGGCAGACGGTGATCGACCTGATGCAACTGGTCCGCGAGATCGAGGTCGGGATGGACGTCGACGGTGACGGTGCCCGCGACCTCGACCCGGCGCGGATCTCGTACTTCGGCCAGTCGTTCGGCGGCATCTACGGCACGAAGTTCCTCGCCGTCGAGCCGGACGTCAGGCTCGGCGTGCCGAACGTCCCGGGCGGCGCGATCATCGAGATCGCACGGCTCAGCCCCGCCTTCCGCGGGCTCGTGACGCTGAGCCTGCTCAGCCGGACGCCGCCGCTGATCAACCTGCCGGGGTTCGCCTTCAACGAGAACATGCCGCTGCGCAACCTGCCGCCGGTGATCGACACCGTTCCGGGTGCAAGCGCGATCCAGCGGCAGATCGAATGGTCGGAGTGGGCGACGCAGGCGGGCAACCCTGCTGCGTACGCGGTGCACCTGCGCTCGCGACCGCTGGCGGGGGTACCGGCGAAGACGATCATCCTCCAGTACGCGCGGGGTGACCAGACCGTCCCGAACCCGACGACGTCGGCGATCATCCGCGCCGGCTCGCTCCAAGATCGGACGACGGCGTTCCGGAACGACCTCGCCTTCGCGGCCGATCCGACCTTCCCGAAGAACCCGCACACGTTCCTGACGCGGCTGCCCGGGCTCGCCCCACCCGGTGCGGCGACCGTGGCGATCGCGGGACAGGATCAGATCGCGCAGTTCTTCGCCTCCGGCGGTGCGACGGTCGTCGATCCGGACGGTGCCGGGCCGCTGTTCGAGACGCCGCTGGGCGGGCCACCGTGGGAGGACCTGGCGTACATCCCGTAGCCGGAGGGTCCGGCGCGCGCGAGCTGCTGGAACTGCTCGAGGCGGGGCCGAGGGGCAGCCTGCTCCTCGGCCTCGCCTGGCTCGCGGGGCAGGAGGTCGAGCTCGACGCCGACGAGGTGAAGGCGGCAACGCGGCGCGCCGAGCTCCTGCTCGCGACGGGGGGCGACCCGCGCCGTGAGCTCGATCTCGACGGCCGCGCCGTCTCGTCGATGGCCGACGACCTCGACGATCCAGACGCGCGCGACCGATTCGAGGACGCGCTCGCCCGGCTCACCGCCGACTCGGAGGGGTTGGCGGCGGTGAGCGACGGGCTGGCGCGGCTGCGGGCGCAGCCTGACCTCGCCTGGCGGAGCTACGCTGGCGCGCTGCTGGCCGAGGCGATCGGGGAAGGTTGAGGCTCGAGCGGCTCGAGCTCCGACATCCGTCCGACGGAGCGGAGCGGCGAGACGAGGATCGGGACGATCGTGAGCAGGCCGCCGAGGGCTCCGACGACCATCGTCTGGCGTAGCCCGATCGTCGTGGCGAGCGCGCCGCCCGTGAAGCCACCGAGCGGCACGACACCCCAGACGACGAAGCGCCGCGATGCGTTGGCGCGGCCGAGGATGCGGTCGGGCGTGATCGCCTGGATCAGGCTGATCGCGGTGACGTTGTAAAGGATCCCGCCGAAACCGATCACGATCATGCTGACGACGATGAGCGGGAGGGCGTACTGCTCGGGCGCCAGCGCGATGAGGAGCGTGCCCGGCCCGAACAGGCACGAGGCGAGCAGGATCGTCCGTCCGACCCCCAGCCGCTCGCCGATCCGCTTCGCGGTCAACGCCGACGCGAGGGTGCCCAGGTTGCCGATGGCGAGCGCGATCCCGATCGTGCCCGGAGAGAGATCGAGCTCACGGACGGCATAGACGAGCAGGATCGAGAAGACGACCTGGCTGAAGAAGTTCGAGATGGCCGTCATCGCCACCATCGTGCGCTGGTAGGGATGCCGGAAGACGTAGCGGAGGCCCTCGCCGAGCTCGGACCGCAGCGACCGGCGCTCCGCCCGCGACGGTGCCTCCTCCTGCTTGCGGATCCCGATCAGCAGCAACGCCGAGATCGCGTAGCTGACCGCATCGACGAGCACCGCGATCGGAGCCGTCAGCAGCGCCACGAGGCCGCCGGCCATGCCCGGGCCGCCGATGTTGGCTGCTGCGCGGCTGATCTCGAGCTTGGCGTTCGCCTCGACGACGTCCTCCCTGCCGACGAGCGCCGGGATGTACGACTGGTAGGCGATGTCGAAGAAGACGGTGCAGACCCCGACCGCGAACCCGACGACGTAGAGCTGCCAGATCGTCAGTGCACCGGCCCAGTGCGCGATCGGCACGGAGAGGAGGGCGATCCCGCGGCCGATGTTGCCGAGCACGAGGATCGGCTTGCGCCGCAGCCGGTCGATCCAGACCCCGGCGGGAAGCGTGAAGAGCAGGAAGGGCAGAAACTCGATGCTCGTCAGCGCCGCGACCTTGAATGCGCTCTCCTCGAGCGCGATGATCGCGACGAGCGGCAGCGCCAGCAGCGAGACCTGCGTCCCGAACTGGCTGATCGTCTCCGCACCCCAGAGGGAGAGGAAGTCGCGATGCCGCCACAAACCTCCCCTCTGCGCAGGGTCGCGATCTGCGAAAGCAGATCGCGACCGCGCGAAGAAGCTGGGGCGCCGCATCGCTACGCGACCGCCTCGGCCGCACGTGTGATCCGGACGTCGCCGCTGACCGTGCGGACGCGGAGGCTCGCCTCCGGACCGTCGACGCGCGACGGCGTGTCGCTGACGTCGAGCTCGGAGCCGACGGAGCCGCTCACCGAGCTGACGTCGAGCCTGACGCGGAGGCCGCGGCGCATGGCGACGACGACGTCGCCGGACACGGCCTTCAACCCGACGTCGCCGGGGCCGGCGGCGCGAACCAGCAGATCACCCGAGACGGTCCCGACGACCAGGTCGCCGTAGACCTCGCCCAGGACCACGTCGCCCGAGACGGAGTTGGCGGCGAGACCGCTCATCGCGGTGCGAAGGTCGACGTCGCCCGAGACGGTGTTCATGCTCGCGCGGCCCTCGACGTGCTCGGCCCGGACGTCGCCGCTGGCGGTCTTCGCCTCGAGCGCGCCCCGGATGCGGTCGAGCTCGAGGTCGCCCGATGCCGTCCGGAGCCGCACGTCGCCGAGCGTGCCGATTGCCCGGACGTCGGCGGAGGCCGTATCGCACTCGAGGTCGGAGCCTTCCGGGCAGGTGATCCGGACACTGATCTTCGCCGAGCCCATGCCCCAGCTGCCGATCGAGATCGACCAGCTGCGGCCCTCGAGCTCGACGAAGACCTCGTCGCCGCGGGCGCCGACGTTCGCCTTCTCGATCGCCTGCCGCGTCGCCTCGGAATCGTTCAGGGGCACGAGCTCAACGGTCGTCTCGGCGACGTCGCGGGTCTCGACGTAGACGTCGCCGGACGGGTTGCGGACCTTCAGGCGGGCGCGCTCGGTGGGGAAGCTAGGCATTCCGCTTCCTCCGGCGCCGGCGCGTCGGCCTCACGATGCGGTCGTCGTGGACGGGGACGTGCGGAGCGCAGTAGTCGGGGACGAGGAGGACGCCTGCGCCGTACGGGATCGGATGGAGGCGGGACATGTGAGCTCCTTTCAGCTCTCTGCGAAGCCGGTCAGGCGCCGGCCTGCACGGACGGAACGGGTCTCGAGGCCGCGCGCAAGCGCGCGCACGATCCACGAGTTGACGGAGAGGCTCTCGCGGGCGGCGGCAAGCTCGACCTGCGCCTTGAGCGAGTCGGAGATGCGGAGCGTGATGCGGGCGGTGAGGGCGTCGTCGGCGGACGCGGCGGCCGGCTCGGCCTCCTCCTCCTCGACGTAGACGAGCTCGGGCTCGCGGCCGGCGAGGCGGACCTCGACGCGCCCGGGGACCTGGGAATTGAGCGACAGCGCGACCTCGCTGAGGAGATCGAGCAGCCGCAGCTGGAGCGAGGCCTCGAGCGCCTGCGCGAGTCGCTGCCCGGCTTCCTGGGCGGCCTCTCCACCCGCCAGGGCGGCGGCGTTGGCGAGGTCATCCTGAAGCGCCTGGACGTACGGTGCCATCTGCATGACGCGATCATGACATCATTATGATGTCTTGTCAAGTCGTGATGACATCTCGCTGATGTCGGTCTGCACCCGGCTGCTACCGTCGATTGCCTGCCCGTGGAGCACGTCGACCCGCCCGATCTCGCCCTCTGGCCGACCTTGCGTCGGCTTTTCCCGCTCTGGTGGGAGCAGCGCCGCCTGGTCGGGCTCGGCCTCACGTTCGCGCTCGCCTTCACCGGGCTCTCGATCACGATTCCGATCCTGATCCAGCGGGTCGTTGACGAGGCGATCGTCGGCCCGGACGACGAGCTGCTCGTCCCCTACCTCGGCGCGATCATCCTGCTCGCCTCGCTGCGCTTCGTCGTCAACTTCTGCCGCCGGTTCGCCACGGCGCGGGTCGGGATCGCGGTCGAGGCGCGGCTGCGCGGGATGCTCTACCACGCGTACCTCACGTACCCGCGCGCGTTCTTCGACCGGCACGCGACCGGCGAAGTGATCTCGCGCGCGACCAACGACATCTATCCCGTCCGCTACTTCATCGGCTGGGGCGTCGTCCAGGGCGTGCAGAGCGCGATGATGATCACCGGCGCGGCGATCGTGCTCACGCTCGTCAACGCGCGACTGGCGCTCTATGCGGCGCTGGCGATGCCGCCGATCGCGATTCTGACATTCGTCTTCGCTCACAAGCTCTTCCCGATCTCCAAGCTCGTTCAGGCGCGGAAGGGGAATCTCGCCGAGGCGACGGACGAGGCGGTCGTCGGGATCGAGATGGTGCAGGCGTTCGGCCGCGAGGACGACGTGCGGACGCGCTTCCTCGGCCGTGCGGAGGCGGTCCGCCACGAGACGATGCGGGCGGCGTCGGTCGAGGCGTATTTCCTCCCCGGCCTGCTCTTCCTGCCGTCGCTCGGGATCGCGGCCGTGCTCCTCTTCGGCGGCCGCGACGTGATCTCCGGTGAGCTGACGATCGGCGAGTTCATGCTCTTCATCACCCTCCTGCTGATGCTCGTCTGGCCGCTGGAGGCGCTCGGCTGGATCATCAACCTCGGCCAGCGCGCGGTCGCGTCGGCCGGCCGCAGCTTCGCGTGGCTGGACGGAATCGAGCCGCTGCCGGAGCCGGCCGAGCCGCAGCAGCTCCCGGAGGGGCCGCTCCGCATCGACTTCGAGGACGTCCACTTCGCCTACGGCACCGAGGCGGAGGTGCTGCGCGGGGTCGAGCTCGCCCTCGAGCCCGGCGAGATCGTCGCCGTCTGCGGCCCGACCGGCGCCGGCAAGACGACGCTGCTGAACCTGCTGCCGCGCTTCTACGACCCCACCGGCGGCCGCGTGCTCGTCGGCGCCGTCGACACGCGGGACGTGCGGGTGCGGGAGCTGCGCGACGCCGTCGCGCTGGTGACCCAGAGGCCCGTGCTCTTCTCCGTCCTCCTCCGCGAGAACCTGCTCTCGGCGCGGCCCGACGCCGACTGGGCCGACGTGCTCGCCGCCTGCGAGGCCGCCGGTGTCGCCGCCTTCGTCGACGACCTGCCCGAGGGCTACGACACCCTGATCGGCGAGCGCGGCGTCAATCTCTCCGGCGGCCAGCGCCAGCGGGTCGCGCTGGCGCGGGCGCTGCTGGCCGGCGCCCGGGTGCTCGTCCTCGACGATCCGATGTCCGCCGTCGACACCGAGACCGAGCGGCTGCTCGTCGAGAACCTCCGCCCGGCGGTCGCCGGCCGCACCGTTCTCGTCGCCACGCAGAGGCTCTCGACGATCGGCGTCGCCGATCGCGCGGTCGTCCTCGACGGAGGCCGGATCGTCGAGCAGGGCCGCCCGGCCGTCCTGCTCGCCGCCGGGGGCCTCTTCACGGCGCTCTTCGGAGACGAGTCCGTTGCCGCATAGGCACCACACCGGGCTCTCGCGCCTGCTGCCCTACGCCGCCGAGCGGAAGGGCCAGATGACGCTGATCGCCGTCCTCGCTGCGCTCTCGGCCGCCGCCCCCGTCGCCGGCTGGCTCCTCGTCGAGGAGGCGACGAACAACGGCATCCGGGCCGGCGACGACGACCGGCTCGTGCTCGCGGTGCTCGCGTACGTCGCCGTCAACGCGGCTGCCTGGGTGCTCGGGACGCTGACCTGGCTCGGCCTCGCGAGCATCGGGCAGCGGATCGTGCTCGAGCTCCGGCGCGACCTCTTCCACCACCTCACCTCGCTGTCCCTGCGCTACTTCTCGCAACAGAAGGCGGGCTGGATCATCTCGCGCCTGAACAGCGACGTCGACGCGCTCTCCGACGTGCTCAACCAGGGCCTGACGACGCTCGTCGTCAACACGCTCACGCTCGTGGCCGCCGTCGGCGGGCTCTTTCTGCTCGACTGGCGGCTCGGCCTCGTCGCCCTCTGCATCCTCCCGCCCGCGATCGTGATCACGCGCTGGTTCCAGCGCGTCTCCCACGTCGCCGCAGCGGACGTGCGGACGAAGATCGCGATCGTGACGGCGCAGCTGGCGGAGTCCGTCGCCGGCATGGCCGTGATCCAGGCGTTCAACCGCGAACGGGCTTTCCAGGCCGAGTTCGACGGCCTGAACGAGGACAACCGGGTCGCGAACGTGCACGTGCAGAAGATCTACTCCGTCTTCTTCCCGGCGATCGAGCTGCTCGGCGCGATCGCGACGGCCGCGGTGCTCTTCGCCGGCTCGCAGTTCATCGGCGGCGGCTCGATGGAGATCGGGACGCTGATCGCGGCCGTGGGGCTGCTCGCGCTCGTCTTCCAGCCGCTGCAGGAGCTGTCCGAGCTGTACGGCCAGGTGCAGGCGGCGAGCGCGGCGATGGACAAGATCAGCTCCGTGCTCGACGCCGAGATCGACGTCGCCGACAAACCGGATGCCCGTCCGCTCGGCAGGATCGACGGCCGGCTCGAGCTCGACGACGTCACCTTCGCCTACGGCAAGGAGCCGGTCCTGCACGAGATCGCGATCTCGGTCCCGCCGGGCGGCTGCATCGCGCTCGTGGGCGAGTCGGGCGGCGGCAAGTCGACGACTGCGAAGCTGATCGCCCGCTTCTACGACCCGGACGATGGAGCCGTGCGCGTCGACGGGACGGATCTCCGCGACGTCGAGCTCGTCGGCTACCGGCGCCAGCTCGGCGTCGTGCTGCAGGACCCGTTCCTCTTCAGCGGCACGATCGCGGACAACATCCGCTTCGCGAAGCCCGACGCATCGGACGAGGAGGTGGAGGCGACCGCGGCCGCCGTCGGGGTCGACCGGGTCGCTGCCCGGCTCGACCATGGCCTCGACCACGTCGTCCGCGAGGGCGGCGCCGGCCTCTCGGCGGGCGAGCGCCAGCTGATCTCGATCGCCCGGGCGCTCCTGGCCGACCCGCGGATCCTGATCCTCGACGAGGCGACCTCGAACATCGACCGGCCGACCGAGATCGTGATCGAGAACGCGTTCGACCGGCTCCTGGCGGGCCGAACGTCGATCATCATCGCCCACCGCCTCGCGACCGTCCGTCGGGCGGACGAGATACTCGTGCTCGAGCACGGCCGGATCGTCCAGCGTGGCTCCGAGCGCGAGCTGATGCGCCAGGACGGCCCGTTCCGCCGTCTCGCCCACCAGCTCGTCGAAGACTCACTGCCCGCTGCCTGATCCGCGGCGCGAGTGAAGGCCCCGGCGAATGCGGGTACGCCTTCCCTGTGAGCAGCGCGGCCGAGCACCTCCCCGCCAGGCTGTCGCTGACGTCCCTGCGCGAAGCGGCCGCCGGCTGCCGGGCGTGCCCGCTCTGGCGCAGCGGCACACAGACCGTCTTCGGCGAAGGCAGGAAAGCCGCCCGGTTGCTGCTCGTCGGCGAGCAGCCGGGCGACCGCGAGGATCTGGCGGGGCGGCCGTTCGTCGGCCCGGCGGGGCGGCTCCTCGACGAGGCCCTCGAGGACGCCGGGATCGAGCGCAGGGACGTCTACCTCACGAATGCGGTCAAGCACTTCAAGTGGGAGCCGCGGGGCAAGCGGCGGATCCACCAGAAGCCGAACGCGCGCGAGATCGCCGCCTGCAGGCCGTGGCTCGAGGCCGAGCTCGAGGTCGTCGCGCCGCAGGTTCTCGTCTGCCTCGGCGCGACCGCCGCCCGGGCACTCCTGGGCCCCAGCGTTCGCGTGACGAAGGACCGCGGCCGGCCGCTCGAGACGGAGCTTGCGGCCGTCGCGTTCGCGACCGTGCATCCATCCTCGATCCTGCGCGCCCCCGACGAGCAGTCGCGGCGGCGCGAGCGAGCCCTCTTCGTCGACGACCTCAGGGTCGCCACAGCAGCCCTCGCGGGCGCTGGGGCCTAGTCGCCCCAGTCGAAGTCGCGGGACTTCGACCAGAGGCCGGAGTCCTCCGACGTCTGACCGTCGGGAGTCACGTGCTCGACCGACTCCTCGCCGGGCCAGGTCAGCGGGAACGAATCGAGCGAAACGGCCGGCTCGTCGCCGTCCATCGTCTCCTCGAGGCGGGCCTGCTCCTCGGTCTTGAACAGCGGGTGGTTGTTGAAGGGATCGTCGATGCGGTAGCCCTCGAGGGGCATCGCGGGCTCGAGCTCGGCGTTGCGGCGCTTCAACTCGAGATGATCCTGGATCACGCGGGCAAACAGCGAAGGAGTCTCAACCGGCATATGCATCTCCGTGTCGGGGGTCGGAACGGTCGTGCGAGGGTCGCAGTCTAGCGGACGACCCGGAAAATTCACCTGCTCTCGCCGCTTTTGCCACAAGCTCTCGCCGCTTTCGCTACAAGCGTGTAACCGGAACAGTGCCGGCATAAACACGATCCTTGCCGGCGCGCTTGGCCCGGTAGAGCGCCTCGTCCGCGGCCTCGACGAGCTGCTGCACCGTCGTCGTGGCGTCCGAGCTCGCGACCCCAAAGCTGGCGGTCACGCGCAACGCCACGCCGTCGACGGAGAGGATCTCCCGCTCAGCGAGCGTCGCCCTGATCCGCTCGGCGACCTGCGCGGTGCCCTCGAGATCGGTCCCGGGGAGGATCACCGCGAACTCCTCGCCGCCCCAGCGCGCGGCGGTGTCGATCTCGCGCACGTTCTCGCGCAGCGTCTCGGCGAGATCACGGAGGACGACGTCGCCGGTCGGGTGCCCGAACCTGTCGTTCACAGCCTTGAAGTCGTCGACGTCCGCCAGGATCAGGCCGACCGGCCCGCCGAGACGCTCGGTGCGGGCGATCTCGCTCGCGAGCGCCTCGTCGGCCTGGCGGCGGTTCGCGAGGCCGGTGAGCCCGTCGACGAGCGCCTGGCGCTCGACCATCCGGTGGAGCCGCGCATTCTCGAGCGCGACGACGGCCTGCCCGGCGAGCGACGCCGCCGTCATCCGCTCCTCGGCGTCGAAGTCGTCGCCGACGAGCAGCAGCCGGCCGAAGCTCCGCCGTCCGCTGGTCAGCTCGAAGTCGAGCCGCTCGCGGCCGCCGCCGACGTCGCCCGTCTCGACGTACGAGCCGTCCTCGGCGATGACGACGCCGCCGTCGGCCTGCGTCGCCTCGACCGCGGACTCGACGATGACACGGCGAAGCTGCTCGGGGTCGAGTGAGGAGGCGAGCGCTTCGCCGAAGCGCGCGTTCGCCTCACGCAGCCGGCGGCGCTCGTCCTCCAGGTCCTCCAGCCGCCCTTCGAGCTGGCTTGCCATCTGGTTGAACGCGCGCCCGAGCTGCGCGAACTCGTCGCGGCCGCGCACCTCGACGCGTTCCTCGAGCCGGCCTGCTGCGATCGAGTGCGCGGCGTCGGCGAGCCGCCCGAGCGCGCCGACGATCGAGCGGCCGGACAGGTAGGCGACGCACGCGATGAGGAGCAGCGAGCCGAGCAGGCCGATCAGCAGACGCCCGAGCACGCTCTGCTTCTCGTCTGCGATCACCGAGCTCGGCGTGAGCGCGGCAAGCATCAACGTGCTGTCCGGTACGAGGCGCGAGCCGATCGCACGGTACTCGTCGTCGCCGATCAGGGACGTCTCGACCCGCCCGGGAACGAGCTCGGTCGTGCCCGCCACGTCGCGTGTCGACGCCGCATCGACCTGCCGCTTCTCGTCGATGAAGACGAGTTCGTCAGGCGAGGAGAGCCCGGAGCGCGCATGCAGCCGCTCGGCGAGCTGCCGCGTCAACGGCACCGAGGCGATGATCAGCGACGAACTCTCGCCCGGGCCGACGAGGGCGACCGTCGTCTCGGCGGCGTTTTCCGGGATCTGCCCGACGGCGAAGCCGTCCGACGTCTCGACCCGCAGCGGCGGCGAGACCGGCAGCAGTTTCTGAATCGCCTTCCGATCGCGGCTCACGAGCGCCCGCTGGAACTCCCTGTCCTGCCCGACGCGCAGCGCCGCAGACTCGGCGTTCTGGCGCTCGTCCTCGAAGGCCGCAAGCGCAGCGTTGAGACCTGCTTCGAGGCGGTCGTCGACGCTGCTGGTGACGCTGCGCTCTGCGACCGCGCTGAAACCCCAGAAAGCGGCCGCGAGCGGGATGACGGACAGCGCCAGGAACGTGCCGACCAGCTTGATCTTGAAGCTCCCCAGCATCGTTCGCCCTTTTATTCGCCCTTCAGTTCCCCGAATCGCTGCCGATATGTCCCCTGTAGGTGTTTTTCGGCAGGGAGGGGGAGTTCCATGAGACTGATCTCTGCGCGCGCGCTCACGGTAGCGCTCGCGGTACTCGGCGGGGCCGCCGCAATGGCCTTTCCGAAGCTGATTGTCGGCGAGGCGCTGCCGGAGGCTGGTCCGACCTCCATCGTCGAACGGACGCCCGATGCCGTGACGGTGATTCGGGTCGCGCCGCTGGCCCAAGCACCCGCGCGCCTCTCGACGCCTCGCCGCCCCGTCGCAAAGCTCCGTCCCGTCACGTCCACGCCTGCTCGGAGCTCGGTCGTCTCGTGGACGCCGCCGCTGCCGGCGTCTCCCGCCCGCCCCGCGCGTGCGGCGACTCCTACGAAGGCGGCTCTCCGCCCGGTTGCGCCCGCACCAGCCCCGCGACCGCGCCCGACCCCTGCGCCTACGGCCGCTCCGGCGCCGTCGCCCGCCCCCGCCCCGGTTCCCGAGACTCCCGCACCAGCTGCCGAGGAGCCCATCACCCCGACCCCGGAGCCGCCCGTCGAGGCTCTCGTCGCCGAGGTGGATGAGAACGGGGGGCGGAAGAAGCCGAAGAAGCCGTCGCACGTGACGTCGGCCGCCCTGACGTCCGTCCAGGCTCTCCTCGACCAGGCAGTAGCCGACGCTCTGCTCGTCTTTGCCGGCCAGGACCAGCCTGCGTGTGAGGACGACGACGAGGACGAGGACGACGACACGGACGAGAACGAGGGCGAGGGCGAACGCTCCGGCATGTTCGGCAACCAGCCGCACAAGCACGACCGCACGTCATAGGCGCGGCTGCAGAGGGCGCGTGTGCGAACATGTCGCCGTGCCTCGCATCCGCCCCACCAGTCCGATCGGGATCGCATACGGCGCCTTCTACCTCTGGCGCCGGCTGCCGCCCGCTCAGCGCCGACAGATGGCGCAGGCCGCGCGCATCCACGGCCCCAGGATCGCGGCGGCCCTGCTCGCGGCCAGGCGGAAGCCGAAGCCCTAGCGCTCAGCCGCCGCTGCGCCCGAGCGCCTCGCGGACGATCCGGTCCTGCTCGACCCTGTGCGCGGTCGGGTAACCCTCGCTGGGGCTCGCGCGCCAGGGTCTGCCTGCGTAGGTGACGGGAACGTCGACCGGCGCGGCGGCTTCGAGCCGATGCCGGATCGTGCGCCAGGCACCCATGTTCTGCGGCTCTTCCTGGGCCCAGACGAGCTCGCGGAGGTAGGGGTACGAGGCGGTCAGCGCGGCCGCCGGCTCGACCGGGAAGGGATAGAGCTGCTCGATCCGGGCGACGGCCACCGCGGGTGCGTTGGCGCGCTCCTCGTGGCCCTGGATGTCGTAGTAGAGCTTGCCGGAGGTGAGCACGAGCCTCGTCACCCTGTTCCGGTCTGCGCCTGGATCGTCGAGCACGGGCTCGAACCGGCCCTCGGAGAGGTCCGCGAGCGTCGACGCCGCCTGCTTGAGCCGCAGCAGCCCCTTCGGCGTCATCACCACGAGCGGCCGCGCCGTCGCGTCGAGCGCCTGCCGGCGGAGGAGATGGAAGTACTGGGCGGCGGTGGTGACGTTCGCGACGCGGATGTTCTCCTGGGCGGCGAGCTGGAGGAACCGCTCCAGCTTCGCGCTCGAGTGCTCGGGGCCGTTGCCCTCGTAGCCGTGCGGGAGCAGCAGCGTCAGCCGTGAGGTCTGGCCCCATTTCGAGAGCCCGGCGACCAGGAACTGGTCGATCACGATTTGCGCGCCGTTGACGAAGTCGCCGTACTGCGCCTCCCAGAGCACGAGCGCATCCGGCGCCGCGACGGCGTAGCCGTATTCGAAGCCGAGGCACGCGTACTCCGAGAGTGGCGAGTTGTAGATCTCGAACGAGGCTCCGGCATCGGGCAGCACCTGGATCGGCGCGTGGGTCTCACCGGTGCGCTGGTCGTGCAGGACCGCGTGGCGGTGGGAGAACGTGCCGCGCTCGGTGTCCTGGCCGGAGACGCGGATCGGGATCCCCTCGACGAGCAGGCTCGCGAAGGCGAGCGCCTCGGCGTGCCCCCAGTCGATGCCGCCGTCGTGCATGCGCTCGCGCCGGCGCTCGAGCTGCTTCAACAGCTTCTCGTTCCCCTCGAAGCCGTCCGGCGCCTCGAGCAGCTGCTCGTTCAGCGTCTGGAGCCGCTCCGCCGGGACCGCGGTGACGACGGCGCCACCGGTGTCGGCCGGAATCCTTCCCTCCTTCGTCGGCCGCGGCTCCGCGATCGACGCCTTCAGCCGATCGTGCGCGTCGCGAAGCTCCTGCTGCGTCCGCTCGAAGAGCTCATTCGCCTGGCCCTCGCTGAGCACGCCTTCGGCGACGAGCCTCGCGGCGTAGAGCTGGCCGACCGGCGGCTGGGCCGCGATCTGAGCGACCATCAGCGGCTGCGTGTATGCCGCCTCGTCCTGCTCGTTGTGCCCGAAGCGCCGGTAGCCGACGAGGTCGACGACGATGTCGTGGCCGAACTCCTGCCGGTAGGCGAGCGCCAGGCGGACCGCCGCGATGGCCGCTTCGGGGTCGTTCGCATTCACGTGGATGATCGGGATGTCGAACCCCTTCGCCAGGTCGCTGGAGTAGCGCGTCGAGCGGCCCTCGTTCGGGTTCGTGGTGAAGCCGACCTGGTTGTTCGCGATCAGGTGGAGCGTGCCGCCGGTCGTGTAGCCGTCGAGGCTGGAGAGATTGAGCGTCTCGGCAACGATCCCCTGACCCGCGAAGGAGGCGTCGCCGTGGATCAGGATCGGCAGCGCGACGGACGGGTCGTGCATGCCGGCCCCGCCTGAGCGGTCGGTCTGCTCGGCGCGCGTCCAGCCTTCGACGACGGGGTCGACCGCCTCGAGGTGGCTCGGGTTGGGCGCGAGCGTGATCGTCACCTCGCCCGACTCGGTCTTGCGGGTCCCGGTCGCGGAGAGGTGGTACTTGACGTCGCCGGTGCCGCCCTCGTCGTTGACGACGACCGCATCGATCGTGCGCTCCCCCTCGAACTCGCGCAGGATCGACTCGTAGGAGCGGCCGACCGTGTGGACGAGCACGTTCAGGCGCCCGCGGTGCGCCATCCCGATCACGACTTCGTGGGCGCCCGCGTCCGCCGCAAGCTCGATCGACTCGTCGAGCATCGGCATCATCACGTCGAGACCCTCGAGCGAGAACTGCTTCTGACCGAGGAACGCGCGGCGCAGGTACTGCTCGAACCCCTCGGCGCGCGCAAGCAATTCGAGCAGTCGGATCTGCTCGTCGCGGGCGAGCGGCTGGCGGTAGCGGCTCGACTCGATCGCGTGCCGCAACCACACGCGCTCGGCGTGGTCGGAGAGATGCTCGATCTCGTAGGCGATCGTGCCGCTGTAGACCTCGCGGAGGTTCGGCAGCGCCTCCTGCAGCGTCTCGCCCGGCACGTGGACGCTCAGGAGCGTGGCCGGGATGCGCTCCTGCAGTTCCGGCGTCAGCGCCGGCACCAGCCGGGTCTCGTCGAGCGCCGGGTCGCCGAGCGGCTCGGAGCCGAGCGGATCGAGGCGGGCAGCGAGATGGCCATGCATGCGATGGGCCTCGACGAGCGCCATCGCCGCCGCGACGGCGCCGAGCAGCGTCTCGTCGATCTCGGCCGGCGCGGGCGCCGCCGGTGTAGGCGTCTCGGCTGCAGGAGCCGGTTCGGGCGTAGCCGGTGCTGCGACCGGTGCGGCGGTTTGGCCGTTGGTGCCGTCGCGCTCGAGCGTCTCGAGCAGGCGGAGTAGCCCCGGATGCGAGGCGACGAGGTCGCTGTCGCCGCTCTCGAAGAGCTCCCGCCACTCGGGCGGGACCCCGTCCGGGTCTTCGAGGTAGTCCTCGAGCAGCAGCCGCGCGTAGCCGGCGTTCAGCCCGTCGACGTCGTGCCCAGCCACGATCTAGTAGAGCGGATTTTCGGTGACGACCGCGATCGCCATCCCCGCGGTCCAGCAGATCACGCCTGCGATGACGGCGTAGAAGGCGATCTTCTGGTTGCGGGCCGACATCCTGGCCGCGATCAGTGCGAGCACGATCGCGATCGGCACGAGCCGCAGCGGACGCCAGACCAGCCCGATCGCGCTCGCGAAGATCGACAGCGTCGCGAGAAAGCCGGCGACGGTGTCGGTCGTCGACCAGCGGTGCGCGTCGCTGCTCTCGTACGAGGTCACCGCGCCAGCCTACCGCGCGCGTGGAGGACACGTTCCGGTGCGCTTCTGCGTCCGCCGCCGCGCGGGCCGGGTCGGCCGCGCCGAAGCCGCTCGAGCCGTCGCCGCCGCCACCCGCACTCGGGCTCGGTCGGCAGGACCGGCGCCAGCCGCCCGGCCCCTTCGAGCGGCTCCGGCTCGGCACGGATCGCCCACCAGACGACCCAGCAGAGGTAGACGACCGGGATCTTCAGGATCACGAGCATGAACACGAGCTCCCAGATCACAGCTCTGAGTGTAACGAGACGTGGGCGCGAAGAGCCGGCGCGCGCCCACGTCTCGTCCCGGAGCGTCCTACGGCGCGCCTGCGGCAGTCTCGACGAAGACCACCCGACCCGTCTCGTCTCCCTTCGCATTCCTCTCGCAACGGGCGACCTTCACCCGCGGCCGGACGAGCACGCTCTGCTGGGCCGCCTCCTCCGGCGTCAGCGGCGGCGTCCGGCTGCCGAGCGCCGATCGCTTCACCTTCGCGAGCTTGCCGTTGCACTTCAGCGCCTCGCCGTCCGGCCCGGCCACGTAGACCTCCTCCGCGGCCAGGCTCGGCGCATGCGTCGGCTCCTCGTTCCCGACCGAGGCCGCATAGCCGACGCCCAGCACGGCCGCCAACACCGCCGCGATCCCGAGCAGGATCAGTCGCTGTCTCATTCCGTCACCCCCTTCACGACCAGAGCCACTCGTAGTCGGTCATCAGCCAACCGCCGAGCCAGCCGCCGTTGTAGACGTACGCCCCGCCCTGGAGCAGGTAGTAGCCCCCGCCGCAGCCCGTGGTCGGCCGGCCGACCTGCAGCTCGCTGCCGCCGCCGTAGTTCCAGCCCTGCGTCCCGCAGACCAACCACGCACCGACGTTCGGGCCCCATTTCCACGACTCCCAGCGCCCCGCCAGGTAGCCCGGCGGCTTCGAGTTGCTGTAGGTGCAGTTCGAAAGCGGGAAGTGGAACGGCGGCGTGTTCGTCAGCGAGTGGACGACGACCGAGTTGTATGAGTGAGCCTGGGCGGTCCAGTTGTGGACGCACTGGTTGCCGTTGTCGTACACGTTTCCCGACGTGACCAGGCTGTGTGCCTGCGCCCCGCCGCCACCCGCCAGCGCGGCGAGCGCCGGCACGAGCGCGAGCGCTTTCCGCATCGAGAGCTTTCCCATCTCCCGACCTCCTTTTCGACGACACCGTCCACGCTAGGGACGGGCTTCGAACAGGTGGGAAACCGGACCGTGCCATCTTCGTGACGATGGCATCCGACACGTCACGGGGCTAGATGTCCGTTTCGGCCAGGGTTATGGTGAGCCGTGACACGGGAAAGAGGACCGGGATGAGTCGCGAGACCCTTGCACCGATGCTCGACGCCGGCGAGGAGGCCGGGTGCCTCAATCTCTCCGAGTTCAGCGCCGCGGTCCAGGACCTCGACTTGGAGGACGAGCAGCTCGAGACGCTCTACCAGGAGCTCGAGGAGCGTGGGATCAGCCTCTCCGACGATTGCGGGCGCGCCACGGCGGCCGGCGCGACGTACGTCAACGGCGATCTCGCCGCCGCCACGACCGATTCGCTGCAGCTCTTCCTCAACGAGGCGGGGCGCTATCCGCTCCTGACCGCCGCCGAGGAGGTCGAGCTGGCGAAGCGGATCGAGCGCGGCGACGTCGAGGCGAAGAACCGGATGATCAACTCGAACCTCCGCCTCGTCGTCTCGATCGCGAAGAAGTACCAGGGCCACGGGCTCTCGCTGCTCGACCTGATCCAGGAAGGCGTGATCGGGCTGATCCGCGCGGTCGAGAAGTTCGACTGGCGGCGCGGCTACAAGTTCTCGACCTATGCGACCTGGTGGATCCGGCAGGCGGTGCAGCGCGGCGTCGCGAACAAGTCGCGGACGATCCGAATCCCGGTCCACATCGCCGACCGGGAACAGAAGATCGGACGCGCCGAGCGCGAGCTGACGGCCAAGCTCGGCCGGCCGCCGACCGACGAGGAGATCTCGGCGGCGTCGAAGATCTCGCTGAAGCACCTGAAGGAGGTGCGCGAGGCGGCGCGTGCGGTGACGAGCCTCGACAAGCCGCTCGGAGACGACAACGACGCCTCGATCGGCGACATCGTCGGCGTCGCCGAGGGCGGGGTCGAGGAGGAGGTCGAGGTCAGCCTCACCGAGTCGACGCTGCACAAGGCGCTCGAGCGGCTCCCGGAGCGGGAGCAGCGCGTGCTCGGTCTTCGCTACGGGCTGGGCGTCGAGGAGCCGCAGTCGCTGGAGGAGATCGGGCGCCGCCTCGGGATCACGCGCGAGCGCGTCCGCCAGATCGAGGCTGCGGCGCTCGAACGGCTCGCGGTCTCGCGCGAGATCGAAGCTCTGCGCACGGCCGCCTGAAAACCGCTTCGACAAGCCGAAAACGGAACTAACACCGTCCTCACACGGGGACGCTACCCTTTGCGTTCCATATCATTTGCAAAGGAGATGCCCGTGAGACGAGTGACGCAGCTCTTCCTCGTCGCGGCCCTTGCAGCACTGCTTTCACCGGCGGTCGCAAGCTCGGCGCCGCGGATGTATGTCGGCTTCCACGACGACGTCGCCTTCCGTTGGAATGCGAACCGAAGCCAGGTGCTCGGCCAGGCGCGAAGCGCCAACGCCACGATCGTGCGGACGCTGGTCGACTGGTCGAAGACCGCACCGAACCGGCCCAGGAACGCGTCCAACCCCTTCGACCCGGCGTATCGGTTCTCCGACATCGACGAGCTCGTCCGCAACGCGCAGCTGCGCGGTCTCGAAGTGGTGATCACGATCTGGGGCACGCCCAAGTGGGCGAACGGCGGTAAGACGCCGAACGTCGTCCCCCGGAACGTCAACGACTTGAAGAACTTCTCGCGTGCCCTCGCGGCGCGCTACTCCGGCCGGAACGCCCAGTACCCGTGGGTCGGGCGCTACTCGATCTGGAACGAGTCGAACCTACAGCTCTTCCTCTCGCCGCAGTTCGACGCCAAGGGCCGCTCGGTCGGCCCGCGGCTCTACGCGAAGATGTACGCAGCCGCGTACGCGGGGATCAAGGCCGGCAACTCGCGAGCGCAGGTCGCGATCGGCTCGACGTCGTCGCACGGTCGCGACAAGAAGCTGAACGGCAAGTCGGACACACACTCGCCCGGACGCTTCGCGCAGCTCGTCGCGGCCGCCAATCCGCGCCTCAAGTTCGCCGCGTGGGCGCAGCATCCGTATCCGACGCCGCAGAACCTGAAGCCGACGCAGAAGGTGAAGTGGCCGAACGTGACGCTGTCCTCGCTTGCCCGCTTCGAGCAGTCGCTCGACAAGTGGTTCAAACGCAAGGGCATTCGGATCTGGATCACCGAGTTCGGCTACGAGACGAAGCCTGACGGCGAGCCGAAGGGCGTCTCGCGCGCCCAGCAGGCCGCGTACACGACCCAGGCGATCGGGCTCGCGAAGAAGGATCCGCGCGTCGACATGTTCGTCTGGTTCATCTTCCGCGACGACGAGACGAGCGTCTGGCAGAGCGGTCTGCTGACGAAGAGCGGTGCCGCCAAGCCCGCCCTCGCCCGCTTCCGCTCGGCCGCGAAGTCCGTCGACGCCAGGAACCCGCTGCTCAAGGTGCGCGGCGGGGTCGCCAACCCGGCGGTCGCGGTGCCCCTGCGCGAGCTGGCGGCGAACCTCCGCTTCGGCGACACGGTCGGGATCAACTACCGCGTCTTCCTGCGCGGCAGGCAGGTCGCGGCAGGGCAGCCGGCGACGACGCTCGGCCCGGAGGCGATCGCCCGCTTCCGGCTGGCGGGCTTCAGGCCGGCGAAGAAGACGACGTACGTCGTCCGCCTCGACGCCAACACGGCGAACGGCGGCACGGCCTCGCGCGAAGTGACGATCGTCGCGTCGTAACCGTCAATGACTGATCCCCGGGCCGCAAGGCGGCCCCTTCAGGGGTCTTAGCGCGATGAGCATCCGCTTCGGCGGATGCTCATCCTGCGCCAACTGGGCAGCGCTCATCCCGCGGTCTAAAATCGCGGGATGAGCGCCAACGTTCGCGTCGGCACCTGCTCCTGGGCCGACGAGACGCTGACGAAGGTCTGGTATCCGAAGAACGTCCGCTCCGGCGAGGCGCGGATCCGCCACTACGCCGAGCGTTTCGACACCGTCGAGGCGAACTCGACCTACTACCGGCTCCCGGACGCGGAGATCGTGGCCAACTGGGCCGAGCGGACGCCGGACGATTTCACGATGCACGTGAAGGCGTTCGGGCTGATGACGCGCCACCCGGTCAAGCTCGAGTCGCTCCCCGAGGATCTGCGCGACGTGATGCCCGTCGACGAGCGCGGCCGGGTCGACCGGCCGCCGCGGGAGCTGCGCGCGGAGGTGTTCCGCCGCTTCCACCGCGCGCTGGAGCCGCTGCGCGAGCGCGGCAAGCTCGGCGGCGTCCTGCTCCAGTTCCCGTCCTACGTGGTCTTCAAGCCGATATCGCTCGACTACCTCGCCTGGGCGGTCGAGCAGCTCGACGGCGACGAGGCGCTCGTCGAGTTTCGGCACCGGAGCTGGCTCGACGAGGAGAACCGCGGGCGGACACTGGCGTTCCTGGAGTCGATCGGCGCGACGTACGTGATCGTCGACGCGCCGCGGACGGACGCGAAGAACCTGGTCCCGACGGTGGTCGGCACGACGAGCAAGACCGCCTACGTCCGCTTCCACGGGCGGAACGCCGCGACCTGGAACAAGCGCACCGGCAGCGCCGCCGACCGCTTCGACTACCTCTACTCGGAGCAGGAGCTCGAGGAGTGGGTCGAGCCGCTGCGCGAGCTCGCCGGCGAGTCGGAGTCGGTCTACGCGATGTTCAACAACAACGGCCGCTCGGCGATGCCCTCCACCGGCCTCGAGGGCCTCGAGCCGGAGGAGATCGCCGGCGATCCGGCCAAGGGCGAGCTGGCGCAGGCGCCCGCGAACGCGCTGATGCTGAAGCGCCTGCTGGCTAGCGGAGCTTGACCAGTGTCTTGCCGCGGTTCTCGCCGTTGAGCATGCCGATGAACGCCGCGGGAGCGTTCTCGAGCCCCTCGGTCACGTCCTCGCGATAGGTGAGCCTGCCCTCGGCGAGCCAGCGGCCGAGGCGCTGCAGGCCCTCGGGGAAGCGATGGGCGTAGTCGTAGATCAGGAACCCCTCGAGCCGGGCGCGGAAGACGATCAGGAAGCCGAGGTTTCGCGGCGCCAGCTCCGGCTCGGCCAGGTTGTACTGCGAGATCTGCCCGCAGACCGGGACACGGGCACCGAGGGCGAGCCGGCGGAAGATCGTCTCCGAGAGGGCGCCGCCGACGTTGTCGAAGTACACGTCGACGCCCGTCGGGCATGCTTCCTTCAGGCGCGCGTTGACGTCGTCCCGCTTGTAGTCGATCCCGATGTCGTAGCCGTAGAGCTCGGTCAGGTCGGCGACCTTCTCCGGCATCCCCGCGAGCCCGACGACCGGGCCGCAGCCAGCGATCTTGGCGAGCTGCCCCACGACCTGGCCGACGGCTCCGGACGCCGCCGAGACGACGACGGCGTCGCCCGGCTTCGCCTTGCCGACGTCGAAGAGTCA
>DASQKK010000008.1:0-6825 GCA_035630545.1 Gaiellaceae bacterium
GAAGAAGACCGTCTCGTCGCCGCGGAAGAGCGCCTCGGTGCCGTTGCCGTGGTGGACGTCGAAGTCGATGATCGCGACCCGACCGAATCCGAGCGCGTCCTGCGCGTACCGAGCCGCGACGGCGATGTTGTTCAGGAGGCAGAACCCCATCGCCCGTGCCGCGAGCGCGTGATGGCCGGGCGGTCGGACGAGGGCGAAGCCGCCGCGGTCGACGGCCTCGAGCGTGATCCCCGCCGCGAGCGTCGCTGCCCGCCAGGACGTCTTCGAGCAGACGGTGTCGGCGTCGAGCTGGACGGGACGGTCGACCGCCTGGAGTACGTCCAGGTAGGCGGGCGAGTGCACGCGGGCAAGCTGCTCGTAGCTCGCTTCCCGCTCGACGGTCTCTCCGGTCAGCACGAGCAGCCGGTCGGGCCGCTCGGGATGGTCTCCCGTCGGGTGCAGGTGCGCGAGCACCGGGTTCGTCAGGAGCTCGACAGCGCCCCCAGTCGGCCGGCGAGGCGGCCGAGGCCCCAATCCTCCGCGAGCGCCCTCGCCCGTTCCCACGTCGGCTGCTGGTCGTCGAGCGGCGGCAGCGGCGCCTCGCGATCCATCGTCGCGATGTGCCGGTAGAGCCGCAGTGCCTCCGCCTCGGCCTCGAAGCGGCCCTGTTCGAGCGCGGACTCGAGGCTGCCGTACTGGCCGAGCACCGAGGCCGCCGTCTTCGCGCCGACCCCGCGCGCGCCCGGGATCTTGTCCGACGGATCGCCGCGGAGCGCGATGAAGTCCGGCACCTGAGCCGGCTCGACCCCGTAGCGCTCACGGACCTCGGCGGGTCCGATCCGCGCCAGCGGCCCGCCGCCCACCTGCGGCTGCAGGACGATCGTCCGTTCGCTGACGAGCTGGAACGTGTCGCGGTCGCCGCTCGCGACGATCGCCGTGCCGCCGCGTTCCTCCTCGAACGCCACCCCGGCGGCGAGGAAGTCGTCGGCCTCGTAGCCGTCCACCTTCGCGGGCGCGAAGCCCATCGCCTGGACGAGCTGCGGCATCAGGTCGAGCTGGTCGAGCAGCTCGCGGTCGAACTGGCGCCCGGACTGGTACGCGGGCAGCGCCGTGTGCCGATAGGTCGGCACCGTCAGCGTGTCCCAGGCGACGAGAGCCGCCCGGGGCGACTCCTCCTCCCAGAGCCGGATCAGAAGCCCGCCGACGCCGTCGATCAGGTTCCCGCCGCCGCCGTCGGCACGCCGGATCGACTTCGGCAGCGCGTGGTAGTAGCGGTGCGCGAACGAGTCGCCGTCGACGATCAGCAGCGGTTTCACGCGGATCGTTCGAGCTCGCCGATCGCCGCCATCAGCCGTTCCGTCGCCACCTGTGGAGCATCGTCGCGTCCTTCGAGGTCGTCGAGCTGGATCGGCGGCCCGTACGCAACTCGCAGCTTCGCCAAACGCCCGAGCTTGTCGGTGCCGACGATCCCCGCCGGGACGAGCGGGACCCCCGCCTCGAGCGCGATCCGCGCCGCCCCGGTGTGCGCCCGTGCCTCGTACTTCTTCCGCATCCCCTTCTTGCGGCGCGTGCCCTCAGGGAACATGACGACGATGTGACCCTCACGGCAGAGCTGCGTCGCCGTCTCGAGCGCCTGCGTGTCGCGCTCGCCGCGCCGCACCGGGAACGCGCCGGCTGCGATCGCGAACTGCTTGAACGGCGTCCAGAAGAGCTCCGACTTGCCCATGAAGCGGAGATACCGCTTCGGGAAGAGCGGCAGACCGAGTGGCCACGGGTCGAGGTTCGAGTTGTGGTTGGCGGCGAGCACGTAGCCGCCCTCCGGCAGGTGCTCGTGGCCGCGCGCTCGGAGCCGGAAGAGGCCGTAGAGGAGCGGCCAGCTCAGCGTCGCGATCAGGATGTACACGGGACTGGGCCGGGGCGGCATACAAGGAGTATCCCAACGCGCAGCTAACGTGTCCCGCGCCATGCCGAAGAAGCTTGTGATCGTCGAGAGCCCCGCGAAGGCGAAGACCATCGCGGGCTATCTCGGCGCCGGTTACGACGTCGAGTCGAGCATCGGCCACATCCGCGACCTGCCGAACCGGGCCAGCGACGTGCCCAAGGAGAAGCGCGAGAAGTACGGGACGATGGGCGTCGCGATCGAGTCCGACTTCGAGCCGCTCTACATCGTCGACGCGGACAAGAAGGCCAAGGTCAGCGAGCTGAAGAAGAAGCTCAAGGACGCGGACGAGCTCCTGCTCGCAACGGACGAGGACCGCGAGGGGGAGGCGATCGCCTGGCACCTGCTGCAGGAGCTCAAGCCGAAGGTGCCCGTGCGCCGGATGGTCTTCCACGAGATCACGCGCGACGCAATCCAGCGCGCGCTCGGCGAGACGCGCGAGGTCGACCAGCGGCTCGTCGATGCCCAGGAGACACGCCGCATCCTCGACCGGCTCTACGGCTACGAGGTCTCGCCGGTGCTCTGGAAGAAGGTCATGCAGGGCCTCTCCGCCGGCCGCGTCCAGTCGGTCGCGGTGCGCCTCGTCGTCGAGCGCGAGCGCGAGCGGCGCGCGTTCGTCAGCGCCGGCTACTGGGACATCGACGGGATCTTCGACCCTGGCTCCTTCGAGGCCAGGCTCGCCGCAGTCGACGGCAAGCGGGTCGCGCAGGGCCGCGACTTCACCCAGCAGGGCGAGCTCAGGTCGGACGACCTCGCGCGGCTCGACGAGGCCGCGGCGCGCGAGCTGGCCGCGGAGCTCGACGGGCTGACGTTCGCCGTCCGCTCCGCCGACGAGAAGCCGTACACGCGCCGGCCGGCCGCCCCGTTCATGACGTCGACGCTCCAGCAGGAGGCGAGCCGCAAGCTCCGCTACAGCTCGCAGACGACGATGCGCGTCGCCCAGCGCCTCTACGAGAACGGCTACATCACCTACATGCGCACCGACTCGACGACGCTCTCGGAGGCGGCGCTGACCGCCGCCCGCCGCCAGGCGGTCGAGCTCTACGGCCCGGACTCGATCCCGGACGCGCCGCGCCAGTACACGCGCAAGGTCAAGAACGCGCAGGAGGCGCACGAGGCGATCCGGCCCGCCGGCGACTCCTTCCGGACGCCGAAGGAGCTCGAGCGCGAGCTGAGCCGGGACGAGCTCGCCCTCTACGACCTGATCTGGAAGCGGACGCTCGCCTCCCAGATGGCCGATGCGCGCGGGCTGACGGTCTCGCTGCGGCTCGGCACGACGACGCCGACGGGGCGCGACGCCGAGTTCTCCGCCTCGGGCACCGTGATCACGTTCCGCGGCTTCCTCGCCGCCTACGAGGAGAGCCGCGACGACGACACGGAGAAGGAAGAGGAGCGCCCGCTCCCGCACCTGAAGCCGGGTGACGAGCTGAAGGCGCTCCAGCTCGAGCCTGAGGGCCATGCGACCACGCCGCCCTCGCGCTACACCGAGGCGAGCCTCGTCCAGGCGCTCGAGGAGCGTGGGATCGGGCGCCCGTCCACCTACGCGTCGATCATCGGCACGATCCTCGACCGCGGCTACGTCTTCAAGCGCGGAACGGCGCTCGTGCCCTCCTTCCTCGCCTTCGCCGTCACCGGGCTGCTCGAGCAGCACTTCGGCCGGCTCGTCGACTACTCGTTCACGGCCCAGATGGAGGACGACCTCGACCGGATCGCCGCGGGCGAGCAGGAGCGGGTCGACTGGCTTCGCCACTTCTACTTCGGCGGCGCCGACGGCGACGCGGGCCTGCACGCGCTCGTCTCGGATCTTTCGGAGATCGACGCGCGCGCGGTCAACTCGCTCCCGCTCGGAGAGAGCGGGATCGTGCTCAGGGTCGGCCGCTACGGGCCGTACGTCGAGCGCGGGGAGGAGCGCGCGAGCGTGCCGGAGGACATGGCGCCCGACGAGCTGACGGTCGAGAAGGCGGAGGAGCTGCTCGCCGCCCCGTCGGGTGACCGCACGCTCGGCACCCATCCGGAGTGGGGCACCGAGATCGTCGCCAAGGCGGGCCGCTACGGCCCCTACGTGACGGAGGTACTGCCCGAGGGCGGGGCCGAGAAGCCGCGGACGGCGTCGCTTTTCCAGTCGATGTCGCCGGAGACGGTGACGCTCGAGGAGGCGGTTCGGCTGCTGTCGCTGCCGCGCGTGCTCGGCACCGACCCGGCGGACGGCGTCGAAGTGACCGCCCAGAACGGCCGCTACGGCCCCTACGTCAAGAAGGACACCGAGTCGCGCTCGCTCGAGAGCGAGGAGCAGCTCTTCGCGATCACGCTCGAGGAAGCGCTGGCGCTCCTCGCGACGCCGAAGGAACGCCGCGGCCGCGGGCAGGCGAAGCCGCCGTTGCGCGAGCTCGGCGCCGACCCCGTCAGCGGCAAGCCGGTCGTGCTCAAGGAGGGCCGCTTCGGGCCGTACGTCACCGACGGCGAGACCAATGCGAGCCTCCGCCGCGGCGACGACACGGAGACGGTCACGATCGAGCGGGCGGCCGAGCTGCTCGCCGACAGGCGCTCCAAGGGGCCGGCGCCGAAGCGGAAGCGCGGCGGCGGCAAGCGCTCGGCCGCGTAGTCCGGGCGAACCTGCAAACTTTCAGTGCCAACCGGCGTCTTGCTCTAGGAGGGCGCGATCAGACGCGCTAGCGTGGTACGCGCGAAAACCGATTTTATCCCCTCACCGGAATAGACAGCCAGGGCTCGCCGTTTGAGCTTGTAACAGGTCTGCGGGTCCCGTTCCCCTGGCAAAAGCAGGATTGACAGCATATGGTGCGTAAGTTTGTAGCCTCCATCCGAAGCTTTTCCTGAAAGGACTGACGTTTCGCTTTGACGCAGAACCAGCTGATCGAACTGATTGAGTCGGAGCAGGTCAAGGCGCTCGTCGAGCGCTCGGAGGAGCGCGGCGTGATCGAGCCCATCGAGTTCGAGGCGTTCGTGCTCGAGCACGACCTGACCGAAGAGGAGACGGAGCAGCTCACGCGCGAGCTCGAGACGCTCGGCCTCGAGGTGGGGCAGTCGCGCGCCGCCAAGGACAAGGCCGAGAAGGAGGCCGAGAAGGAGAAGGAGGAGGTCGAGCCGGCTCCCGTCGTCGTCGCCAGCGGCGCCGCGGACAGCCTGCAGCTCTTTCTCGCCGACGTCGGCCGCCACAAGCTGCTCAACGCGGCCCAGGAGGTGCAGCTCGCGAAGCTGATCGAGCGCGGCGACCCGGTCGCGAAGCGCACGATGATCGAGTCGAACCTCCGGCTCGTCGTCTCGATCGCCAAGGGCTACCGCGGCCTCGGCGTCCCGTTCCTCGACCTGATCCAGGAAGGCACGCTGGGTCTCAACCGCGCGGTCGAGAAGTTCGACTGGCGCCGCGGGTTCAAGTTCTCCACCTACGCCACCTGGTGGATCCGCCAGTCGGTCCAGCGCGCCGTCGCCAACCACGCGCGAACGATCCGCGTCCCCGTCCACGTCGTCGAGCGGCAGCAGAAGCTGTCGCGCGCCGCACGCCGGCTCGAGGTCGAGCTCGGGCGCGAGGCGACGAAGGAGGAGCTCGCGGAGGCGACCGGCCTGCCGATCCAGCACGTCGACGAGGCGCTCGGCGCCGCGCACGCGTCCGTCTCGCTGAACCAGACGGTCGGTGCCGACGACGAGGGCGAGCTCGGCGATCTCTTCGCCGACCGCGAGGCCGCCGACCCGTTCGACGAGGCGGAGGAGTCGCTGCGCAAGCAGGGCGTCCGCCGCGCGCTCGACGCGCTCCCGGAGCGCGAGCGGCGCATCCTCGAGCTCCGGTTCGGGTTCGAGGGCGAGCCCTGGACGCTGGAGGCGATCGGGCACGAGCTCGACCTCACGCGCGAGCGCGTCCGCCAGCTCGAGGGCCAGGCGCTCTCGCGGCTCGCGGCGCTGCGCGACCTCGCCTCGCTGGCCGCGTAGGCGAGCCCCACGCTCCACACGACCCGTAGGGCGGCTCCGGCCGCCCTACGTCGTTAAGAAGCGAGGTTCGATTTGCGTCCGGCGGCGTGACTCCGGGATACTCCCGCTGAACCCGGGGGTGCCGGATTGAAAGGAGACATCTTGAGACTCAAGTGGCACAGGCTTGTGATGCTGCTCGTGGTGGGGTTGCTCGCCTTCGCGGCGGGCTGCGGTGGTGACGACGACGAAGCGAGCGATGGTGGTACCACCGAAGCGTCGGGCGGCGCCGAGGGCGGGACGCTCGTCTTCGCCGGTGCCGCCGATCCGGTCCTGCTCGACGGCGCGCTCGTCTCGGACGGCGAGTCGCTGCGCGTGATCACGCAGATCTTCGAGACGCTCGTGGCGCTGAAGCCCGGCACGACGGAGCCCGAGCCCGGCCTGGCCGAGAGCTGGGAGCCGAACGCGGACGGCACCGTCTGGACGTTCAAGATCCGCGAGGGCGTCACCTTCCACGACGGCGAGCCGCTCGACGCCGAGGCGGTCTGTTTCAACTTCGATCGCTGGTACAACTTCAAGGGAGCGCTCGCGAACCCGGCCGCCAGCTACTACTGGCAGGTCGTGTTCGGCGGCTTCGCCGAGTTCGACCCGGACAGCGGCGCGCCGGAGGAGAGCCTCTACAAGAGCTGTGAGGCGACGGACGAGTCGACGGCCGTGCTGACGCTGACGAAGCCGTCCGCGACGTTCATCCCGGCGCTGTCACAGCAGTCGTTCTCGATTGCGAGCCCGAAGGCGCTGCAGGACTACAACGCCGACGCGGGCACGATCGACGCCGAGGGAGTGTTCACCTCCACGGGCACGTTCGGGACCGAGCATCCGATCGGAACCGGCCCGTTCAAGTTCGACTCGTGGACGCGGAACGAGAAGCTGACGCTGTCGAAGTACGACGACTACTGGGGCGACAAGGCGCACCTCGACACGCTGATCTT
>DASQKK010000009.1:0-33994 GCA_035630545.1 Gaiellaceae bacterium
GATGATCTCCTGCTTCACGTTCGAGAGGTCGCGGACGACGTCCTCGGCGCGCCGCTCGAACATGTCGTCCTCGACCGAGTCGAGCTTGTGCCCGATCTTGTCGAGGATCGGGAAGCAGTAGTCGAAGAGGTCGTCGAGCACCTCGTACAGGAGCCGGCCGGACCCCTTGGCGAGCAACTCCGCCCGCAGGCGCTCGTCCTCCTCGAGCCGGTGGAAGAGGCGCGCGACGGGAAGCAGCTCGACGTTCGGCATCGTCACGAGGTAGTCGGGGCCGAGGAAGACGTCGAGCTCGGCGGCGTTCAGGCGCTGAATCGTCTTGTCGTAGACCGGGAAGTGGAGGACGCCGAAGAGGTACTCCGGGTACTCGTCGACCTTGGGGCGCTGCCGCTTCGAGAGCACGTCCTCGACGTCGAGCTCGTGCCAGCCGAAGCGCTCGGCGAGCTCGTGCGCCGCCGCCGCGTCGGGCCGCTCGAGATGAACCCAGGTCAGGCCGGGAGCGGTGAGCTCGAGCGCGCGGCGCTCAGCGCCCGCGCCGGCCGGGACCGCGCCGGATCCCTGCCGCGTCCGCCGGATGCGGGGCAGGCTGGGCATGGGTACTGAGCGGGTCCTCGAGGGTCGGCATGGCGGGAAGTCTACCCCGCCGCCTGAGCGGGCTCGGGCTCGCCCGTCGGGACCGGAAGGGCCACCGGCTCCTGTGCACGGGCGCCCAGCGGCACGCGTCGGAGCGCCTCGGGCAGCCCCCGCTCGAGCGCAAGCGTCAACAGCCCGGTGAGCAGCAGCACGGACGCCATCACGATCCAGAGCCCGGCCGGAGAGGCGGCGAGGAGGGCGCCGCCGACGGCAGGGCCGATCGTGAACCCGACCTGCCAGGAGAGCGCGGAGATCGCCATGTAGCGGCCGAGCAGCCGTGGGTCGGCGAGATCGACGACGAGCGCAGGTTGAACTGCGCCGTGCAGGCACTCGCCGAGCGCAAACACGGTCACGGCGACCGCGAGCAGCGCGAAGGCGGTCATCCCCGTGAGCCAGAGCCCGCTCGCGGGCACGAGCAGCCACGCGACCGCGGAGACGAGCCCGACCAGCGCCAGGAGCGGTGTGCGCCGCCGCCCCTCCGCGAGCCGCGTCGTCGGCAGCTGGAGCAGCACGATCACGATCGTGTTGATGAAGAAGAGCCAGCCGATCCCGCGCTCGCTGACGCCTGCCTCGTTCTTGGCGAACGCGGGCAGGATCTCGAGCTGCGCGATGCCGGCTCCGATGTAGAGCGAGTTGGCGGCCATCAGCCCCATGAAGACCTTGTGCCGGAAGACCGTCCGGTAGCTGGCTGTGTCTCTGGAACCCGTGCGCTCGGGGCGCTGCCCCTGGCGCGCGGGGTCGGGGACGAAGACGGTCAGCACAGCGGCGTAGGCGACGAACGTGAGCGCGTCGAGTACGAAGAGGGCCTGGAAGCTCTCGGAGGCGATGAAGCCGCCGGCGACGCCGCCGAGCCCAATGCCGAGGTTCATCACCACGCGCTGCATCGCGAAGGTGGCCGACCGCTGCGCGCGCGTGCTCAGGCCGGCGAGCAGCGTCGACTGCGCGGGCCAGAAGAGGCCGTTGCCGATGCCGGTGACGGCGCTGGCCAGGAAGCCCTGCCACGGGCTCTCGACGAACGCGTAGGCGACGAAGCCGGTCGCGAGGAAGCCGAGCGCCGCGGTGAGCATCGTCTTGCCCCCGACGCGGTCGACGAGGATCCCGCCGATCGGCCCCGAGATGAGGCTGACGGCGGCGTTCGTGGCCAGGATCAGCCCGGCGACGCCCAGCCCGATTCCGCGCTCGTTGTGCAGGTAGATGAGCAGGAACGGGACGACGAGCCCGTTGCCGAACGCGTTCATCAGGCCGCCCAACTGGAGCAGCTGCACCGACCGCGGCAGGCGCGGGTTCAGGCTCGAGAGGAAGCCACGCATCGTGAGACAGTAGCGGCTTGGATTTCCTGCTCGACCCTCGGGTCACGTTCCTCAACCACGGCAGCTTCGGGGCCTGCCCGCTGCCCGTCTTCGCGCGCTACCAGGAGCTGCAACGCGAGCTGGAGCGGAATCCGGTCGAGTTCCTCGCCCGCCGTTTCGACGAGCTGACCGCCGAAACTCGCGCCGCGCTGGCAGCCTTTGTCGGCGCGCGCCCGGACGATCTCGTGTTCGTCCCGAACGCGACCGCCGGATTGAACGCCGCCATCCGCTCGCTCCGGCTGGAGCCCGGCGACGAGGTGCTGACCACGCGGCACGAGTACGGCGCGGTCACGCGGACGTGGGAGTTCATGGGCGCGAATCTCGTCTACGCCGAGCCGGACGACATCGCCGACGCGATCGGGCCGCAGACGAGGGCGGTCTCGGTCAGCCACATCACCTCGCCGACCGCGCTCGTGCTGCCCGTGGCGGAGATCTGCGCGGCGGCGCGGGCGGCGGGCGTGCTCGCGATCGTCGACGGCGCCCACGTGCCCGGTCAGCTGCCGCTGGACCTCGAGGCGCTCGGGGCGGACGTCTACGCCGGCAACTGCCACAAGTGGCTCTGCGCCCCGAAGGGAGCGGGCTTTCTCTGGGCGCGGCCGGAGCACCAGCGCTGGATCGAGCCGCTCGTGATCTCCTGGGGCTACGGCGCCGACCGTACCTTCGCCGACCGGCACGGCTGGCAGGGCACGCGCGACCCCGCGGCGGCGCTGACGATCCCGGCCGCGATCGAGGCGCACGGAGACCTCGACCTCGAGCGCTGCCGGCGGCTCGCCGCCTCCTTTCACGACCGGCTGCCGCCGTGCGGCCCCACCCCGGCGCCGCAGATGTGGGCGACCGAGGTGGCGACCGACGAGCCGGACGCGCTGCAACGGCGGCTCTTCGACGAGCACGCGATCGAAGTCGTCGTGCGAGAGTGGGAGGGGAGGAGCCTGCTGCGGGTCTCGATCGCGCCCTACAACGACGAGGCCGACGTCGAGCGCCTGCTCGACGCGCTCGAGAGCCTTACTCGGGCCTGAGCGCCGCGACGCTAGGTCGGCTTCGCCGTCATCGCCCAGACGGCGACGATGTAGGCGGCGAGGAGGACGATGCAGATCACACCGACGATCCGGGCGAAGCGGACGCCGCCGGTCCCGCCGGCCCGCAGCTTGCGCAGCCCGATCGCGCCGAGGATGAGCGAGATCAGGATCAGCAGGGCGCCGATGTCGGCGGTGATGTAGCCGATCCCGAGCCAGCCGGGCTCGAAGTCGTCAGGGTAGTCCTGCTCGACCTCCGTCCACTGGGCGCCGATGCGCATCAGGATGTAGGCGGGGAGGACGCCCAGCACGAGCGTCTTCAGCGCGTAGCGCGAGAGGCCGGGGGCGCTCTCCGGCGAGCGCCAGCCGAGCACGGTCACGAGCGTCACGGCCAGGAGGGTGCCGACGAGCAGCATCGCCCCGAGCACGTGGATCATCAGCGGCAGGTTGACCGAGTCGGGACGGATCGCGGCCAGCAACTCAGGCACCGGGCTTCCAGATCATGAGGATGAGAATGAGCAGCACGGCGACGCTGTTGATCGTCTGGAACCGGATCCCCGCCTCCCGGCCCGCGACCGGGTCGCTCTCGAACGCCCTACCGGCCTTGCCGCCCGCCCAGCCACCGATCGCCCAGAGCACCAGCGACGCCAGGATCCAGCCGTCCCAGAGCTGGTAGGCGTCGACGTCGATCGCGAGCCAGATCCCGAAGATGATCGCGCCCATCATCCCGACCCCGACGAGGATGCCGGCCGTGCGCCCGTACGTCATCGCGGAGCGCTCGTCCAGCAGCGGCGTCGCGCCGCGCGTGGCGAGGATCAGCCCCCACAGCGCCGTCAGGGCGCCGACGGCGATGAAGGCGCTGATCACGTGCAGAAAGAGGAGCCAGTCGTACAGGTCCACCGCGAGACCATACAAAGCTGCTCGGCGAGGTCAAGGCGGGCAACTCCGCGCGACTTCCGCCTGCACCGTTTCGCTCTCGTGAGTGTGCAGGCTGCGGAAAAGCACGTACGACGAATGATCGATTATGCGGATTCGTCCCGCCCGTTGGTGCGGTATGCCACAACCAGACGTTCCGGTGGCCGCTGGCATGAAGGGAGCCTTCGCATGGACACCGCGATCACTCAGCACGTCCGACTGCGCAGCCAGATCGGACACTTCCTCCTGCACTACGTCGAGATGTGCCTTCCGATGTGCGTCGGATTCGCGGTCGGCGATCTCGTCTACTTCTGGGTCGCTGACGTGTTTGGCTACTCCGAGCCGTTCAGGGAGCTGCCTGTCCTGTCGGTGCTGCTCGTCACCTTCACCATGACCGCGCCGATGACGGCCTGGATGCTGTTCCGCGGCATGCCGCGGCGGGCGATAATCGAGATGTCGGCCACGATGCCCATCTTGGCGATCGTGCTCCTCGGCCTCGGCTGGCTCGGGTTTGTGCCGATGGAGGATCTTGCCCTACTGGAGCACGGCCTGATGATGCCGGTCATGCTCGTCCCGATGTTCCTCCGGCTTGACCTCTACACCGGACGAGCCGGTCACCAACATCATCCGCTCCGGACAACACACGGCTCGGCGAGCTAGCTGACAGATGACCTGGACACCAGACGTTCGCCGCCGTCGTGGTGGCGTACCAGCCGAAGTAGTGGCGGGTCGCGGGTGTGATGGTCGACGTTGAACGCGGTTGAAATGCGCCCGGCACGATTCGAACGTGCGACCTTTCGCTCCGGAGGCGAACGCTCTATCCCCTGAGCTACGGGCGCGGGGAGCCGTGAGTGTAGCGGGGACGGCCGGAGCCGTCCCCGCCGTGATCGATGCCGTGCCTAGTAGCGGCCGGTGCGGTAGTGGATGTACTGGGCCTGGGCGCGCGTCGCCTGGCCCGGGGTGAACTGGTTGTAACAGGGGTCGTCCGAGTAGTCCATGTAGTTGTGGATCGGATCGAGCCCTGCTTCCTTCACGCAGGTGTCCTTCCCCTCGGGGCAGCCGCTCGTGGGCACGAGCATCGCCGGCGTGTCGTCGACGCGGTCGCCATCGCCGTTGCAGCCCTGGTCGAACGTGTGGGCGAGGCCGAACCAGTGGCCGACCTCGTGCGTGGCGGTGAAGCCGAGGTTGAAGTTCTCGATGAAGCCGCCCGGCAGCGAGCCGTAGTGGATGACGGCCCCGTCGAGCATGGCGTACTTGCCGCCCTGGTAGCCCAGGATCGACGGGTAGTACGCGAAGCCGAGGTTGCCGGCGGCTGTGCCGGTGTAGATGTTGAGCGCGTTCGGGCCGCCCTGGCGAAGCGCCGACTTCGCTGCGACCTCGTCGGCGAAGTCGTTCATCGTGAACCAGTCGGCGTTGTCGGTGCGGGTCACGCCCTTCAACTCGAACGAGATGCCCGTGTTCGCACCGCCGTAGAAGCCGGCGAACGAGAGGTTCAGCACGTCCATCTGCCGCGTGATCTGACTGTTCGTGACGCGACCGGTCGATCCGTCCGTGATCACGTGGATGTACGTCGGGATCGTGACGTTGAAGCCTGCCGGGACGTTGGGCGCGAGGCCCGAGTCGTAGTTCGAGTCGCCGACGTTGAGCCGGGCAGGCGCGTCGCGCTTCCAGCCCCTGGCGGTCGACGAGGCGGTGAGCGCGCTGAGGCTGCTGAACTGGCTCGCCTCGATGCACACCGCCCCCGACGCCGCCGAGGCGCCGGCGCCCGCCGGAGCGGCCGTCATCGCGACGAACGCCAGCAGGCCGGTCGCGAACAGGATGAGTCGCTTCATTCCTCCCCCTTCATCGTGGTGCGCTTCCACACGTTGCTTCGCGGGCGGGGCGGCCGTTGCCGCCCCGCCCGCAAGTCCCTACGTAGCTCGGTAGTAGAGCCAGGCGTCCTGCGCGCGGGCTACCTGCCCCGCGGTGAACTGGTCGTAACAGGAGTCGTAGGAGTAGTCCATGTAGTTGTGGATCGGGTCGAGCCCGGGCTCGGAGCAGGTGTCCTTGCCCTCCGGGCAGCCGCTCGTCGGCACCTTCATCGGCGGCGTGTCGTCGACGAAGTCGCCCTTGGCGTTGCAGCCGCCGTAGAACGTGTGCTCGAGGTTGACCCAGTGCCCGGCCTCGTGGACGAGCGTCATTCCGAGGTCGTATCTGCCCGCATACGTGTCCGACGTCTCGACCATCGACTCCCAGTCGAAGACGATCCCGTCCAGGTAGAGGTTCGAGTCCGGCAGACCCGGCAGATACGCCCAGCCGAGGTACGCGCCGGCCGTCGTCGAGTAGACGTTCAGCGTCTCGAAGCCGCCACGGTGGAGCGCCCGCTTCATCGGCCGCTCGCTCGAGCCGTCGATGCCGCCGTAGAACCAGTCGGCGTTGTCGGTGCGAGTGACGCCGGCGAGCTCGAAGCGGAAGCCCGACTTCGCGCCGCCGTAGAAGCCGGCGAAGGCGAGGTTGAGCACCGTCATCTGCTCGTCGATTTGCGCCTGCGTGACGTTGCCGATCGCCCCGTCGCTGACGACGTGGAACCAGACCGGCACCGTCGCCTTGAACTTCGAACCGCCCTTGCCTTTCGCCGAGGCCGGCATCGCCTCGTACGTGGCGTTGAGCGACGGCTCGCGGACGACGTTGCCCGCGCTGCGGGCGCTGCTGCTGGACGTCGTCAGCGATGTGAGACTGTCGAAAGTCCCTGTCCCCGCCGCCTCCCAGCCCGTGCACAGGGCCGGATTCGCGCCCGCGGCGGCGCCGACAGGAGCCGCCGTGACCGCAAGCGCGGCGAGCGAGCCCGCGGCCAGTACGATCAGTTTCCTCATCTCCTACCCCCCGTTGTGTCGTACGGCGATCTGGAGGTTAGGTGGTGCAAAACGATCTTGCAACTCATAACGTTAGGGTTGCGCCGGTGGAGCTGACCGCCCGGATCGTGACGCTGCGCCTGGCCGAGACGTTCGTGATCGCACGCGAGTCGAGCGACGAGGAGGACGTCGTCCAGGTCGAGCTGAGCCGCGACGGTGTCGCCGGTTTCGGCGAGGGCGCGCCGATCGAGCGCTACGGCGAGTCGGGGGAGTCCGCGCTCGCCTATCTCGAAGCAGTGGCGACCGACCTCGGCGACGATCCGTTTGCGCTCGAGCAGCTCGCGGCCCGCCTGCCGCCGGGCGAGAACGCGGCCAGGGCGGCGCTCGACGGCGCCCTGCACGACCTGCAGGGGAAGCTGCTCGGGATCCCCGCCTGGCGGCTGCTCGGGCTGCCGCGGACGGGCCCGCCGACGTCCTGGACCGTCTGGCTCGGCGATCCCGACGACATGTCCCGGCGCGCCGAGCAGGCTGCGCCGCGGTTCGCGCGCCTGAAGCTGAAGCTCGGCGGCGGCGACGGGCTCGACGTCGAGCGCGTCCGCGCCGTTCGCGCCGCCACGGAGCTGCCGCTGCAAGTCGACGTGAACGAGTGGTGGTCGCTCGACGAGGCGCTCGACGCGCTGCCGCAGCTGCACGAGCTCGGGGTCGAGTACTGCGAGCAGCCGCTGCGCGCCGGCGACGACGGCGGGCGGACGCTGAAGGAGCGCTCACCCATCCCGATCTACGTCGACGAGGACTGCCATCGCCTCGACAGCGTCGCAGCGTGCGCCGAGATCGCGCACGGGATCAACATCAAGCTGGCGAAGTCGGGCGGGATCCGGGAGGCGGTCCGGATGGCGCACGCGGCGCGCGCACTCGGGCTCGGCGTCATGCTTGGTTGCATGATCGAGTCGGGGCTCGGGATCGCCGCCGGCTGCGCCGTCGCGCCGCTCTGCGACCACGTCGACCTGGACGGGAACCTGCTGATCGCGGACGACCCGTGGCCGGGCGTCACGTTCGCGAACGGCGTGCAGGTGCCCTCGGACAGGCCGGGGCTCGGCGTCGAGCGCGCCGGCCCGCGTTCCTGGCCGACCGCCGGCGGTGTAGAGCCGGAGGGAACAGTATGAGTAATACGGGCCCGGAGAGCTCTGTGCCGCCGGAGGACGGAGGTGAGGGCGACGCCGGGCTACCCCGGGCGGGAGCCGCCGCCGGCCAGGGGTGCGGGGAGCGGCTGCTGATCGTCGCCGAGGGCTTCTCCGGCGACCCGCACTACGGCAAGACCGCGCGGGGCGTGCTCGCCTACGGGCAGCGGACCGTCGTCGCGATCGTCGACTCGACTCGGACGGGGAAGACGCAGGATGGCGTCCCGATCGTCGGCACGATCGGGGACGCGCTCGCCTATGAGCCGGAGACGGCACTCGTCGGCGTCGCCACCCAGGGCGGGCGCTTCCCGCCCGAGTGGCGCGAGCTGCTGAGCACCGCCGTCGCGAGCGGCCTGAACGTCGAGAACGGCCTGCACCAGTTCCTCGCCGACGACGAGGAGCTGAGCGGGCTCGCCGCCCAGCACGGCGTCGAGCTCCGCGACCTGCGGCGGCCACCCGACGACCTGAACGTCCCGACCGGCGCCAACCTCGAGCAGCGGACGCGGAATGTGCTCACGGTCGGCTCCGACTGCGCGATCGGGAAGATGACCGTCTCGCTCGAGCTCGACCGGGCCGCGGCCGCCCGCGGGATCGCCTCGCGGTTCGTCCCCACCGGTCAGACCGGGATCGCCATCGCCGGGTGGGGGATCGCCGTCGACGCCGTCGTCTCGGACTTCATCGCCGGCGCCGCCGAGCGGCTCGTCGTCGAGGGACACGAGCGCGGGGGAGAGCTGCTCTTCGTCGAGGGCCAGGGAGCGCTCACGCATCCGGCCTACTCGGGCGTGACGCTCGGGCTGATCCACGGCTCGGCGCCGCACGCGCTCGTCCTCTGCCACCACGCCGGGGCGACCGAGGTGGAGGGCTACCCGGGCCACCCGCTGCTGCCGCTGCCGGAGCTCGTCGAGCTGCACGAGTGGATCTCGCTTCCGGCCCGCAAGGCGCGGGTCGCGGCGATCGCTCTGATCACGCGCGAGCTCTCCGACGACGCCGCGCGAGCTACCATCGCCCGCGCCGAGGCGGAGACCGGACTGATCGCGGACGACCCTGTGCGCTTCGGCGCCGACCGGATCCTCGACGCTGTGCTCGCGGCCGTCGATTGGGGCGTCGCCCGGATGCCCTAGAGTCGAGGCATGCTCACCGACCACCGCAAGGTCGCGCTCGTCGTCGTGCCGCTCCTGCTCGTGGCCGCATTCGTCGACCACGACGGGATCTCGATCGCGCTCTCGGTGGTCGCGCTCGCTCTGGCGGTCGTCGCGCTCGTCGCGATCCTGCTCGCGCGCCGCGCGGCCCGACGCGACTCGACTTGACACCGAACACGTGTTCGTGCAGAATGCGAACACATGTTCGGACGAATTCTCATGCTCACGGTGGTCGGCATCGTTCTCTGGGCCGCGTTCGCCCACACCTCCGACGCCTCCGAGGCGGAGCGGCTGTACGTCGTCCAGCCGTACGACACGCTCTGGTCGATCGCATCGAGCGGGTACAACGACCCGCGAGAGGGAGTCTGGGAGATCAAGGAGCGGAACGGCCTGCGCGGGGCGACGATCGTTCCCGGCCAAGTGCTCGTCCTCCCGTAGCACCGGCGCTCTAGGAGGGCTTGGCCCTCCTAGACTGGCGGCGTGGACCTCGACGTCGTCTTCCTCGGCACCGCCGGTTCGATGCCGACCGCGCGTCGCGGCCCTTCGGCGACGCTCGTGCGCCGGGGCGGCGAGCGGCTCCTGATCGACTGCGGCGAGGGGACGCAGCGGCAGCTGCTCCGCTCCGATCTCGGCCTCGTCGACCTGCAGGAGATCTTCCTGACCCACTTCCACGCCGACCACTTCCTCGGCCTGCCCGGGATGCTGAAGACGTTCGCCCTGCGCGGGCGCGAGCTGCCGCTGACGCTCTATGGGCCGCGCGGCCTGGATGAGCTCTACCAGTCGCTGCGCCGGATCTTCGGCCGGCTCACCTTCGAGGTCGCCGTCGTCGAGCTCGCCGCGAACGCCGTGCTGCCGCGCGACGGCTACTCGCTGCGCACGTTCCCCGCGCGGCACGGGCGCGACGCGATCGGCTATGCCCTCGTCGAGGAGGTGCGCCCCGGCCGCTTCGACGTCGAGGCGGCCGACGTGCTCGGGATCCCGTTCGGGCGGGAGCGCGGCGCCCTCCAGAACGGCGAGGCGGTGACGCTCGCGGACGGGCGCACCGTCGCCCCGGAGCAGGTGCTGGGCGAGTCGCGGCCGGGCCGGAAGCTCGCTCTCACGGGCGACACGGCCCCGTCCGACCTCGTCGTCGAAGCCGCCTTCGGGGCCGACCTGCTCGTGCACGAGGCGACGTTCTGCGTGGATGAGGCCGAGCGCGCGGCCGAAACGGAGCACTCGACCGCCCTCGAGGCGGCGCGGGTGGCGAAGGACGCGAACGTCCGCCTGCTCGCGCTGACGCACAGCTCGAGCCGGTACAGCGGCGGCGACATCGAGCGTGAGGCGCGGACGGTGTTCGCGGACACGGTCGTGCCGCGCGACTTCGACGTGATCGAGGTGCCGTTCCCCGAACGGGGCAACCCCGAGCTGGTCAAGCACGGCGCACGAGTGCCGCGGGCTGAAGTACCCTCCGGCCCATGAGCGTCGCTCGCCTTCGGCTCGCTCCCGTGGGGGAAACCAGGTTTCCCCCACGAGCCCCCTTCTTCGCTCAGGTGGAGGAACTTGGAAGTTCCCCCACGCCCCCTAAAGCTCATGGTGCGAGACTCACACCATGAGCGAGATGGTGCAGGTCGCCCTTGCGGACGACGCCGCCGAGGCGGAGGAGATCCAGGCGCTGCTGGAGGACGCGGGCATCGCGTCCGAGGTCGCACCGGACGACGACTCGGACTCGCTGAAGATCCTCGTCCCCGAGCACGCGGTCGAGTCGGCACAGGACGTGATCGAGCTCGCGCCTGCTGACGAGGAGGCGACACCGGAGGACTAGCGGCTCGTCCGCCGGGCGCGCTAGGATCGTGCTCGACCCTTTAACCCGGTCCAGAGAGGCCGGAAAGGATGGAGTGAACAGGGAATGAGCACGCACCTTCCCGACCGCCATGCGGTCAAGACACTGCTGGGCAAGGTTCTTCTGGATGCGGAGGGCCTCGAGCGCACGCTCTCGCGCATCGCCCACGAGATCATCGAGCGCAACGACGACCTCGGCAGCCTCGCGCTGGTCGGTATCCACACCCGCGGCGTCCCGATCGCCGAGCGGCTCGCCGCCCTGATCGAGGAGCGGAGCGGGGAGGAGGTCGAGCTCGGCGCGGTCGACATCACCTTCCACCGAGACGACGCGGTCGCGGGCCGTGAGCAGCCCGTCGTCCACGCGACCACGCTCGACTTCGAGTTGCGCGGGATGACGGTGATCCTCGTCGACGACGTCCTCTACACCGGCCGCACGATCCGGGCGGCGATCGAGACGCTGTTCGAGCGGGGTCGGCCCGCCCGGGTCCAGCTCGCCGTCCTCGTCGACCGCGGCCATCGCGAGCTGCCGATCCGCCCCGACTACATCGGCAAGAACCTGCCCACCGCGCGGAGCGAGCGAATTCAGGTCGAGCTCGCCGAGACCGACGGGGCCGACCGGATCCTCCTCGTCGGCGCGCCAGAGGAGAAGTCATGAGGCATCTCCTCTCGATCGCCGACCTCACCCGCGACGACGTCGAGCGGATCCTCGAGACGGCCGAGGCGCTCCAGGATGTGGACGAGAAGCTGCCGGCCCTGCGGGGAAAGCTGGTGCTCAGCCTCTTCTTCGAGTCCTCGACGCGCACCTCGTCCAGCTTCGAGCTGGCCGCGAAGCGGCTCTCGGCGGACGTGATGTCGCTGAAGGCGGCGGGCTCCTCGGTCGACAAGGGCGAGTCGCTCAAGGACACGGTCCTAACGCTCGCGCAGTACGACCCGCAGGCGATCGTCGTCCGGCACCCGCAGATCGGCGCGCCCCTGCTCGTCGCGCGGCACTCGAACGCCGCGGTGGTCAACGCCGGCGACGGCAAGCACCAGCATCCGACGCAGGCGCTGCTCGACCTCTTCACGATGCGGCAGGCGCTCGGCGTGCTCGACGGGCGGCACGTTGCGATCGTCGGCGACGTCCTGCACAGCCGCGTTGCCCGGTCGCTGATCCAGGCGCTCGCGCTCGTCGGCGCCAACACGACCCTCGTCGGCCCGCCGACGCTGCTGCCGCGCGGGATCGAGGCGATGGGGTGCGAGACCGCCTCCGAGATCGGCGCGATCGCGGCCGCGGACGTCGTCTACGTCCTCCGGATGCAGCGCGAGCGGATGGAGTCCGCGTTCGTGCCGAGCCTGCGCGAGTACGCGGCACGGTGGGGCGTGACGCCCGAGCGCGTCCGCCCCGGGCAGAAGGTGATGCACCCGGGCCCGATCAACCGCGGTGTCGAGATCGACGGCCGCGTCGCCGACTCAACCGACTCGCTGATCCTCGAGCAGGTCCGCGCCGGGCTTGCGGTGCGGATGGCCGTGCTCCACGACCTGCTCGCCTCGGACAGCCCCGTGCGCGAGCGGGCGGCCGTCGCATGAGCACGCTCTTCTGCCGCAACGGCCGCTCCGACAGCCTCGTCCTCGAGGGCCGGCTCGCGGGCGGCGAATGCGTCGCAGTCACCGTGACCGACGGCGTCATCGCGGCGCTCGCGCCCGCCGCGGCGACCGCGCACGTGCTCGCACCCGCGTTCGTCGACCCGCACGTCCACCTGCGCTCGCCAGGACGCGAGGACGAGGAGACGATCGCTTCGGGCACTGCGGCCGCGGCCGCCGGAGGCTACTGCGCGATCCTGGCGATGCCGAACACGGACCCGGTCGTCGACTCGGCGACCGTCCTCGGCTCCCTCGTCGAGACGGCGAGACGCGACGCAGTCATCCCGACGGGCTTCATGGCCGCGATCTCGAAGCGGCTCGACGGGGAGGAGCTGACCGAGATGGGAGAGCTCGCCGACGCCGGCGCCGCCGCCTTCACCGACGACGGCCGTCCCGTCACCTCCGCCGGGCTGATGCGCCGAGCGCTCCAGTACGGCGCCGTGACCGGGCGCACGCTCGCCCTCCACTGCGAGGAGCCGACGCTGTCCCGCGACGGCCAGGTGCACGAGGGGGCCGTCGCCGCCGAGCTCGGCTTCGCGCCGTACCCCTCGCTGGCCGAGAGCGCGATGGTGGAACGCGACCTCTCCCTGGCTGCGTACGAGGCGCGGCCGCTCCACCTGATGCACCTGTCCGCAAAGGAGTCCGTCGCCGCGCTCCGCCACGCGCACGAGCGCGGGATCGAGGCGACTGCGGAGGTGACACCGCATCACCTCGTCCTCACCGACGAGGCGGTCCGCTCGCTCGACCCGAACGTAAAGATGAACCCGCCGCTGCGCGCCGAGGACGACCGGCAGGCCCTGATCGAGGCGCTCCGGGACGGCACGATCGCCTGTGTCGCCACCGACCACGCGCCGCACTCGCGGGAGGAGAAGGAGACGCCGTTCGAGGCGGCACCGTTCGGCGTCATCGGCCTCGAGACGTCGTTCGCGGCGCTCTACACCCACCTCGTCCAGACCGGGCTCGTCCCGCTCGAGACGCTCCTGGAGCGCATGTCCGGCGGCCCGGCGCGCGCGCTCGGCCTGCCCGAGCCGAAGCTCGAGGTCGGCGCCCGCGCGAACCTCGTCCTGCTCGACCTCGAACGTGAGTGGACGGTGACGGAGAGCGGCTTCCGTTCCCGCTCCGCGAACTCGTGGCTGCTCGGCCGGACGCTCCGCGGCGCCGTGCTCAAGACGGTCGCCGACGGACGGCTGGTGCACGCAGCGTGATGACCGCGACCCGGATCCCGGGCGAGCTCGCGCCCTACCTCGATCGTCTCGTCGAGGTGCTCCGCCGAGCGGCGCCGACCGGGGCCGTCTACCTCCTGGGCTCGGCGGCGCTCGGTGACTACGAGCACGGCCGCAGCGACGTCGACGTGGTCGCCGTCACGAGCCGTTCACTATCCCTCGACGAGCGCCACGCGCTCGCAGCGGCGGTCGAGCAGCTTCCCGTCCCGGCGCGCAAACTGGAGCTGGTCGTCTACCCGCAGGGCAGCGACCGCTGGGAGCTCAACCTGAACACCGGCGGGCATGTCGGGGTCGACGCGGACGCCGAGCCATCGTTCTGGTTCGTGCTCGACCGCGCGATCGCGGAGCAGCATGCGGTGCCGCTCGCAGGGCCGCCCTGGAGCGAGCACTTCGCGCCCGAGCCGCCGGAGGCGATCGAGGCGGCGCTCGACGAGGCTGCTGCGTTCGACGGCTGGGACGAGCCGGCCCGCGAACTGGCGGCCGCACGCGCCCAGGTCTGGCGTGAGACCGGCCGCTGGGTCTCGAAGCGCGAGGCAGCGGAGCGGCTCTCGTGAGCGCCTTCGTCGCGCTCGAGGATGGGACGGTCTTCCGCGGCACGTCGGTGGGCGCGGACGGTGTCGCCTTCGGAGAGGCCGTCTTCACGACTGCGATGACCGGCTACCAGGAGACCGTCACCGATCCGAGCTTCGCCGAGCAGCTCGTCTGCTTCACGGCGCCGATGGTCGGCAACTACGGCGTCGCGCCAGGCCGCGCCGAGTCGACGGGCGCCCACGCGAAGGCGGTGCTGATGCGCGAGGCGCGCGGGCCGGAGTGGACGGCATGGCTGGAGGAGAACGGGATCGTCGCGCTGACGGAGATCGACACGCGCTCGCTCGTCCTGCGTCTGCGCGAGGGCGGCGCGATGCGCGCAGTTGCAGCCGCCGGTGGGGTCGACGAGGGGGATGCGCTCGAAGCCGTCCGCGCGAGGCCGTCGATGGAGGGCGCGGCGCTCGTCGGCCAGGTCTCGACGCGCGAGCCCTATGTCTACTCCGACGCCGGCTCGCTGCGGGTCGCCGTACTCGACTACGGCTGCAAGCGCTCGATCCTCCGCCGACTCGCCGGCGCCGGCGCCCACGTGACCGTCTTCCCGCACGACGCCGACGCGAAGACCCTGCTCTCGCACGACGCCGTCCTGCTCTCGAATGGCCCGGGCGACCCGGAGCCGCTCGCGGACGAGGTCGCCGTCGTCCGGGAGCTGATCGGCCACGTGCCCGTGCTCGGGATCTGCCTCGGCCACCAGCTGCTCGGCCTCGCCACGGGGCATCGGACGTACAAACTCCCGTTCGGCCACCGCGGCGCGAATCACCCGGTGCTGGAGCGGGGGAGCGGACGCGTGCTCGTCACGAGCCAGAACCACGGCTTCGCGGTCGCGCCGTCCGACGACGCCGAGGCGACGCACGTCTCGCTTTACGACGGCACGGTCGAGGGCTTCGACTTCCCCGAGCTGCACGCGCGCTCGGTGCAGTTCCACCCGGAGGCAGGCCCCGGGCCGCACGACGCGTGGCCGATTCTCGAGCGCTGGCTCGAGGAGGTGCGCGATGCCGCGTAGGCAGGACCTGAGGTCGATCTGCCTGATCGGCTCCGGGCCGATCGTGATCGGGCAGGCGTGCGAGTTCGACTACGCGGGCTGCCAGGCGTTGAAGGTGTTGCGCGAGGACGGCTTCCGCACGATCGTCGTCAACTCGAACCCGGCGACGATCATGACCGACCCCGGCTTCGCCGACGCCACCTACCTCGAGCCGCTCGACCTCGAAGGGGTCGCCGACGTGCTCGGCCGTGAGCGGCCCGACGCGCTGCTGCCGACCCTCGGCGGCCAGACCGCGCTCAACCTCGCGATCGAGCTCGCCGATGCGGGCATCCTCAAGGATCTCGGCGTCGAGCTGCTGGGCGCGCCGGTCGACGTGATCCGCCGCGCCGAGGACCGCGAGCTCTTTCGAGCAGCGGTGCAGAGCTGCGGGCTCACCGTCCCGAGCTCGCGGATCGTCATCAGCCTCGACGACCTCGCCGGCGTCGCTGTCCCGGCGGTGGTCCGTCCCGCATTCACGCTCGGCGGCCACGGCGGCGGCTTTGTCTCCACCTCCGCCGAGCTCCGCGCCCAGGTGGAGCGCGGCCTGCGCGAGAGCCCGATCGGCCAGGTGCTCGTGGAGGAATCGGTCAAGGGCTGGGACGAGTTCGAGCTCGAGGTGATCCGCGACCGGCACGACAACGTCGTCATCGTCTGCTCGATCGAGAATCTCGACCCGATGGGCGTCCACACCGGCGACTCGGTCACCGTCGCGCCGCAGCTGACCCTGTCCGACGAGGCCTATCAGGAGCTCCGCGACGCCGCGATCGCAGTGATCCGCGCGGTCGGCGTCGAGACCGGCGGCTCGAACATCCAGTTCGCGCGCGACCGCGAGACCGGCGAGATCCGCGTGATCGAGATGAATCCGCGCGTCTCGCGCTCGTCCGCGCTCGCGTCGAAGGCGACCGGCTACCCGATTGCGAAGGTCGCCGCCAAGCTCGCCGTCGGCTACACGCTCGACGAGATCCCGAACGACCTGACGAAGACGACCCCTGCGAGCTTCGAGCCGACCCTCGACTACGTCGTCGTCAAGTTCCCCCGCTTCGCCTTCGAGAAGTTCCCGGGCGCCGACACGACGCTCGGCACGCAGATGAAATCGGTCGGCGAGGCGATGGGGATCGGCCGCACCTTCCAGGAGGCGTTCTGGAAGGCCTGGTCGAGCCGCGAGCTGGACGCCGGCGCGGTGACACCGTGGGCGGCGCTGGACGACCTCCCCGACGACCTGCACCCGTGGTTTCGCCGCGAGCTCGAGCAGCTACGCCTCGACGGCCCGCCCCAGGGCGAGCGCGTGTACCGCCGCGTCGACTCGTGCGCCGGCGAGGTGGCCGCCGACTCGAACTACTTCTACTCGACCAGGAACGAGGCCGACGAGCCCGTGCCCGCGACCGGCAGGCCGCGCGTCGTCATCCTCGGCTCCGGCCCGAACCGGATCGGTCAGGGGATCGAGTTCGACTACTGCTGCGTCCACGCCGCGCAGAGCTTCCGCGCGCTCGGCTACGAGGCGATCATGGTCAACTGCAACCCCGAGACGGTCTCGACGGACTACGACACGTCCGACCGGCTCTACTTCGAGCCGCTCGACGTCGAGCACGTGCTCGCAGTCTGCGAGCGCGAGCAGCCCGACGGCGTCGTGATCCAGTTCGGCGGCCAGACGCCGCTGAAGCTGGCGCGCGCGATCGAAGCCGCGGGCTTCAAGGTGCTGGGAACCCCGTACGAAGCCGTCGATCTGGCCGAGGACCGCGAGCGCTTCGGCAGGCTGCTCGCCGAGCTCGGCGTTCGCTGTCCCGAATGGGGGATCGCGGACGCACCGGACGCAGCGGTCGAGATCGCGGACCGGATCGGCTACCCGGTGCTCGTCCGGCCGTCCTACGTGCTCGGTGGGCGTGCAATGCGTGTCTGCTACGACGAGGACCAGGTGCGCGCGGCGATGCGCGGCGTCAGCGGCTCCGTCCTCGTCGACCGCTTTCTCGAGGGCGCCCTCGAGATCGACGTCGACGCGCTCTGCGACGGCGTCTCCGTCCACGTCGGCGCCGTGATGGAGCACGTCGAGGAGGCGGGGATCCACTCGGGCGACTCCTCCTGCGTCCTACCCGCGCCCTCGCTCGACGAGGACGCGTACGCGGAGGTCTGCCGCGTCGTCCGCAGGCTCGGCCCCGCCCTCGGAGTCGTCGGCCTGCTCAACGTCCAGCTCGCGCTGGTCGGCGACGAGGTCAGCGTGATCGAGGTCAATCCCCGCGCCTCGCGGACGGTGCCCTTCGCGAGCAAGGCGACGGGCGTCAACCTCGTCGACGCGGCGGTCCGGCTCGCCGCCGGCGAGCGCCTGCACGAGCTCGAGCTGCCCGAGGAGCGGCGTCCCGAGCTGGTGAGCGTGAAGGCGGCGGTGCTGCCGTTCGCCCGCTTCCCCGGCTCGGACCCGGTGCTCGGCCCGGAGATGCGCTCGACCGGCGAGGTGATGGCGAGCGCCGCCGACCTGCCCACCGCCTTCGCGAAGGCCGAGCGCGCGGCGGGGCGGCCGCTGCCGGCGGGCGGGACGGCGTTCCTCTCGGTTCGGGAGCTGGACAAGACGTCGATCGCGCCGGTCGCGCAGGCGCTTGCCGAGCTTGGCTTCGACCTGCTCGCAACGGCCGGCACGGCGGCGGTCCTCGCCGCGATCGGGCTCGACGTCGCGACGCTCGAGAAGGGCGACGCCGTCGTCGACGCGATCCGGGCCGGCCGCTGCGACCTCGTCGTCAACACGCCGCAGGGCTCAGGGGCGAGGCGCGACGGCGCGCTGATCAGGCAGGCCGCGCTCTCGGCGCGCGTCCCCTGCATCACCACCCTGTCCGGTGCCCGGCTCGCGGTCGACGCGATCGCGAATGCGCGCGAGGAGATTGCGCACTCACTGCAAGAGCGGATCGAGCATGAGACGCGAGCGGCGTAAGGTCGTCGCGGTCGAGCCGGTGGGCGCGTACACGCTCCTCCGGGTCGAACGGGGCGGGCTCGACCCGGGCATCCCGGGCCAGTTCTTCATGCTCGAGGCGCCTGGGCGGGTGCTGCCGCGGCCGATGAGCGTCTGCCTCGCCGACCCCGGCGAGCTGGCGTTCCTGATCGATCCGATCGGGCCGGGCACGCGTGCACTCTGCGCGCTCGAGCCCGGCGACCGCCTCCATGTGCTCGGTCCGCTCGGCAACGGCTTCGATCTCGACGTCGGCCGCCCGCTCCTCGTCGGCGGCGGGATCGGGATCGCGCCGCTGCCCTACCTCTCGCAGCGGCTTGGCGCGCCGCCGGCGCTCCTCGGCTTCCGCAGCGACCTGCACGCCGAGGCGGCGGCGCTGTTGCCGGGAGCCGAGGTCTGTATCGAGCCGACCTACGTCACGGCGTTGCTGCCGGAGGAGGCCCACGACGTGCTCGCCTGCGGGCCGGAGCCGATGCTCACGGCCCTGCGTCGGCTCGTGCCGGACGCCCAGCTCGCGTGGGAAGCGCCGATGGCATGCGGCTACGGCGCCTGCTACGGCTGCGCGGTCGAGCTCGACGGCGAGCTGAAGCGGCTCTGCGTGGAGGGACCGGTGCTCAGTGCTGCTTAATGCCAGTGGCTGTCTCGACGCGCTCACCGCCCCGGACGTGGCGCGGTCGCTGGACGCGTTCGTGACGAAGACGATCACACCCGAGCCGCGCGACGGCAATCCAGCCGTTCGGATCGCCGAGACGGACGCAGGCATGCTGAACTCGATCGGGCTCGCGAACCCCGGCCGTGAGCGCTTTCTCGCCGAGACGCTGCCCCGGCTGCGCGAGCTCGGGCGGCCGCTCTGGATCTCGGTCGGCGGCTTTTCGGCGGCTGAGTACGCCGAGACCTGCGCGGCGCTCGAGGACGTCGCCGCGATCGAGCTCAACCTCTCCTGCCCGAACGTCGACGAGGCGCCCGAGAGCGCCGCCGCGATCGTCGCCGCCTGCCGCGCCGCCACGCGGCTGCCGCTCTACGCGAAGCTCTCGCCTGCCGCGTGGGACATCGCCGAAGCGGCGCGCGCCGTCGAGGCCGCCGGGGCGGACGGACTTTCGCTGGTCAACACCCTGCGCGGGCTCGCGCTCGACCCGGAAACGTTGCGGCCGACGCTCGCTCGCGGTACCGGCGGCTACTCCGGGCCGGCGCTGAAGCCGGTCGCGCTGGCCGCCGTCTACGCCTGCGCGGCGGCCGTCGAGCTCCCGATCGTCGGCATGGGCGGCGTCCGCTCCGGGCTCGATGCGCTCGAGCTGATCGCGGCGGGTGCGAGCGCCGTCGCGCTGGGCACGATCCTCTTCTCCGACCCCGGCGCGCCCGCCCGAATCCGCGCCGAGCTCACCGCCGAGGCCGCCGCGCGGGACCTCGGACATCCCCTGGACGCACGCGGCCAAGCGCATTCGTCCCTGCAAACGAGCGTATCCAGATCAGACAACGCGATGCAAAAAGTGCCTGGAAACAGGCCAAAAGTGACTGCTTGACCGACTCCGCAAGGCTGGTAGTATCCCGCGCTCATGGTGCCGTCGAAGACGCAAGCCCAGGCCCCCCTGCGGTCGCTGGATCAGAGGATGGAAGCGCTCAAGCGGGCCAACGACATCCGAGTCCGGCGCGCTCAGCTGAAGAAGGATCTGAAGGACGGACGGGTCCAGATCGAGGGGATCCTGCTCGACCCGCCCGAGTACGTCTCGACCGCGAAGGTGTTCGACATGCTGATGGCCGTGCCGAAGTTCGGGCGCGTGAAGGCGGCGCGGCTCCTGAACCAGTGCCGGATCAGCCAGTCGAAGACAGTGGGCGGTCTCTCCGAGCGGCAGCGCGCGGAGCTCATTGGCCTCTTCAACAGATAGGCCGCTGCCCGTCTTCGTGATCACCGGCCCGAGCGGGGCCGGGAAGGGGACGCTGATCAAGCGGCTCGTCGAACGGCACCCGGAGCTCGAGGTGGCCGTGTCCGCCACGACCCGGCCGCAGCGGCCGAACGAGACCAACGGCCGCGAGTACTGGTTCCTCAGCGAGGAGGAGTTCGTCGCCCGGATCGAGGCGGGCGCGTTCCTCGAGCACGTCGAGTTCGTCGGCGGCCGCTACGGCACGCTGGCCTCGGAGATGGACCGGATCGCCGCCGAGGGCAGGGTCTGCGTGCTCGAGCTGGAGATCGACGGCGCCATGGCGGTGCAGGAACAGGTCGACCGCAGCGTCACCCTCTTCATCGCCGCGGACGTCCCGGAGCTGGAGCGGCGTCTCCGCGCCCGCGACACCGAGAGCTCGGGCGAGATCGGCGACCGGATCGCGCTCGCCCGGCATCAGCTCGAGCAGGCCTACCGCTTCCGCTACATGGTCCGCAACGACGACGTCGATCGCGCCACCGACGCGCTCTCGGCCCTGGTCCAACAGGAGCTCGCCGCTGCGGGTACCATGGCCGGCTCATGATCCATCCTCGCATCGACGAACTGCTGAACACGGAAGCCGGTGGGGTCGACTCGCGCTATGCGCTGGTCATCGTCGCCGCCAAGCGCGCCCGGCAGATCAACAACTACCACCACCAGCTCGGTGAGGGCATGGGCTTCGAGGAAGCCCCGCCACCGCTCGTCGAGTCGCGCTCGAAGAACTACTTGACCATGGCCCTGGAGGAGATCGCCCAGGGCAAGATCAAGTACGACTACGGCAAGCGCTAGACCCCTTTCTCACTCGCGAATCGGGTAAACCGCCACCGCGGTCGCGCCTGTGCGGGCACAATGGGGCGATGGCGCGCATCCTGCTCGGGATCACCGGCGGCATCGCGGCCTACAAGGCCTGCGAGCTCCTGCGGCTCCTCGTCAGGGCGGGCCACGACGTGCTGCCGCTGCCGACGCGGGGCGCGGAGCGGTTCGTGCGCGCCGAGACCTTCTTCGCGCTCGCGCGGAAGTCACAGAGCGACGATCCCTACCCGCACCTCGAGCGCGCGGACCTGCTCGTGATCGCACCGCTGACGGCGAACACGATGGCCAAGCTCGCGCACGGCCTCGCCGACGACGTCCTCACAGAGGCGGCGCTCGCGCACCGGGGGCCGATTCTCGTCGCGCCGGCGATGAACACGCGGATGTGGGAGCACCCGGCGACGCAGGCGAACGCGGCGACGCTGCGCGCGCGCGGCGTCGAGCTGATCGGGCCCGAGGCGGGCGAGCTCGCCGAGGGCGAGGTCGGCGTCGGTCGGATGACCGAGCCGGAGGAGATCGCGCGCCGGATCGGGGCGCTGCTCGGAGAACACGTGCCGGCCAGACGAAGTCCGCTCGCCGGCGCCCGCGTGCTCGTCAGCGCCGGCGGCACGCGCGAGCCGCTCGATGCCGTCCGCTTCCTCGGCAACCGCTCCTCCGGCCGGATGGGTGTCGCTCTCGCCGCCGAGGCGCAGCGGCGCGGCGCGGCGGTGACGCTGCTCGCGTCGAACCTCGCCGTCGCCCCGCCCGACGGGGTGGAGGTGGTCGAGGCCCCGACGGCCGCCGACCTCGAGCGCGAGGCGCGGAGCCGCTCCGGCGACGCCGACGTCGTCGTGATGGCCGCCGCGGTCGCCGACTACCGCCCTGCCGAGCAGCTCGAGGGGAAGCGGGCGAAGAGCGGCGAGACGTGGATGCTGGAGCTCGAGCCGACCACCGACGTGCTCGCCCTGCTCGGCGAGCAGGAGCGCAACGGCCAGGTGCTCGTGGGCTTCGGTGCCGAGCTCGGGGAGGCAGGGCTGGAGCGGAAGCGACGGATGCTCACAGACAAGAAGCTCGATCTCGTCGTCTACAACGACGTGTCCGCTCCCGGCATCGGCTTCGACGCGACCGACAACGAGGTGACGCTCGTGACGCACGCCGGCGAGCGCGGGCTGGCGCGGGCCTCGAAGGCAGAGATCGCCGCCGGGATCGTCGACGAGGTCGAGCGCCTGCTCGAGGAGCGGCGTGGAGGCTAGGCGGGACGCGGCAGCAGTCGCATCGTCGGCCGAGACCGTCGAGCGGCTCGTCGAGAACCTCGCCCGGGTCGTCCACGCGCCGGAGGACACGCTGCGGCTGGTCGTGCTCGCGCTCGTCGCCGAGGGGCACGTGATCGTGGAGGACTTTCCCGGCGTCGGCAAGACCATGCTCGCCAAGTCGCTGGCGCGCTCGCTCGCTCTCGACTTCTCGCGGATCCAGTTCACCCCCGACCTGCTCCCGTCCGACGTCACCGGCGTCAACGTCTTCAACCAGCGCACGAACGAGTTCGAGTTCCGGTCCGGACCGGTCTTCGCAAACGTGCTGCTCGTCGACGAGATCAACCGCGCCTCGCCGAAGACGCAGGCGGCCCTGCTCGAGGCGATGCAGGAGAGCCAGGTGACGATCGACGGCGAGTCGTACGGACTCGACCGGCCGTTCATGGTGATCGCGACCCAGAACCCGATCGAGTACGAGGGCACCTATCCGCTGCCGGAGGCGCAGCTCGACCGCTTCTCGATGCGGCTCTCGCTCGGCTATCCACCGCTCGCCGAGGAGGCCCGGATGCTGAACGAGCAGACGACCGAGCCGCCGCTCGACACGCTCGTGCCGGTCGCGACGCTCGCGGAGGTCACGGCCGCGATCGACGAGGCGCGCTCGCTCTTCGTCGAAGAGAGCCTCAACCGCTACGTGGTCGCTCTGCTCCGGCACACCCGCGGCAGCTCCCGGCTCGCGCTCGGCGCCAGCCCGCGCTCCGGGATCGCGCTGCTCCGCGTCGCGAAGGCGCGCGCGCTCGCCGAGGGCCGCGACTACGTGCTGCCGGACGACGTCAAGGCGATCGCGCGGCCCGTGCTCGCGCATCGGCTGATCCTCGCGCCGGAGGCGCGCTCCGCCGGGCTGACGGCCGAGGAGATCGTCGGCGAGGCCGTCGAGCAGACCCCCGTACCCGTCTAGGCGATGACCCGGCGCGGCTGGCTGACGCTGCTGCTGGGTGCGGCGACGTATGTCGTCGCCTGGCTCTTCGGCGTCAAGGTGCTCTATCCGGTGGCGACGGGGCTCGTGCTCGCGCCCATCGGCGCCCTGGCCTGGGTCTGGCTTGCCGCCGGGCCGATGCAGCTGCGCCGCCGAGCCGGCAAGGGCGCGCTGCTGGAGGGCGGCGACGTCTGGGTCAGCCTCGACGTCCGGCCCGAGTCGCGGCTGCCGGCAGCCGGGCTCGTGATCACGGAGCGAATCGCCCGCTTCGGCGACCAGGTGACGACGATGTCCCGCGCCGGAGCCGGCTACCGCGGCACCTACGTGCTCGAACGGGTACCGCGCGGCCGCTACGTCGTCGAGGCGGCGCGCGCCACCGTCGACGACCCGTTCGGGCTCGCGCGGATGGACGTCGACCTCGACGCGCGCGGATCGCTGCTCGTGTACCCGCGGCTCGTCCACGTCGACCGGCTCTTCTCCGAGAGCGGCGCGCACGCGCAGGACGGGAGGCGGCTGCTGCTACGGCGTCCCTCCGGGTTCGATCTCCACTCGGTGCGCGAGTACGAGCAGGGGGAATCGCTGCGCAAGGTGCACTGGAAGTCGACCGCCCGCCGGGGCCAGCTGATGGTGAAGGAGCTCGAGGACGCTCCGCGGGACGAGATCGCGGTCATTCTCGATGCGGACGAGAGTGCGGTCGTCGAGGACAGCTTCGACGTCCAGGTACGTGCGGCCGGCTCGATCCTGCGCGCGCACGCCTCGCACGCGCGGCGGGCGGTGCTGACCGTCAACTCGATGACGCGGCCGACCGTCCGGGTGACGTCACTCGACGGCGACTGGCTGGCGGCGCTGGCGGTCCTCGCCGAGGCGGAGGCGAACGGCACCAGGCCGGTGGTCGAGCTGCTCTCACGCGAGGGCGGCCCGGCGTCGCGGGCGGTCGAGACGGTCGTGGTCACCGCACGCCTCTCCGGCGCGCTTGCGACCAAGCTCGTGCAGCGCGCCCTCGCCGGCCAGGGGGTGAGCATCGTCTGGATCGACACAGCGAGCTTCGCGGCGCGGCCGACCAAGGTCGAGCCGGAGCTGCTTCGGCTCCAGGCTGCAGGCGTCGCCGTCGCCGTTCTCCGCCGCGGCGACTCGCTCGCGGCCGTGCTCGGCGCGGCCCCGGCAGTCCGGAGCGCTCATGGGTAGGACGATCGCCGTCTACGCATTCCCGGCCGCCCTGATCGCGGTCGGCTGGCTCCGGCTCGAGGAGACGCATGCGCCGGGCGCCGACTGGCTCTGGATCGTGCTGCTGGCGCTGCTGCCGGCGCTGGCGCCGACGCTCTGGCTGCGGCTGGCGCTGGTGGCACCGGCGGCGCTCTTCGCGGCCTGGGTCGCGCTGGACACGCCTGCGATCGACGATCGGCCGGGCTTCTTCGGCCCCGTGCTCGACCGGTTCGGGAACGGCATCGGCGGCTTCTACGACGTCTCGGTGCCCTTCAGCGCCCTCGAGCATCAGCGTATGCACGGCGTCGTCCTGCTCGCGATCTTCGGCTTCTGCCTCGTCCTCGCGCAGTCGATCGCGGCCCGGCGGCCGCTGCCCGCGCTGCTCGCCGTGATCGCCGGCGCCGGCTGGCCGGCGGCGCTCTACGCCTCGAGCAGCATCGCGTACGGCGCGATCATCCTGGCAGCCGCGCTGTGGGTGCTGGCGGGCCTGCGCACGACGCGGCCAGGTCCGGCACTCGTCGCCGGCGCGGTCGTCGTCGTGCTCGCTGCCGGAGCGTCGAGCTCCGCCGCCGTCGCCAAGGAGGGCGTGCTCGCCTGGGAGCGGTGGAGCCCCGGCGGCACCGGCACGCCCGTCTCGGTCAGCTACGTCTGGGAGGGCACCTACGGCGGGATCGAGTTTGCGAAGAAGAAGACGACCGTCCTCCGCATTACGGGGCCCAAGCGCGGGCTCTACTGGCGAGCGACGACGCTCGACCAGTTCGACTCGGATCGCTGGCTCGAGAATCCGACGCCGCTCTCGACGGGGCTTGCGGTCGGCAGGCTCCCGAACGACCCGCTGCTGCCGACGCGCTCGCTCAACCGTCGCACCTGGATCCGCCAGGACGTGGAGGTCGTCGCGCTCCGCGACACCCACATCGTCGCGGCAGCGCAGCCGGTCGCGCTCGATGCGCCGAGCCTCGGCGGTGTCTTCCGGCTCTCGGACGGCCTCGTCCGCGTCTCCAAAGGCCTCCGGCGGGGGCAGGGCTACACCGTCTACAGCTACGCGCCGCGGCCCGGTCCGGCGGAGCTGGCAGTGCTCGAGGCCGAGTATCCGCCCGCGCTCGACCGGTTCCTCGACATCGGCCGCACCCGGGTCGACGCGTTCGGCGTCCCCGGCCGCGACCGGCTCGTCGACACTCTCTTCGCGGATGAGCGCTATATCGCGCTCTGGCCGTACGAGGCGATGTGGGAGCAGGCGCAGCGGCTGCGGGCGGACGCCCGGACGCCGTACGGCGCCGTCGTCGCGATCGAGACCTGGCTCCGCTCCACCGGCGGCTTCGCGTACGACGAGACGCCGCCGACGCCCGACGGGCTCCCGCCTCTCGCGCACTTCGTCGCCGACGGCAAGCGCGGCTACTGCCAGCACTTCGCCGGCGCGATGGCGCTGATGCTGCGGCTGCTCGGGATCCCCGCGCGCGTCGCCGCCGGGTTCACGAGCGGCACCTACGAGGACGGCGCCTGGACGGTGACCGATCACAACGCGCATGCCTGGGTCGAGGTCTGGTTCCCCGGCTACGGCTGGCTGGCCTTCGACCCGACCCCGGGCCGCGGCTCGCTCGCCGCCGACTACAGCGCTTCCTCGACCGGGTTCAACGCCGGCGATGCCGCGGACGGATTCCTCGGCGGCGCGACCCGGGTCGACGGCGGCGGCGTCGATCAGCTGCGCCTGCTCGAGCAGAAGGAGCTGCTGGCGGAGCGGGCCGAGGCCGCGCGGCGGGCAGCCGACGACGAAGGCCCCAGCACGCTGTGGTTGCTCGTCCTGCTCGCTGTCGCAGCCGTCGTCGCGCTCGGCCTCGCCAAGCTCGTCCGGCGGCGCAGCCGCTACCTCACGCGCGACCCGCGGCGCCTGGCCGGCGCCGCTCGACGCGAGCTCGTCGACTTTCTCGCCGACCAGGGGGTCGCGGTCGGGGTCAGCGCGACGCCGGAGGAGCTGCACGAGCTCGTGCGGGCCGAGTACGGCGCCGACGGCCGGGCGTTCGCCCGCGCGCTCGCGGCCGCACGGTACGGGCCGCCGGAGGCCAGCACCGCCGCGGCGACCAGCGCGCGCCGTGAGCTCCGCGGGCTCCTGCGCGCGCTCCGGCACGGGCTCTCACGAACCGCCCGCGTGCGCGGCATGCTCGCACTTCGCTCACTGCGGACGTGATCGCCGCCGTCGTGATCGCGGCCGGCCTCGGCACGAGGCTCCGGCCGCTGACCGAGCGCTACGCCAAGCCCGTGCTGCCGATCGACGGCACACCCGTGCTCGCGCAGCTCCTGCGTGAGCTCGCCGACGCCGGGGTTCCGCGGGCGACGGTCGTGACCGGCCACCTGGCCGAGCAGGTGGAGCGGCTCGTCGGCGACGGCGGCAGCTTCGGGCTCGACGTCGCCTACGCGCGCCAGAGCTCGCCCGACGGCTCCGCGCACGCGGTCACCGCCGCTGGGGCGACGGCGCCGTATCTGGTCCTCGGGTCGGACACCGTCTTCACGCCCGGCGACATCGGCCGCTTCGCCCGGGCGTTCACCGTCTCCGGAGCGGCGGGGGCTCTTGCCGTCCAGCCCCGCCCCGGTACGGTCGAGCTGGCCGACGATCTCGTTCGTCGGGTGCTGGGCGACGGCGTGCTCGCGATGCCGCTCTGGGGCGTCGGACCGGCCGTCGCGAGCCGGATCGACGCACTGCCCGGCGAGCCGCCGTTCGAGCTCTCGACCGCGTTTCAGCAGGCGATCGATGCGGGAGAGCAGATCCTGGGAGTCGAGGTCGGTCCGACGCGCGGCTTGACGACGCCGTTCGACCTCGCCGAGCAGAACTTCGCCTACCTTAGAGGCCTGTGACCGACGCGTACGACCACTTCCAGCAGGGCAAGGCGCTCCTCAAGGACGGGATGGCGGCCCAGGCGACGGTCGCGCTCGAGAAGGCGAAGAAGCTCGAGCCGGCCAAGGCGTCGATCCGTGAGGCGCTCGGGATCGCCTACTTCCGGATCCAGCGCTGGCAGGAGGCGGAGGCTGAGTTCCGGAAGGTGCTCGAGCTCTCGCCGACCGACGACTACGCCCACTACGCGCTGGGCCGCGCGCTCGAGAAGCAGGGCCGCGACGCCGAGGCGAACGGGCACTACAAGCTCGCGAGCTCGCTGTCGCCGTCGAGCGAGCACTACGCCGAGCGGATCATGCAGCTCGACGACGCGCCGGAGAACGAGCCGGGCTAGCCGCCGGCTACATCAGGCGGTCGCCGGTGACGCGGTGAATCTCCTCGAGCGAGGAGACGCCGGCACGGCAGAGGCGGATCCCGTCCTCGCGCAGGGTCATCATCCCGCCGTCGACGGCGGCGGCGAAGATCTCCTCGGTCGAGGCCTCGATCAGGTGCCGGATCTTGCCGCTGATCGGCATCACCTCGTAGAGCGCGACACGCCCGACGTAGCCCATGTCCGCGCACTCGGCGCAGCCGCGCGGCCGGTAGAGGACCTCGTCCTCGTGGAGGATGCCGTTGAGCCCGTCCGCGATCTTCTCCGCCTGGGTGGGGATGTAGGGCTCGCGGCAGTGGACGCACAGCTTGCGGGCGAGCCGCTGCGCGACGATGCAGTTGATCGAGGTCGCGATCAGCGACTGGTCGACGCCCATGTCGCGAAGCCTCGCGATCGAGCTGGCGGCGTTGTGGGTGTGCAGCGTCGTCAGCACGAGGTGGCCCGTCATCGCAGCCTGGATCGCGATCCGCGCCGTCTCCTCGTCGCGCACCTCGCCGATCAGGACGACGTCGGGGTCGGAGCGGAGCATCGTTCGCAGGCCGCTCGCGAAGGTGAGCCCGGCGCGGACGTTCACCTCGACCTGGGTAATGCCCGGGATCTGGTTCTCGACCGGATCCTCGATCGTCGCGAGCGAGCGCTCGTGGTCGTTCAGGAACTCGAGCGCCGCGTAGAGCGTCGTCGTCTTGCCCGAACCGGTCGGGCCGACGGTGAGGACGGCGCCGTAGGGCTGCTTCAGCGCCCGCATCAGGACCGCCTCGGCGTCCGGATGCATGCCGAGATCGGAGATCGAGAGCCGTCCCGAGGCGCGGTGGAGGATCCTGAGCACGACCTTCTCGCCGAAGGTCGTCGGCAGGACCGCGATCCGGAGGTCGATCGGATGGCCGTCGTAGCGGATCGAGACGCGGCCGTCCTGGGCGGTGCGGCGGTCGGCGATGTCGAGCTCGCCCATGATCTTGAGGCGGCTCGTGACCGCCGGCATCAGCCCGGTCGGCACCTCTGCGACCTCGCGCATGACGCCGTCGATGCGCGCGCGGACGATCATCGCCTGCGGCTGCGGCTCGAAGTGGATGTCCGAGGCGCCCTCGGCGATCGCGTTCGCGATGATCTGGTTCGTCAGCTTGATCGCGGGCGCGTCGGTGACGTCTCCCTCGGTGATGTCCTCGACCGGCTCCTCTTCCTCCTCGGCCAGCACGTCCGACTCCATCTCGACGGCGACGTTGGCGCGGAAGCACCGGTCGAGCGTGCGCGCGAGGTCGGAGACCGAGACGACGACGAAGCGGATCTGGAGGCCGAGCGCGAGGCGGAGGTCGTCGGAGGCCATCACGTCGGTCGGATCGGTGACCGCGACGATCACGGTGCCGTCCTCGTCGAAGGCGATCGGCAGCGCAGAGAGCCGGCGGGCGACGTTCTCCGGCAGCAGGCTCGTCGCCGAGGAGACGAGGTCGAAGCGGCTGAGCTCGACGAACTCGAAGCCGTACTGCTCGGCAAGGGCGCGGGCGATCGCCGTCGCGGTCGTGACGTTGTAGCGAAGCAGGATCTCGCCGAGCCGGCCGCCCTCGGCCTCCTTCTGTGCGAGCGCAGCCGCGAGTTGCTCGGCGGTGATCACCCCGTCGCGCATGAGCAGCGCGCCAAGCTGCTGCCGGCCCTCCGGCCGGCCGTACGAATCCGCAGACGCAGACGTCGGAATCGCCGCAGCTTCCACGGTTTGTCTATCGGCCATAGTGCGGGTCGACATGAGGGTCGTGATTCAGCGGGTCACCCGCGCCTGCGTGCGCGTCGAGGAGCGCGTCGTCGGCGAGATCGGCGCCGGCCTGCTCGTGCTGCTCGGCGTCGCGGCGGGCGACGGCGACGCCGAAGCGGAGCGGCTGGCGGGAAAGGTCGCGCGCCTGCGCATCTTCGAGAACGACGACGGTCGCTTCGACCGCTCCGTCCTCGACACGGCCGGCGCCGTCCTCGCCGTCAGCCAGTTCACGTTGATCGCCGATAGCAAACGCCAGAAGGGAACTCGACCGGACTTCTCCGGAGCGGCCCGCCCGGAGATTGCGGAGCCGCTCTACGAACGGTTCTGCGACGCGCTACGCGATCTCGGCGTGCCAGTCGAGACCGGCGTGTTCGGAGCGCGGATGCAGGTGGAGCTCGTGAACGACGGGCCAGTGACGCTCATCCTCGACGTCTAACCCGGGGGCCCTCCCAGGCGCTCCCTCACGCGGTGCCGTGTTGAATAAACTTAGTGGCAGGAGTAGCATGGTCTCGCCCAGTCGTTGTTATGGGGGACGATTGAGGAGGGGCGATGAAGTACTCAGTCGCCGTTCTGGGGGCAGTAGCAGTAGCCCTCGCATCAATTTCGGCGCTCGCGGGAGTGAAGGGCGCGCACTTCGTCGGCGCACCTTCGATCAGCGAGTCGGGTACGACGCTGTCGGCGTCGGGGAAGGTGGCAGGGCTCGGCAACGTCGAGCAGATTAACGTCGTGGTCACGGCTGATGCGGCGTGCATCAACCCCGGGAACCAGGATCCGGCAGCGGCGAACAAGGAGTCGTTCAGCGCCGAGGGAGACTTTCCCGTGCAGAACGGGAAGGCCGAGTTTTCGCTCGACCTGACGGCCGCTTTTAAGCCGGACTGCACTCCGCCGATGACCGTAGTGTGGTCGAACATTTCGATCACGGTCACGGCTCCTGGTGTTTTTCTGACGTACCCGTAGGAACGTCTTGGTGGGGGGAGGGCCGCCACTCCCCCCACCGGCCGTCAGCGACCGTGGGCGCCGCAGGTGACGCGCTCTAGTGGAACCTCGCCTAGCGTTCGGGAATGTCCCCCTGTGCCCAACGCTGCGGGGGCTCGTCTGCGTGATGCTCGCCGGCCTCCTCGTCCCCGACAGCATCGGGAATCGGTACCAACCCGAACCCTCAGCACGGGGGTCTACGTAGATCCCGCCGGGCACCTGCTGCGCTCCCAACCTCTGTACCAACGGAGGGACGAGCACACGCCTTCGGGATGCAGGCCGCGTTTGAAACGGATCGAGTGCAGGCCCCGCGAGTATCCACCGGCGCCAGGGGCATTGTCTATCTGCTCGATCGGAAAGATAGACTACTGTGCGATTGCGCGCACAGAAGGAAGCCTTCCAGGGCTGCTGACGCCGGTTCACGTCGGACGTCTAGAGGACACGGCCAAGGGCAACCGGCCGAGCTTCGCCGGCGCAGCGGCGCCGGAGGAGGCGGAGCGCCTGTACGACCGCTTCTGCGCCGCCCTTCGCGACCTCGGCGTCGGCGTCGAGACCGGCGTCTTCGGCGCTCGCATAGACGTCGAGCTCGTCAACGACGGGCCGGTGACGATCGTCCTCGAGGCCGGGGCCGAGCGAACGTGAAGCGGGTCCTGCTCACCGGGATGTCGGGGACGGGGAAGTCGAGCGTCGTCGAGGAGCTCGTCGCGCGCGGCTACAAGGCCGTCGACACGGACGACGGCTTCTGCGAGGTCCAGCCGGACGGTCGCCAGCGCTGGCGCGAAGACGCGATCCATCAGCTGCTCGCGACCGAGGACGCAGACGTCCTCTTCGTCGCCGGCTGCGCCGAGAACCAGGGCACGGTCCACCCGCGGTTCGACCACATCGTCCTGCTGAGCGCGCCGCTCGAGACGATGCTCGAGAGGCTCGCGACGAGGACGACCAATCCGTACGGCAAGGCGCCGGAGGAGCTGCGCCGCTTCCTCGAGGACGTCGAAGCGGTCGAGCCGCTGCTGCGCCGCGCGGCCGGTCACGAGGTGCGGACGACCGCGCCCCTGGACGAGGTCGTGGCAACGATCCTGCGTCTCGCCGACGTTGAGTAGCGCCGCCCTCGGGCTGGCGCTCGGCGCGGCGGCCCTGCATGCGGCCTGGAATCTCCTGCTCGCAGGATCGCGTGACGTGCTCGCCGCGACGGCGGTCGCACTCGGCTCCAGCCTCGTCGTCGCGCTGCCGTTTGCGGTCGCGACGTGGGGGATCGAGCGGGAGGCGATTCCCTGGCTCGTTGCCTCGGGAGCGCTCGAGCTCGTCTACTTCCTGACGCTGACCGCCGCCTACCAGCGCGCGGAGCTCTCGCTCGTCTACCCGCTCGCGCGCGGCGGCGCGCCGGTGCTCGTGCTCCTCGGCGCCGTCGCGACCGGCTACGAACCCACCGGGGTCGAGGTGGCCGGAGTCCTCGCGGTCGCGGTGGGCGTCGTGCTCGTGCGCGGGCTGCGCGGCGGCGACCGGCTCGGCGTCGTGCTCGGGCTCGTGATCGCCGCTCAGATCGCGGCGTACACGCTCGTCGACGCCGAGGGGATCCAGGACGCGAACCCGGTCCCGTACCTGCTGCTGGCGCTCCTGCCGGCCGCCGTCGGCGCGGCGCTCCTGAGCGGCCGCGAGCGCCTGCGGGCGGAGTGGAGCGCGCGCGCCGTCCTCGCCGGCTGCGGCGGCTTCCTCGCCTACGTGCTCGTGCTCGCCGCGCTTCGGCTCGCGCCCGCGGCGCCGGTCGCCGCCGTACGCGAGACGAGCGTCCTCTTCGCCGTCGCGCTCGCGGCGCCGTTCCTCGGCGAGCGGGTCACGCGCGGCCGTCTCGCAGGGGCGATTCTCGTCGTGGCGGGGGTCGTCGCGCTAGGCTCCGCCTAGGCCGCGAATGGGCCGATCGGCCTAGTGCTTGCTACACTTCCCGCACCATTTTCACCTGCTGGACGAAATGGGCGCGCTGCGCCCATTTTTGTTGAAGGAGCAACGCGTTGAGCACCACGCACGAGAAGGAGCGGACACTGACGAAGCAGATCGGACGGGAAGTGGAGACGGCCCTGCCTGGGGTGGAGGTCCTCGCCGTCGAGCTGTCGAACCCCGAGCGCTTCACCGTCTTCGTCGACCACGCCGAGGGCGTCGACCACGCGCTCTGCGCGCGCGTCACCGACGTGCTGCGCGAGTACCTGCGCGAGTACGCGATCGACGTCTCCTCGCCGGGGATCGAGCGGCCGGTCCGCACACCCGAGCACTTCCGCAACGCGATCGGCCGTCAGGTGACGCTCCGCACGCCCGAGCGCAAGCGCCTGAAGGGCGAGATCGTCAGCGCCGGTCAGCAGTCCGTCGTCGTCCGGTCGGGCGACGACAGCATCGAGATCCCGTACGACCAGGTCGTCCGGGGCAACCTGGTCTACGAGCAGTAGGAGAAGAGCAATGTCGCAGGAGATCATCGAGCACATCCGCGGGCTCGAGCGCGAAAAGGGAATCGAGGAGAACACCGTCATCCACGCGCTGGAGGACGCGCTCCTGGCCGCGTACAAGAAGACGCCGGGCGCGGCCCGTCACGCCGCCGTCGAGCTCGACGAGGAGGGCGAGTTCCGCGTCTTTGCGATCGACATCCCCGAGGATCTCGAGGCACGGCTGCTCGACGAGGCGATGGAGGCCAAGATCGACGAGCTCGAGCGGCTCGAGGAGGAGACGGGGGAGAAGCAGCACACCCTGATCAACCAGGACGAGCTCGAGCTCGACTGGGATCAGGTGCCCGAGGAGCTGATCGCTCGCTCCGACGTGACCCCGCACGACTTCGGCCGCATCGCCGCGATGACGGCCAAGCAGGTGATCCAGCAGCGGATCCGCGAGGCCGAGCGCGCGATGATGTACGAGGAGTACATCGACCGCCAGGGCGAGGTCGTCACGGGCATCGTCCAGCAGGCGGGCGACCGCAACAACGTGCTCGTCGATCTCGGCAAGGTCGAGGCGCTGCTGCCGCGCTCGGAGCAGGTCGACGGCGAGCGCTACGAGCAGGGCTCGCGGATCAAGGCCGTCATCACCGAGGTCCGCTCCGGCACGAAAGGCCCGCAGGTGATCCTGTCGCGCCGCGATCCCGAGCTGATCAAGACGCTCTTCGAGCTCGAGGTGCCCGAGATCGCCGACGGCCTCGTCGAGATCCGCGGCGTCGCCCGCGAGCCCGGCTACCGCGCCAAGATCGCGGTCGAGTCGCACGCCCAGGGCGTCGACCCGGTCGGGGCCTGCGTCGGCCCGCGCGGCTCGCGCGTCCGCATGGTCGTCTCCGAGCTCCGCGGCGAGAAGATCGACATCATCCCCTGGAACACGGAGCCGGCCCGGTTCGTCGCGAAGGCGCTCTCGCCGGCACGTGTGCGCGAGGTCTACATCGACGACGAGACCAAGGAGGCGACCGTCGTCGTCCCGAACGACCAGCTGGCGCTGGCGATCGGCAAGGAGGGTCTGAACGCCCGCCTCGCCGCCCGCCTGACCGGCTGGAAGGTCGACATCCAGTCCGACGAGGAGTTCGCCCAGGCCGAGGCCGAGGCGGCGTTCGCGGGGGCCGGCGACGGCGACGAGGCCGGCGACTTCTCCGGCCGCTGCGCCGCGATCCTCTCGAACGGC
>DASQKK010000010.1:0-64238 GCA_035630545.1 Gaiellaceae bacterium
ACTGGCGCAGGCACCTGGACGAACCAGGCCGCGAGCTTCGACACCACCACGGTCGCCGACGGCCAGTACGACCTCCGCGTCACCACCACCGACGACGCCGGCAACGCCTTCACCTCCGCCGCGACCACGATCCGGATCGACAACACGCTCCCCACCGGCAGCGTCACCGCACCCGCGAACGGCGCAGAGATCGGCGTGCCGCCGGTGGCGCTGACGAGCGACTCGGCCGACGCCGGCGGCTCGGGCGTCGCCTCGACCGTGTTCGAGCGCAGCCCCGCCGGCGCCGGCACCTGGACGGCCACGGCCGCGAGCTGGAACACGGCGAGCGGCCCGGATGCGGTCGCGGACGGCGGCTACGACCTGCGCGTGAGGACGACCGACAACGCCGGCAACGTCTTCACCTCGGCCGCGATCACGGTCCTCGTCGACCACACCGCGCCGGCGACGTCCGCGTCGCTCGCCCCGGACACGCCGAGCAACGCGCCCGTCACCGTCAGCTTCTCGGCGAGCGACGGCTCCGGCTCGGGTGTCAGCTCCATCTCGTACCGCGTCGACGGCGGCAGCCTCCAGCTCGGCACTGCGGTGATCGTGCCCGCTCCCGGAGATCATTCCAACGACGGCTCGCACCTGGTCGAGTTCTTCGCGACGGACGACGTCGGCAACGCCGAGACGCTGAAGGGCATCGCGGTCGTGATCGACACGACAGCACCGAGCGGCTCCGGGGGCGACCCCGGCACCTACCTGCGGGGGATCGCGAACCTGACCTACTCCACTGCCGCGGGCGACGTCAGCTCGGTGCAGTTCCAGTTCTCGCCCGCCGGAGCAGGCGCCTGGTCGAACGTCGGCGGCGCCGACATCTCACCGCCGTACGAAGCGGCCTGGAACACCTCGCTCGTCGCCGACGGGCCCTACGACCTGCGCGCCGTCGTCACCGACGCGACCGGCAACGTCGCCACCACCCTCCTCCCCGGCCTGCCGAAGACGGTCGACAACACGGCCCCGGCTGCCTCGGTAACGGCGCCGGCCGGCGGCGCCTACGTCTCCGGCACGGTCGCGGTCGATGCGAGCGCAACCGACGGCGCGACTCCGCCCGCATCAGGTGTCTCCGCCGTCCGCTTCGAGGTCAGGCCTGCCGGCGCCGGCGCGTACAGCGTCTTCGGCACCCAGACGGCACCCGTCGCCGGTGCGACGTACCGGCAGACGCTCGCGACGACGTCGCTCGCCGACGGGCTCGCCGAGCTCCGGGTCGTCGTCACCGACGTGGCCGGCAACGAGACGACGTCGGCGCTGAGCACGATCAACGTCGACAACGATGCGCCCGTCGTCACGCTCGTCGATCCTGGCTCCGCCGTCGCCTCCAGCGTCAACCTGATCGCTACCTCCTCGGCCGACACGACCGACGTCACCTTCCGCTACCGACCTGTCGGCAGCGGCGTCACGGGCACCGCGATCGGCTCCGACTCGACGGCGCCGTTCGCCGTCACCTGGACGACGGCGCCCGCCGCCGAGCAGCAGTGGGAGCTGATCGCCGTCGCGACCGACGGCGGCGGCAACGTGACCACCAGCACAGCGCGCACGGTCCTCGTCGACCGCACGCAGCCGAGCGGCAGCGTCGCCGCTCCCGTCGCCGGCGCCAGCGTCGGCGGTCCCGCGGTCGCAGTGGCCGCCACGGCGGCAGACACGCCCGGCTCGGGTGTGACGCTCGTCGAGTGGCAGGTGAAGGAGTTCGGCGCAGCCGGCTTCACCACCGTCGCCGGCGACGCCACTGCTCCCTACGCCGGAGCCTGGGACTCGACCCCCGCACCCGACGGCGCCGCAGAGATACGCGCCCTCATCACCGACGCCGCGGGCAACGCGTTCACGACCGCGGTGGTGCCGGTCACGGTCGACTCGACCGGCCCGAGCGTCACCCTCGCCGACCCCGGCGCCGTTCTCTCGGGCGCGGTCTCGCTGGCCGCGGCGACGGGCGGCGGCGCGATCCGCGTCCAGTTCGCGGTCAGCCCGGCGGACGCGGGCACGTGGACGCAGATCGCCGAGGACGCGACTGCCCCGTTCGCTGCGCCGTTCGACACGGCCGCGCTCGCCGACGGCCTCTACGACCTGCGCGCGATCGGCTTCGACGGCCTCGGCAACGCGTCCGCAGCCTCGATCCGCGAGGACGTCCGGCTCGACAACACCGCCCCGCAGCTCGTGTCCGCCACCCCGGCGGACGGCTCGGTCTCGACGTCCGCGAGCCAGATCGTGCTGACAGCCTCCGAGCGCGTGACGGCTCCGGGAGCGTTCCTCGACGGCGCCGCCGCACCCGCTCCGGTCGCCGCCGGCAACCAGCTCACGTTCCCGACGGGCCCGCTCACGGAAGGGCTGCACGTGCTCTCCGGCGAGCTCGAGGACGCCACCGGCAACCGCATCCCGTTCCGGGTCGCGGTCACGATCGAGAGCGCCGTCGGCGCCGACCGGCCGCCGGTCGAGCGGAGCGCCAGGCCGGGCAGCTCGTCCACGCTCGTCGCGCCCGGCAGCCTCGCCGCGGTGACGGTTCCGGCGGTGGCCTGGCCGCCGCCGCCCTCCCCGACCGACTTCGTCGTCCTGCGCGTCGATCTCGCGCCGCCGGCACCGGTGCTCGGGGCAGGCCTCCTCGCCGGCACGCAGCTCGTCGAGGTGACAGCCCGCTGGGCGCTGGCAGGCACGCCGGTGACGAGCTTCGCCGCCCCGATCGAGATCGTGATCTCGAACCCCTCGGGCGAGCCGGCGCTGCCGGCCACCTCGCAGGACGGCACGACGTGGCGCGCGCTGGAGCGGCTCCAGAGCTCGTCGCTCCCGTCGGGCCAGCAGGACGGCTGGTACCGCGACGACGCCGGCATCCACATCCTCACCCGCCACCTGACCTGGTACGCGCTCGCCCGCGACGGCGAGGCGCCGACCGCGCCGCGCGACCTCGCCGGCGTGCTGGCCGACGACGGCCTGACGCTACGTTGGATCCCGGGCACGGACTCGAGCGGCCAGATCGGCAACGTCCTCCTCTACGTCAACGGCGAGCCGTACCGCTGGTTCGGCCCGACCGAGTTCGAGGCCAAGCTCGGCCCGTTCGCGCCCGGTGACACACGCAGCTTCACGCTCGCGCAGAAGGACGCGGCCGGCAACATCAGCCTCCAGACGGCCCCGCTCCGCGCGGTGCCGGTGCTCGCGGGCACGTCGCTGCAGGAAGCAACCGCCGCGCTCGGCGCCGCCGGCTTCACCGTCGGCAACGTCACCCATGCCGTGGCCGCAGCGCCGGCGGGAGTCGTCGTCCAGCCCGCCGCGACCCGGTTCGCGCTCGTGCCCAGCCGGGTCGACCTCGTCGTCTCGCTCGGCCCGGCCGCTCCGCAGACGAGGCTCGTGTTCACCGTCGCCGGCGCGAAGCGGATCACGTTGAAGAAGACGACGACAATCGCCGTCCGGATCAAGGTCTCCAGGCCGGCCCAGGTGACCGCGACGCTTCGCGGCCCGAAGAACCGCCGGCTCCACACCTGGCGGCTGCAGGTGAAGGCGGGGGCGAACGTCGTCCGACTGCGTCTGCCCGCGACCGTCCGGCGCCCCGGCGCGTACAGGCTGACGTGGGTCGCGCACTCCGGCTCGGAGTCGGTCAGCCGCACGATCAGGTTCGCGCTCGACGCCGGTCGCTAGGCCGCGGCCTGCACCGCAAAGGCGACGCCGACGGCCACGAGCACGGCGCCGAGCGCCAGCCGCAGCGCGTTCTCGTCGAACCGTCCGGTCGCCCGCGCGCCGATCCAGCCCCCGGGGATCGCGCCGGCGAGCCCGGCGAGCAGCACCGGCCAGTCGACGCCCGTCCCGCCCGCGAACGTCACGAAGCCGGCGACGCCGAGGAGGAAGCCGACGACGAGGTTCGTCCCGGCTGCCCGCTTGACGTCCATGCCGACGGCGCGGACGAGCGTCGGCATCCGCAGCGTGCCGAGGATGACGCCGACGGCGCCGCCGAGTGCGCCGATGCCGAACCCGCCGGCGACCGCGGGCCAGAGCCGCAGCCGTTCGCGCTCCCTCGCCCGAACCGGCCTGAGGGCGAGATCGATCCCGCTCCAGAGGAGCACAGCAGCGATCGCGGCCTCGAGCAGCCGTTCCGAGACGTCGCCGGCGGCCAGCGCGCCGACGATCGCGCCCGCGACCGAAGGCGGCGCCATCCAGGCGACCATGCGCCAGTCGACGCGCCGCTCCCGTGCGTGGCGGATCGCCCCCGCGCCCGCCGACGCGGCCGAGATCGCGATGTTCGTCCCGGCGGCGGCGAGCGGACTGCCGGTCAGCGCCACGATCAGCGGCAGCCGCAGCGTCCCGAGCACCAGCCCCAACATCGAGCCGACGTACCCGGCGAGGAACGAGCCTGCGAACGCCAAGGCCAGTCCCCAACTCACGATCCGCCCTCGCGCTCCTGGCGCGTCGCTCGCGGTGGGTAGGCCGGGGTCACAGTGTGTGAATACGGGGCGCCGGGCGGAGCGCCGCGAGCGTCGCGAGGGCTCGCCGGAGGCCGGCTCCGCCGGCCGGGAGGCAAGCCCGGCCAGGGGAGCGAGGCGCTAGCGCGAGCTCCCAGGCTTCCATAACGGCTCCTCGCCACCCGAGTTCGCAGCCCGGGCGAGGATGAAGAGCAGGTCGGAGAGCCGGTTCAGATAGCGGAGCACGAGCGGGTTCAGCTCGACCTCCTGCGCGCCGAGGAGGACGTCGCGCTCGGCGCGGCGGCAGATCGTCCGGGCGACGTGCAGCCGTGCCGACGCCTCCGTGCCCCCCGGCAGGACGAAGCTGCGGAGCTCCGGCAGCTCGGCGTTGAAGTCGTCGCAGAGCTGCTCGAGCGCGTCGACCATCGGCTGCTCGACCCGGAGGCGGTCGCCGACGCCCCACGGCACGGAGAGGTCGGCGCCGACGTCGAAGAGCTCGTTCTGGATCCGGATCAGCGGCTTGCGCATCGCGTCGGGCAGCTGGCCGGCGAGCACGAGCCCGATTGCGGAGTTGAGCTCGTCGACGGTGCCGAACGCGCCGATCCGGCAGTCGAGCTTCGACACACGCGAGCCGTCTCCGAGCGAGGTCTCGCCCTCGTCCCCGCCGCGCGTGTAGATCCGCGTCAGGCGGACGGGCTCATCGCGCTGGCGCGGGCTCACGCTGCAGGTCCAGGATCCGGCGGGCGATCACCAGCCGCTGGATCTCGCTCGTCCCCTCGTAGATCTCGGTGATCTTCGCGTCGCGGTAGTAGCGCTCGACGGGGAACTCCTTCGTGTAGCCATAGCCGCCGAGGATCTGGATCGCCTCGGCGGTCTGACGCCGCGCCATCTCGGAGGCGAAGAGCTTCGCCTTCGCGCCCGCCTCGGTGTGCGGCTCGCCCTGCTCCTTCAGCCAGGCGGCCCGGTAGACGAGCAGCCGCGCCGCGTCGATCTCCGTCGACATGTCCGCGAGCTTGAACTGGATCGCCTGGTGCTCGGCGATCCGCTTCCCGAAGGTGCGCCGCTCCTTCGCGTAGCCGCGGGCGACGTCGTAGGCGGCCTGGGCGATCCCGAGCGCCTGGGCGGCGATGCCGATCCGGCCGCCGTCGAGCGTCGACATCGCGATCGCGAAGCCGCGGCCCTCCTCGTGCAGCAGCCGGTCGCGGCCGACCTGCGCTCCCTCGATCACGAGATCGACGGTCGAGGACGAGTTGAGGCCGAGCTTCTCCTCCTCGCGCGTCACCCGCACGTGCTCGGCGTCGAGCAGGAAGGCGGAGAGGCCCCGCGCGCCCTCGATCTCGGGCTCGCTGCGGGCGAAGGTGAGGAAGGTGCCCGCGTAGCTGCCGTTCGTGATCCACTGCTTCGCACCGGTGATCGTCCAGCCGTCCGCGTCGGCATCTGCACGCGTCCGGATCGAGCCCGCGTCGGAGCCGGCCTCGGGCTCGGTGAGCGCGAAGGCGCCGATCGCCTGCCCGCGCGCCAGCGGCGGCACGAAGCGCTCGCGCTGCTCCTCGGTGCCGAAGGCGAGAATCGGCAGCGTGCAAGCGCTCGTATGGACGGCGACGGTGACGCCGACGCCCGCATCGGCGCGCGAGAGCTCCTCGAGGACGAGGATGTAGGAGAGGAAGTCGGCGCCGGCGCCGCCGAGCTCCCCCGGGACGCAGACGCCCATCAGCCCCAGCTCGCCGAGCTTCTCGTAGAGCGCGGTCGGGAAGCGGTGCTCACGGTCCCAGGCGGCGGCGTTCGGCTCGATCTCGGCACGGGCGACCTCCCGCGCGAGTGACTGGATCTCCCGCTGGTCCGCGGTCAGGGCGAAGTCCATCGCCCGGGAGTCTATGCGGCCGCCAGGAACTCCCTGCGGATCTCGTGCAGCACGTACTCCCGGTCGCGGAAGGCGTCGACGACCATCGGGTCGAACTGCTTTCCCCGCTGGGCGACGATCTCGCGGCGGCAGTCGCGCCAGCTGCGGGCGGCGCGGTAGGGCCGGTGGTTCGTGATCGCGTCGACCGCGTCTGCGACGGCGAAGATGCGCGCGCCGAGCGGAATCTCCTCACCGGCGAGCCCGTCCGGGTAGCCCGCGCCGTCCCAGCGCTCGTGGTGGGAGCGGACGACCTGGACGCCGGCCTCGTGCAGGAAGGCGACGCCGCTGATCATCTGCGCCCCGAGCAGGGTGTGCGCCTTCATCACGCGCCACTCCGCCTCGTTCAGCTCGACCGGCTTGAGCAGGATCTGGTCGGGGACACCGATCTTGCCGATGTCGTGGAGCAGGAAGCCGTACTCGAGCGCCGGGTCGGCGGCGAGCTCGGGATCGATCGCGCGCGTCAGCTCGAGCGCGTAGCGCTGCACGCGCTGCGAGTGCTGCCGCGTGCCCGTGTCCTTCGTCCCGAGCGCGCTGGCGAGCGCGGAGACCGTCTCCTTGTACGCGCTCTCGAGCAGCCCGCGCTGCGCCCGCTCGATCTCGACGAGATGGCGGAGGTCGCGGGCGTAGAGGACGAGCTGCTCCTCGTCGGAGCGCCCGTTGACGCGGCGAATCGGCGCCCCCACGCCGACGCCCGCAAGGCGCTCGACGACGCCGAGCAGCTCGAGTGGCCGGAACGGCTTCAACAGCAGCGCGTCCGCCCCGGCGGCACCGGCCACGTCCTCCACGTCTTCCATTCCCGTGAGGAGGACGACGCGGATCTCGCGCGTCTCCTCGCTCGCCTTGAGCTCGCGGCAGAACGCGAGCCCGTTCATGCCCGGCATGCTGACGTCGAGCACGATCACGTCGGGGCGGAGCGCGGAGATGCGCGCCTCGGCCTCGACCGCACTCGCGGCCTCGTCGACCTCCACCTGGACGTCCTCGAAGGTCGTCCGCAGGAGCTCGCGGAATCCAGCATCGTCATCGACCAGCAGCAGGCGCATTTCGTTTCCCCCCGGATCGAAAAGCCTTGTCGACAAAGGTATCGGTCGCTGGGACCAAACCTTGAGCCCAGACCTACCCCGTTCGGGTGACGCCTCTAAGCTCCGGCCCGATGCTGCAACGCCTCAAGCTCCAGCTACTCGGGCGGATACAGCGCGGCGCCCTTCTCGCCGTGGCTGCCGTCCAGCATGCCGGCCCGCTTCCGGATCTCGGTGCGACTGTCGAGGTCGAGACCACCTTTGCACGGCTTTTGCTCGACGAGGCGGACGAATGGATCACCCCCACGTTGACCGCGACCGCGGGATGGGAGCCAGGCCAGACGGCCCTGCTCGGGGAGCGGATCAAGCCCGGCATGACCGTCGTCGACGGCGGCGCCCACGTCGGCTACTTCACGTGCCAGGCCGCTCGACTCGTCGGTCCGCGTGGTCTCGTCCTCGCCTTCGAGCCGGCGCCGCGCAATTTCGAGCTCCTGCGGGCCAACGTCTGGCGCAACGGCTTCACCAACGTCGTCTGCTTCCCATGGGCGCTCGGAGGGGAGCCGGCTCTCGCCCAGCTTCACTTGTCGAGCTCGAACACGGGCGACCACAGCCTCCACGGCGATGACGCCTCGCGACCCTCGGAGACAGTTCGAGTCGCGGCGCTCGACCAGGTCATCGCAATTCGCCCGCCGATCCACGTCGTCAAGCTCGACGTCCAGGGGAGCGAGGAGGCTGCGGTACGCGGCATGGAGCGGCTGCTCGCCGGCTCGCCGGACGTCCTGCTGACCGTCGAGTTGTCTCCAACCGACGCCCGCGCCGCCGGCAGCGACCTGCACCGGCTCCTCGGTTACTACCGCTCACTCGGCTTCGCACTGCGGGTGCAGCTTCCGGACGAGAAGGGTCTCGTCGACCTCGCTGATCACGAACTGCTCCGCCGAGCCGAAGAGCTGGAGCACGTGAACCTCGTGCTCGAGCGCCTGAACTAGCTGTACGAGTAGAAGCCCCGGCCCGACTTCCGGCCGAGGCGTCCCGCCTGGACGTACTGGCGCAGGAGGGGGCAGGGCGCGTACTTGGGGTTGCCGAGCCCGTCGTGCAGGACCTCCATGATCGCGACGCACGTGTCCAGGCCGATCAGGTCGGCGAGCGCCAACGGCCCCATCGGATGCGCGAAGCCGAGCTTGGCGATCGTGTCGATCGCCTCGCGCTCGGCGACGCCCTCCATCAGCGCGTAGGCGGCTTCGTTGATGAACGGCATCAGGATCCGGTTCGAGACGAAGCCGGGGAAGTCGTTCGCCTGCGCCGGCACCTTGCCGAGCTCCTCGGCGAGCGCCGTGATCGCGGCCGCGGTCTCGTCGGAGGTCTGCACGGCCCGGATCACCTCGACGAGCTTCAGCACCGGCACCGGGTTGAAGAAGTGCATCCCGATCACGCGCTCCGGCCGGCCAGTGACGGCGGCGAGCGAGGTGATCGGGATCGACGAGGTGTTCGAGGCGAGCACGGCGCCGTCGGGCAGCAGCTGGTCGGCGCGGCGGAAGAGCTCCTCCTTGACGGCCGCGTCCTCGATCACGGCCTCGATCAGCAGGTCGGCCGGGACGAGGTCGTCGACGGCGGCCACCCGCCCCAGCACCTCCTCCGGGTCGCCTCCGCCCTTCTCGGCCAGCTTCTCCAGGCTCTTTCGCATCGCCGCGAGCCCGCGCTCGGTCGCGCCCGGCGCGGCGTCGTAGAGCGAGACGCGGCGGCCCGAGGCGGCGACGACCTGTGCGATCCCGGCACCCATCTGGCCGGCGCCGGCGACGAGAACGTGCTCGAAGTCCATGGCGGCAGAGGCTAACGTCAACGCCGTGGTCATCGTGCGGCTGGCGAGGGCGGACGACGCCGACGCGATCGGCCGGATCCAGGTTGAGACCTGGCGCGCCACCTACAGCGGCCTGATGCCCGAGGAGGCGATCGAGAGCTTCGACGTCGTGGCCCGCCAGCAGCTCTGGCGCGAGGGGCTCGCGCGCGCGCCCCGCCCGGGCAGCGCCACCTTCGTGGTCGAGGACGGGGGCGAAGTCGTCGGCTTCGCCAGCGTCGGCGCCTCCCGGGACGAGAGCACGGAGCGGGAGGCGGAGCTCTACGCGATCTACCTCCACCCGAGCCGCTGGAGCCGCGGGATCGGACGGGCGCTGCTCGGGCGCGCCGAGGAGTCGATGCGCGCGTCGGGCTTCCGCGCGGCGATCCTCTGGGTCCTGGAGGGGAACGAGCGCGGCGCGCGCTTCTACCGGGCGGCGGGCTGGGAGCAGGACGGCCGCAAGGACGACCAGTTCCAGGGCGCGACCGTGACCGAGCTCCGCTACCGCAAGCGCCTGTAGCTGCGCGACTTGCGGACGAGGAAGAAGAGGCCGGCGCCGAGCACGAGCACACCGACGAGGATCCCGCCCCAGTTGATCGGCGGCAGCGCGTTGTCCTCGACGTTGGTCAGCGCCAGGAAGTCGGCGGGGTCGACCTGCGAGCAGAGGCCCGAGCGCCAGACGTCGCCGTCGCGGGTCAGCAGCAGCCCAATCCGGTCTCCGACCGCGAGCTCGAGCCCGCACGCCGCGCCGCCCCTCGGGGTCACGACCTCGGCGCGGCTGTCGACCTCGCCCTTGTAGACCTGCTCGACGCGGAAGACGTAAATCGCCGTGCCGCCGCTGACGGTGCGTTGGAGGACCGAGCCGATGATCGCGCCGTCCGCCACGGGCAGGTCCCGCTCGAGATCGACCGGTGCGCACGAGCAGGCGTATGCCTCGGCGGCGCCCACGAGCGCGAGCACGACCAGGACGGCCAGCTTCCGCATCGCCCGGAGCCTAGATACGCCGCCTAGACGTCGATCAGGAGCGCGTCACCCTGACCGCCGCCAGAGCAGATCGCCGCCAGGCCGAGACCGCCGCCGCTGCGGCGGAGCTCGTGCACCATCGTCCCGACGATCCGTCCGCCGGACGCGCCGATCGGGTGGCCGAGCGCGACCGCACCGCCGTTGACGTTCACGATCTCCTCGTCGGCCCCGAGCAGCCGGGTCGAGTTGAGCGCGACCGACGCGAACGCCTCGTTGATCTCGACCCGCTTGACGTCGTCGATCGTCTTCCCCGCCTTCTCGAACGCCTTCGCCGCGGCGTTCGCCGGCGTCCGCACCAGATACGCGAACTCGTCCGCGACCCAGCCCTGCGAGACGATCGTCGCCAGGATCTCGAGCCCGCGGCGCTGCGCGAACTCCTCGGAGGTGACGATCACGCACGAGGCGCCGTCGTTGACGCCCGGCGCGTTGCCGGCGGTCGTCGTCCCTTCTGGATCGAAGACCGGCTTCAGCTTCGCGAGCGACTCGGCGGTCGTGTCGCGGCGCACCGCCTCGTCGGCGGTCACGTCGCCGACCGGGACGAGCTCGTCCTCGAAGCGGCCCTCGTCCTGCGCGGCGACGGCGCGCTGCTGCGAGCGGAGCGCCCAGGCGTCCTGCTCGTCGCGGCTGATCCCGAGCTCGCGCGAGACGAGCGAGTTGTGCTGGACCATGTGCAGCGAGTCGTAGGCGTCGGTGAGGCCGTCGACGATCATCGAGTCGAGCAGCTCGCCGTGGCCGAGCCGGTAGCCGAAGCGGGCTTTCCTGAGCAGGTACGGCGCGTTCGACATCGACTCCATCCCGCCGGTGACGATCACCTCCGCGTCGCCGGCGCGCACCATCGCGTCCGCGATCTGGACGGCGCGGATCGAGGAGGCGCAGACCTTGTTGATCGTGTCCGCCGGCGTCTCCTTCGGCAGGCCCGCCCCGATCGCGGCCTGCCGGGCAGGTGCCTGGCCGGCGCCGCCCTGGAGCACCTGGCCCATGATCGTGTACTGCGGCTCCTCGGCCTCGAGGCCGATCCGCTCCATCGCGGCCTTGATCACGATCGAGCCGAGCGCGGTCGCCTGGTAGCCGGCGAGGCCGCCGCCGAGCTTGCCGAAGGGCGTGCGGACTGCCGAGACGATGACCGCGCGGGACATGCTCTGAATCTACCGGGCGTAGGTCTCGCCCGGCCGCAATCGCGCCGCGAACGCGGTCAGCAGCCGGACGCACGCCTCGAGGTCGCTCAGCTGGACGATCTCGACCGGGGAGTGCATGTTGCGGAGCGGGATCGAGACGAGCCCCGTCGGGATCCCGTCGCGCGACGCGAACGTCACGTCCGCGTCCGTGTAGGTCTTCGCGCCGGCCTCGATGGTGTGCTCGACCCCCTCCGCGCGAGCGGCTTCGACGAGGAGCTCGAACACGCGCGGGTTGACCGCCGGCCCGCGGAAGATCGCGGCGCCGCCCCCGAGCGTGTGGTGCCCGCCTGTCGCGGCATCGTCGCCGGGGACGTCCGTCGCGTAGGTGACGTCGATCGCGACGGCGACGTCCGGCCGCAGGCCGTGAGCAGCCGCCATCGCGCCGTGCAGGCCGAGCTCCTCCTGCGCGGCTGCGACGACCGCCACGTTCGCACCCTCGGCGCGCCGCAGCGTCTCGATCGCGACGTAGACGCCGGCGCGATTGTCGAGCGTCCGCGATGCGACCCGGCCGCTCGCGAGCTCGAGCGGCGGGGCGATGAGCACCATCGGGTCGCCAGGCTCGATCAGCGAGCGCGCCTGCTCGCCGTCCTTCGCGCCGATGTCGACGTAGAGCTGCCCCCACTCGACCTTCTCGTTGTCCTTCACCTTGCGCGCGATCACGCCAGCGACAACGCCGTTCTTCGTCCGGATCTCCACGCGCTGGCCGTAGGCGACGTTCGCGCGCCAGCTACCGAGCTGGTGCACCGCGACCAGCGCGTCGTCCGCGACGTGCGCGACGGCGGCGCCGATCACGTCCAGGTGCGCGAACAGTGCCAGCAGCGGCCCCTCTCCCTGTCGACGCGCGATCAGGTTGCCGACGGAGTCCGTCTCGATCTCGGCGAGGCCCTCGAGCGCGTCGCGCACCGCGGCGAAGGCGAGGTGCTCGTGCCCGGAGGGGCCGTGCGCGCGCAGGAGCGCCTCCAGGGTCGCGGGAATCGGCATTGCGGGGAGTCTAGAACTGCGGCTACGGTCGCCCGACCGTGAGCATCACGACCGACCTGCTGACCCCGCTCGGCGCCTACCTGCGTCTGCGCGAGGGCGCGGCGGCGAGCTTCCTGCTCGAGTCGGTCGAGCAGGGCCGGCTCGGACGCCACTCGTTCATCGGGGGCGGCACGAGGCTCGTCTCCTTCGAGGAGGCGGAGGTGCTCGACGCCCCGGTCGTCGGCTACCTCGCCTACGACCACGTGGCGAAGCTCGAGCCCTCGGTCGCGCTTCCCGCCGACGGCCTCGACCTCCCCGAGAGCGGCTTCGTCGTCGCCGAGACGCTCGTCCGCTTCGACCACGGCAGCGGCACCGCAGACGTGCTGGCGGGCGACCAGGACGAGATCGCGGCGCGGCTCGAAAAGGAGCTTGTGTTTCAGAAACACAATCCCCCCTCGAAGCGCTCAACCATGCGGCGGACGCCCGACCAGGTCATGTACGAACAGGGCGTGCAGCGGATCCGTGAGCACATCCGCGCCGGAGACGCGTTCCAGGTCGTGCTCTCGCAGCGGGCGGAACGGCCGACGTCCGCGTCCGCACTCGAGCTCTATCGCGCGCTGCGGCGCGTCAATCCCTCGCCCTACCTCTTCCTGCTCGAGCTCGGCGAGCTCGCGCTCGTCGGCTCCTCGCCCGAGACGCTCGTCAAATGCGAGCACGGCCGCGCCAGCCTGAACCCGATCGCGGGCACGACTCATCCGGGCGAAGGGGACTCCGAGCGGCTGCTCGCCTCCGAGAAGGACCGCGCCGAGCACGTGATGCTCGTCGACCTCGGGCGCAACGACCTCTCACGCGTCTGCCGGCCAGCGAGCGTCCGCGTCGCGCGCTTCCTCGAGCCGGAGCGCTTCTCGCACGTCACGCACCTCGTCTCGGAGGTGACGGGCGAGCTGCAGGAGGGCGTGTCGGCGTTCGACCTGCTCCGCGCCTGCTTCCCGGCCGGCACGGTCTCGGGCGCGCCGAAGGTCCGTGCGATGCAGATCGTCTCCGAGCTCGAGGGCTACCGCCGCGGGCCGTACGCCGGCGCTGTCGGCTACGTGCTCCCGGGCGGGGCGATGGACACGTGCATCGCGATCCGGACGATCGTCCTCGCCGACGGCGTCGCGCGGCTGCAAGCCGGCGCGGGGATCGTGGCAGACTCGGATCCCGCGGCCGAGCACCGCGAGTGCCTGTCGAAGCTCGCCGCGCTCGAAGCCGCGATCGACTTAGCCGAGGAAGGCGCCTGATGCTCCTGATGCTCGACAACTACGACAGCTTCACCTACAACCTCGTCCACCTCTTCCAGGAGCTCGGCGTCGAGGTGCAGGTGTTCCGCAACGACGCGATCACGCCCGACGAGGCAGAGGCGCTCGCGCCCACCCACCTCGTCGTCTCCCCCGGCCCCGGCCGGCCCGAGGACGCGGGCGCCTCGGTGGAGCTGATCCGGAGGCTCGGCCCGCGTGTGCCCACGCTCGGCGTCTGCCTCGGCCACCAGGCGATCGTCGAGGCGTTCGGCGGCGAAGTCGGCCAGGCAAAGGCGCTCCTGCACGGAAAGTCGTCGCCGATCGAGCACGACGGCAGAGGGGTCTTCACGGGCCTGCCCGACCCGTTCGAGGCCGGCCGCTACCACTCGCTCGCGGCGTTGACCGTTCCCGAGGAGCTCGAGGTGACCGCCAGGACGCCCGACGGCGAAGTGATGGGCGTGCGCCACCGCGAGCTCCCGATCGAGGGCGTCCAGTTCCATCCCGAGTCGGTGCTGACGCCGCTCGGCCCCAGCCTCGGCCGGAACTTCCTGGAGCGCCGTTGATCCAGGAGGCGCTCGCCGACCTGCTCGACGGCACCGACCTCGGGCGGCCGCGCTGCCGCGAGGTGATGGCCGAGATCATGCGCGGCGACGCCACGCCGGCCCAGATCGGCGGCTTCCTCGTCGCGCTCCGGCTGAAGGGCGAGACCGCCGACGAGATCGCCGGCTGCGCCGAGGCCATGCGCGAGCACGTGCTCTCCGTTCACCCGCGCCGCGACGACCTCGTCGACACCGCAGGCACGGGGGGCGACGGCGCCAGCACGATCAACATCTCCACCGCCGCCGCGATCGTCGCCGCCGCCGCGGGCGCGGGCGTCGCGAAGCACGGCAACCGCGCGGTCTCGTCGGCCTCGGGGTCGGCGGACGTGCTCGAGGCGCTCGGCTTCCGGCTCGAGCAACCGCCCGAGCGGATCGCCCAGTCGATCGACGAGCTCGGCTTCGGCTTCATGTTCGCGCCCTCGCACCACCCGGCGATGCGCCACGCGGCGCCCGTCCGTCGCGACCTCGCGGCGCGTACCGTGTTCAACGTGCTCGGCCCGCTCACGAACCCTGCCGGCGCCCGCGCGCAGGTGATCGGCGTCTACGCGCAGCCGCTCGTGCGGACGATCGCGGACGTGCTCGCGCAGCTGGGGGCACGACGCGCCTTCGTCGTCCACGGCGCCTTCGGGATCGACGAGCTCTCACCGGCCGGGCCGAACGACGTCTGCGAGGTGGTCGAGGGCGACGTCCGTGGGCGTGTGATCGACCCGCTCGAGCTCGGCATCGAGCGCTGCGACCCGGAGGAGCTGCGCGGGGGCTCGCCGGCGGAGAACGCGCAGGCGATCCGCGACGTCTTCGCGGGCGCGGATGGAGGCCGCCGCGACGCGATCCTCCTCAACGCCGCCGGCGCGGTCGCGGCGGCCGGGCACGCCGAGGATCTGCGCGAGGGGCTCGAGCTCGCGCGGGCAGCGGTGGACTCCGGTGCCGCCGCGGCCCGGCTCGACGAGCTGGCGAGGTTCACGAATGCGGTTTAGGGACGCGCTCGCCGGTCCGGGGCTGGGTGCGATCGCCGAGGTCAAGCGGCGCTCGCCGTCACTCGGGGACATCCGGCCGGACGCCGATCCGGCACGGCTCGCGCGCGAGTACGCGGCGGCCGGCGCCGCGGCGGTCTCCGTGCTCGTCGACGAGCGCTTCGGCGGCAGCTGGGACGACCTCCGCGCCGCCCGGGCGAGCTCGGCCGTGCCACTCCTCGCCAAGGGTTTCTTCTCGACGGAGGCGGACCTGCGGACGGCGAAGGAGGCCGGCGCCGATGCCGTCCTGCTCCTGCTCCGTGACCTCGACGACGAGCAGGTCCGCAGGCTGACGACGGTGGCGGACGAGCTCGGTCTCGCCACCCTCGTCGAGGCGCACGACGCCGACGAGCTCGAGCGGGCGGTGAGCCTGGGCGCGCCCGTGATCGGCGTCAACGCCCGCGATCTCGCCACGTTCGAGATCGACCGTGAGACGCAGCTCGCACTCGTCGCCCGGATCCCGACCGACCGGATCGCGATTGCGGAGAGCGGCGTCCGCACGCGCGCCCAGGGAGCCGCCGCCGAGCTGGCGGGAGCGGACGCGATCCTGGTCGGCTCGACCTTGATGCAGGCGCCCGACCCGGCCGCCAAGCTGCGCGAGCTGCTGCGGCGCCCGCTCGTCAAGGTGTGCGGCCTCACGCGCGAGGAGGATGTCGCCGTCGCCGCCGAGGCCGGCGCCGACCTGGCCGGATTCGTGCTCGCGCCGGAGAGCCCGCGCGCGGCGAACGACGTCCTGCCGGTGCCGGAGGAGCTGCTGGCCGTCGCCGTCTGGGTAGGCGAGGCGGGCACGAGTGGCGCGCCGGTCGACCAGGTACACGAGCGCGAGGAGGGCCGGATTCGTGGCCGCAACGGCGTCCTGCTCCGCAATGGGGAGCAGGTGGCGCGGCTGCTCGACCTGCCGTGGGACGAGGAGGACGCGGGGCACTGGGACCGCGCCGTCGCCGAGCCGGGACGCGTGATGCTGGCCGGCCGACTCGCTGCCGACAACGTCGCCGAGGCGATCAGGCGGGTGCGGCCATGGGCCGTGGACGCCGCCTCGCGCCTCGAGTCGGAGCCGGGGATCAAGGATCCGGCGAAGGTGCGCGCGTACGTCGAGGCGGCGCGGTCGTGACCGAGACCTACGGTGCCTACGGCGGCCGGTACGTCCCCGAGACGCTGATTCCGGCGCTCGACGAGCTCACGGCAGCCTGGGAGGAAGCGCTCGCCGACGAGAGCTTCCGAGCGGAGCTGGACGAGCTGGCGCGCGACTACGCGGGGCGCCCGACCCCGCTCACGCGCGCGGAGCGGTTCGCCCCCGACAAGCGGCTCTATCTGAAGCGCGAGGATCTGCTCCACACCGGCGCGCACAAGCTCAACAACGCGCTCGGCCAGGCGGTGCTCGCGCGCCGTCTCGGCAAGCAGAGGATCGTTGCCGAGACGGGCGCCGGGCAGCACGGCGTCGCGACCGCGACCGTGTGCGCGCGCTTCGGCTTCGACTGCGTCGTCTACATGGGCGCCGAGGACATGCGGCGGCAGAAGCCGAACGTCGAGCGGATGGGCCTGCTCGGCGCCGAGGTGCGGCCGGTCGAGTTCGGCACGAAGACCCTGAAGGAGGCGACGAGCGAGTCGATCCGGGACTGGATCACCAACGTCGAGACGACGCATTACCTGATCGGCTCGTGCGTCGGCCCGGCGCCGTACCCGGCGATCGTGCGTGAGCTGCAGGCCGTGATCGGCCGCGAGTCCCGTGCGCAGATCCTCGAGGCGGAGGGCCGGCTGCCGGAGGCGGTGGTCGCGTGCGTCGGCGGCGGCTCGAACGCGATCGGGATGTTCGCCGGCTTCATCGAGGACGCCGAGGTCGAGATCGTCGGCGTCGAGGCCGCCGGCGCGGCGAGCCTCGGCACCGGACGTGCCGGGGTGCTCCACGGCTCCCGTTCCTCGGTGCTCGCCGACGAGGACGGCCAGATCGCGGATGCCCACTCGATCTCGGCCGGGCTCGACTACCCGGGAGTCGGCCCGGAGCACGCGTACCTGCGCGACACGGGCCGCGCCCGCTACGTCGGCACGACCGACGACGAGGCGCTGGCTGCATTCCGCCGGCTGACCCGCACCGAGGGGATCATCCCGGCGCTCGAGCCCGCGCACGCGCTCGCGCGCGTCGACGAGCTCGACGCGGAGCTGATCCTGCTCTGCCTCTCGGGCCGCGGCGACAAGGACCTCGCCGAGGTCCTGGCCCGCCCCGAATGAGCAAGACACTCGCGATCTACCTGATGTCCGGGCCGAACACGCCCGACCTGGCAGAGGCGGCGGTGGAGGGGGGCGCAGACCTCGTCGAGCTCGGCTTCCCCTTCTCCGACCCGCTCGCCGACGGGCCTGTGGTCCGCCGCGCGGCCGAGCGGGCGCTCGCCGAGGGCATGCGCACGAAGGCGTGTCTCGACTGCCTCGCCGCGGTCCGGGAGCGGGTCGAGGTGCCGCTCGTGCCGATGACCTACTCGTCGCTGCTCGAGGCGTACGGCTGGGAGCGCTTCGCGGAGGACGCGCGCGCGGCCGGCGCCGCCAGCCTGATCGTCGCCGACCTCCCCGCCGGCGAGCGGCCGGGCCTGCGGCGGATTCAGCTCGTGGCCCCCACCTCGACGGACGAGCGCCTGCGGATCGCGGCGGCGGCGACCGACGGCTGGCTCTACCTCGTCACCGTGACAGGCACCACGGGCGCGCGCGCCGGGCTCTCGTCGTCGCTCGCCCAGCTGGCCGAGCGCGCGCGGGCGGTTGCGCCGGGGGTGGAGCTCTACGCCGGCTTCGGGATCTCGACGCCGGCCGACGCCCGGGCAGCTGCGGCGCTCACGGACGGCGTCGTCGTCGGCTCGCGCGCGCTCGAGGTCGCAGAGGACGGGCCGAGCGCGCTGCGGGACTACGTGGCCTCGCTCCGGGACGCGCTCGACCAGGGGACATAGGTACCCCGAATCGGCGAGCGCCGGCGCGCCCGACTGGGGACCAGCGCGGCGCTGATCGGGGGATACAGCCGGGTTGAAGTCTGGTCAAAATTGACGAAGCCGTTGCGTGTGCCGGAGTGCACATGCCTACCTCGCCGCAAGGGGGACACATGGGAACGATCGAGCCGCTGGCTCCGTCCAAGCGCGTCCGGATCGTGCTCTGCTCAGCCACACTCGCCATCGCCGCGATCGTGCCGGGCGTGGGCTTCGCTGCAGACTGGTCGTCCGGCGTCATGTCGCCGACCGCCGACTGGTCGTCGAGCACGCGCGCACCGAAAGCCGACTGGTCGTCGGGCAAGCGCACGCCGAAGGCCGACTGGTCGTCGGCCAGGGTCGCTCCGAAAGCCGACTGGAGCTCCCGCTACCGGGCGAGCGCGCTCCGCTAGCGATCCCTCGAACGGGGGAGCCCGGCTCCCCGAAACGGCGTAGGCGGCGGTGCCTCGGCTGGGGTGCCGCCGTCACGATCTGCTGCCGATTGTCAGGAGGACGCGCGGCAGGCGCGGTTTGTCCCCTACCTTGACGAGGTGCCGCAGATGAGCAGCGTCCCAGTCGTGGCAGAACGAGCCGGTTGGCAGACCCGGCGCGTGCGCCGCCTGCCCCACTCCGCCTCCCTCTACGTCGCCTCGATCTGCCTCGCAGCCGTCGTCGCGGCCACCGCGTCGCTCGCCTACGACGGTACGGACGGCCACGACTGGACCGCCTTCCTGCTGCTGCTGCCGCTCGCAGCCGCAGCGCCGTTCTTCCGCGTCGCCGTCGGCCGCAACTACAGCCTGCACTCGGGGCCTGCGTTCATCGTCGCGGGCGCGCTCGTACTCGATCCGCTGCTGCTGCTCGGCCTCGTCGCCGCCCTGCATGTCCCGCAGTTCCTGCGCGGGCGCTACCCCTGGTACATCCACCTCTTCAACCTCGCCAACTACACGCTGAGCGCCCTGGCCGGCTGGCTCGCGGTTGAGGCCGTCAGGGGTACCGGCGACTTCCGCTTCGCAGCTGCCGGCGTCGCGGCGGCAGTCACGTTCGTCGTCGTCAACCATGCGCTGCTGGCCGCGATGCTGCGCCTCGGACGCGGCCACAGCGTCCGCGAGAGCGGCCTCTTCTCCCCGCCCGGGCTCGCGATCGAGCTCGTGCTCGCCGGCCTCGGCATCGCGGTCGGAGCCTTCGCGGCCTTCAACCCGTGGATCCTGCCGGTGTTGATCGCACCCCTCGTCCTCGCCCACCGCTCGCTCTCGACCCTGGCGCTGCTCCGCGAGAGCGAGGAGCGGTTCCGGACGATGTTCGCCGCGGCGCCAACGGCGATCATGCTCTTCGACCGCAGCGGCACGATCCTCGCCGCCAACCGCTCCGCAGAGGCGCTGTTCGGCTACTCCGAGCAGGAGCTGATCGGCGAGTTCCCGACCGCGCTCCGGCATCCGGACGACGTCGAGGCCGGGGACGAGACGTTCGGCGAGCTCGTCCGCGGCGAGCGCGACTCGTACCGCCGCGAGGCCAGCTTCGTGACCAAATCGGGTTCGACCGTCGTCGCCCATCTCGCGACCGCGCTCGTCCGGGATGCGGACGGGAAGCCGGGCTACCTGATCGGGATGGCCGAGGACGTGACCGAGCAGCGCCAGCTCGAGGAGCAGCTGCGCCAGAGCCAGAAGCTGGAGGCGATCGGGCGCCTGGCCGGCGGCGTCGCCCACGACTTCAACAACATGCTGACCGCGATCGGCGGCTACACGACGCTCGCGCTCGAGCACGCGCAGAGCGGATCGGCGCTGCACGACGACCTCGAGGAGATCCGCAAGGCGACCGACCGCGCCGCGATGCTGACGCGCCAGCTGCTGGCGTTCAGCCGCAAGCAGGTGCTGATGCCGGAGCTGCTCAACCTGAACGACGTCCTCCTCGAGCTGGAATCGATGCTGCGCCCGCTGATCGGCGAGGACGTGGGGCTGACGACGCAGCTCGATCCCGCGCTGGGGCCGATCGAGGCCGACCCCGGCCAGCTGCACCAGGTCGTGATGAACCTCGTCGTCAACGCCCGCGACGCGATGCCCGACGGCGGCGCGATCACGATCGAGACGGCGAACTTCGACGTGGGCGAGAACGACGACGCGATCGAGCCCGGCCGCTACGTCACCGTGACCGTCCGGGACACCGGCGAGGGGATCGACGAGCCGACGCTGCGCCAGATCTTCGAGCCGTTCTTCACCACCAAGGAGGCCGGCAAGGGCACGGGCCTGGGGCTTGCGACCGTCTACGGGATCGTGAAGCAGAGCGGGGGCTACGTGGCCGTCGACAGCGAGCTCGGCGTCGGCTCCGCGTTCACGATCTACCTCCGCCGCGCCGACGGCGTCGTCCGGCCTGCGGTCGAGCCCGAGCTCGAGCCCATCGCCACCAGGGCGCTGGCCCCCGCCGCGAGCCCCGCCACCAGCGTGCTCGTCGTCGAGGACGAGGAGGTGATCCGCGGGCTGGTCGAGCAGGTCCTGCGGGGAGAGGGCTATGAGGTACTGCTCGCCGCGGACGGCGCCGAGGCGCTCGAGCTGGCCGGCTGCAACCGCGTCGACGTGCTCCTCACCGACCTGACGATGCCGGGAATCGGCGGCCATGACCTCGCCGACCGGCTCCGCGCGGCTGCGCCGGAGCTGAAGGTGATGTTCATGTCCGGCTTCGCCGAGGGAAACGACTTCTCCACGAGCGCGCTGCCGCCGGCGACCGCATTCCTGGAGAAGCCGTTCACCTTCTCGATGCTGAGCGAGCGGATGCGCGAACTGGTCGCCCGAGCTGAGGTATAGTTTACTCCAACTAAACTTCTGTTCGATCGTCTTACGCCCTGAAGGGATACGGCCGCCGCCGGCGGCCCTCGACCGAAAGGGACAAGTCCGATGCAGAAGAAGCTTCTGCCCGCGCTCGCCGCCCCAGTGATCGGAACCTTGATCGGGGCAAGCCTGCTCGTCGGGTCTGCGTTCGCGAGCTCTGCCTCGAGCGCGGGCCCGGCCAAGGCCGGCGGCTCGGAGGCGAAGCGCGGCGGCACGCTGCGCATCAACCTCTCCACCACCGACTTCGAGTACCTCGACCCGGCGCTCTCGTACGAGGCGCCCGGCTGGCAGGTGCTCTACATGACGAACCTGATGCTCCTGAACTATCCCGACAAGCCGGCGCCGGAGGGATCCCGGCTCGTCCCCGACGCGGCCGCCGGCTTCCCGCGCGTTTCCCGCGACGGACGCACGTACACGTTCACGATCAGGCCGGGCCTCCGCTTCAGCGACGGCTCGACGGTGACCGCGGCCGCGTTCAAGCGCGCGTTCGAGCGCGCGGCGAGCGAGCAGCAGGGCTCGCCTGCGATCGCGTTCATGCACGACGTCGTCGGCGCCGACGAGCGCAACGAGGGCAAGGCGGGCTCCGTCACCGGCGTCTCCGCGCAGGGCCAGGTGCTGACGATCCGGCTCGAGCGGGCGAATCCGACCTTCCTCGCCGAGATCGCGATGCCGTTCTTCGCGGCCGTGAAACCGAGCATGGCGATCGACAGCAAGGGGATCAGCGTCTACCCGTCGGCCGGCCCGTACCGGATCGTCAGCCGCGAGGTCGGCAGCCAGGTCGTGCTCGAACGGAACCGCTTCTACAGGGGCAACCGCCCCGCTAACGCGGACCGGATCGTGATCTCGACGAACACGGACGTGAACCAGAGCCTGCTCCAAGTGCGCGCCGGCCAGGTCGACTACGACCAGTTCGGTCTCCCGCCGACGGCGCACGACGACCTCTCGCGTCAGTACGGTGTCAGGAAGGGCGGCAACGGCCGCTACTTCGTCAACACCGGCATCAACACGACGTACCTGGCGTTGAACGCGTCGCGGCCGGCGCTCGGCAAGGTCAACCTGCGCAAGGCGATCAACCATGCGATCGACCGGCCGTCGCTGCTCCGCGTCTCCGGCAAGTACGCGGGCAAGCGGACCGACCAGATCCTGCCGCCGAACATGCAGGGGTTCCGCGACGCGGCGATCTACCCGATCAAGGGCGCCGACCCGACCCGCGGGCGCGCGCTCGCGAACGGGGCGAAGGACGACATCACGCTCCTCTACACGACGAGCCCGACCTCCGTCGCCCGCGCCCAGATCCTCAAGTACAACCTCGAGCAGATCGGGCTCAGCGTGACGCTGAAGCCGCAGCCGTTCGCCGTCGCCCTGCGCACGGCCGGCACCCGCGGCGCGGAGTTCGACATGTTCCTGATCGCCTGGTTCGCGGACTATCCCGACCCGTTCGACTTCATCAACGTCCTGCTCGACGGGCAGAACATCCAGGACGCGAACAACTCGAACTACTCGTACCTGAACAGCCCCAAGTACAACAAGATGATGACCGACGCCTCGAAGCTCTCCGGCGCGGCGCGCTACGACGCGTACGGGAAGCTCGACGTCGACATGATGCGGAACGCCGCTCCGTGGGCGCCGCTCTCGAACGGCAACGTGCGCGAGTTCATCTCCTCGCGCGTCACGAACTACCTGTTCCACCCGGTCTACGGCGGCGCGATCATGAACGCGCTCGCGCTGCGCTGATCCGTCGCATGGGACGGGATCCGCAAGGAGCGGATCCCGTCCCGCGTAAACCCTGAAGGTCGCTTCGCTCCCGGCTCGGCTTCACCAACGCACTGGAGCGAGGGTCGGCGCGCTGGCCCCCGCCCCCGCTCCAGAGCGTTACCTTTCGACGATGAGCGAGACGCTGCGCGGGCAGCTGCTGGTGGCGGCGCCGGTCCTGAGCGACCCGAACTTCCGCCGCACCGTCGTCCTGATCGCCGAGCACGGCGACGAGGGCGCGATGGGGCTCGTCCTCAACCGGCCGACGGAGACCTCGGTCGGTGACGCGGTCCCGGAGCTGTCGCCGATCGCCGGCGAGGAGGAGCCGGTGTTCGTCGGCGGTCCGGTCTCGACCAGCTCCGTGCTCGCGGTCGCAGAGCTCGACGACCCCGACGACGCCTCCGAGCTCCTCTTCGGTGCCGTCGGCTTCGTCCAGGAGCCCGACGTCTCGGTCCGGCGCGGCCGCGTCTTCGTCGGCTACGCCGGCTGGAGCGCAGGGCAGCTCGAAAGCGAGCTCGAGGAGGAGTCGTGGCTCGTGCTCCCGGCCGAGCCCGACGATCTCTTCAGCGACGACCCCGATGGGCTCTGGAGCGCCGTCCTGCGCCGCCAGGGCGGCCCGTACGCGCTGCTGTCGCTGATGCCTCCCGACCCCTCTCTGAACTGACCTCTCCGACCAGTAGTTAGTACGCACTAACTGCGGGTTTCGACGCATGCGAGCCGGAAGCGGCGTGCGCATGCTGAGCGTGACAGTCGAAGCAGTCACCCTCTCGCCCGGGGTGGGCTCAGGGTGGCCGCGAGAGGAGTCCTCGTATGAACCGCTCACTTGCCATTCTCGGCCTCAGTGCGCTCGCAGTTTTCGGGGTCGCGGCGGGGATGGCCGCATCCGGCCTTGCCGAGTCCGGTCCACCGAATCAGGGCGACCCGGGCAAGGTGCTCACGGTCCCGTCCGGCTACGTGTGCTCCGGCTCGATCGTCTGGGGTGACAAGGTCGAGGGTGGGAACCTCGGGCCGACGATCAGCGTGACGGGGGTCGCGCCGATTGTGAAGGTGACGATCAAGTCGGGCTCGAAGGCCGACCTCGTCTCCGCGACCTGGTCGACCGACTTCCGTTCGGGAACGATCACGATCAGCCAGGACGTTTCCAACTACGTCGTCTGGACGTGCTCGGGGTCAGCGACGACCACCACGGACACGGGCACGACGACCGGGACGACCACCGAGACCACGCCGACGACAACAACGCCGACCACCGGCACCACGTCGACCACGACGACGGGCACGACCACGACGACGGGCACGACCTCGACAGAGACCACGCCGACGACGTCCGAGACGACGCCGGCCGTGCCGGGCGCACCGCCGTCGGCGACGACGTCGACGACGGCGGTGGCGGGCGTGCAGACACCCGCACGCCCCGCGCCCGTGCGGCAGACGGCCGGCACACCGGCGACGCCCACGACGCCTACAGCTGCAGGAGCAACGACACGGGCACCGTCGCAGCTGGCCCACACCCCGTGATCGCGGTTGCCGTCACCGCGACCGTGGTCGCACTCGCCGCCCCCGCCCCGCCGGCCGTGGCGGGGGCGCCGTTCGCGACGCTCGCGATTCCGTCGATCGGCCTCAGGGCTCTCGTCCGGGAAGGTGTCTCGGCGGCGGTGCTCGCGGGCGGGCCGGGGCACTACCCCGGCACGAGCGCTCCCGGCCGCGGCGGGACGGTTGGCTTCGCGGGGCACCGGGTCACGCACACCCGCCCGTTCCTGCGCATCAACGAACTGCAACGGGGAGACGCCGTCGTCGTCACGCGGCGCTCCCGCCGCTACGTCTATCGGGTCTCTGCGATGCGGATCGTGGCCCCGACCGACGTCTCCGCGCTGCGGCGGATCCGGGTCGAGACGCTCGTCCTCACCGCGTGCCATCCCCCGCGCACCGACCTGCGCCGCCTCGTCGTGTTCGCGGAGCGCGCCCGGCTTTGACGCGATCTTGACCACGGCGTGATTCACTCCCGGTGGGCACCCGAACGGAAGGAGGCCCATGGAAGAGGCACGCACGACACGTCGTTTTCCCTTGCTCGTCGCGCTCGCAGGAGTGATCCTGCTCGCGGCGATCTGGGCGACGATGGCGCTTGCGGGAGGCTCCTCACCGGCTGCGAAGCCGGCGGCGAAGGCTCCTGCGGCCAAGACCCAGGTCTCGAAGGCGCAGGGAGGGTATGCCGGCAACTCCGGCGACCACGACTGCCCGAACCGGGACCAGGGAGCGTCGAACGACCTCTGACCGGCGGGGCCCGGCTCCGGCCGGGCCTCGTTCTCACTGCCCGAGGGCGTCGCGCGGGCGGAGGCCGACGGCCCGCGCAGCCTGCCGTCCGAGGGCGTCACCTCGCAGGCGAGCGTCTCGCCTGGACGCGCTGCGTTGTCGCGCAGCACGTCCGAGAGCGCGGCGCTCGTGACCTGGCGGACGAGCCTGCCTCCGGAGGTCCAGCGGTAGCGGTAGCGGACGATCTCGAAGTCCGGGTCCTCGGTCACGAGCGAGGTCGCGACCCGGCAGACGACGACCTCGCCGGCGCGCGGGATGACGGGTTCGAGCGAGGCCGCGACGGCGTTCGGCGGCCGGTTCACGATCTGCTTCGGCGTCGCGACGACGTCGAACGGCGCTGTGGCCGCAAGCCGTCCGCCGAGCTCGTACCTGAGGCTCCAGCGCCCCAGCTGGGCGAGGCTCAGCCTGAGGCGCTGCTTCGCCCAGCCGGAGCGATAGCCCGAGGCCGAGAGCGCCCCGGAGTAGGCGACGCTGCCGTCCGGCCGCCGGATCGAGAGCCTCCCCGCTCCGGCCGCGGCGAGGTTGCGCACCTCGATCCGGACGTTGACGAAGCGGATGCCGCGAACGAAGCTGCCGGTCCTGACCGCCTCGTCATACGGGAGGTCGGCCTTCCCCGCGAACGCCTTCGCGCTCAGCGCGACGTCGGCGACCCAGGACTCGGCCGGGATCGAGGGCTGCGCAGCCCATCCTGACGTCGTCCCGCACGCGCCGGCGAAGGGCTCGTAGGGCGCGAAGCTCTGACGGACGGTGAAGTGGAGATGGGGCCAGCTCGAGTTGCCGCTCGAGGCCGTCAGCCCGATCTGGGTGCCGGCCGCCACCCACTGCCCCTTCTTGACGGTGATGCTCTTGCCCGCGAGGTGCCCGTACACCGACTGCTGGTCACCGCCGTGGTCGAGGATGACGTGGTTGTCGAAGTTGGAGACGGTCGGGCCCCAGTTGAAGTCCCCGCCCACGCCCTGCTGGACGCTCAGCACCCTCCCGTCGAGGGCGGCGAAGACCGGCACGCCGATCCGGACCTCGCGGAAGCTCCGGATGATCGAGTCGATCCCCGTGTGCCCGTTGTAGCTCTGGCCGCCGCAGGCGTAGTCGCGCACACCCGGGCCATCGTCGAGATCGACGAAGTTGGTGACGTACAGATCCTGGCCGATCGTCCCGGCCTGCGGGTAGAACCCGAGCAGCTGCGACGGCGGGTCGGCGGCGACGGGGGCGGCGCCGGCGAGCGCCAGCACGGCAAAGAGCGCTGTAATGGTCTTCTTCACTATAGACCGTTACCATATGCGGGATGGTGGAGCTCGGTCAAGGCATGCACGACTACGACGCCGCTCTGGTCGCGTTCCTCAACGGCGACGGCGAGGGGCCGGCGGTGGTGCGACGACTCGCCGAGACGGTCGCCGAGGGGCGGATGCTCGACGAGCAGGAGCTGACGGAGCTGAACGAGCTGCTGGGGCGCACGCCGGTGACGGCGCGGCTGGTCGACGGCGGCGAGGGCCGCTACGCGCTCGAGATGCGCACGGTCGTGGACGATCCCGACCGTGAGCTCGCCGGCTCGTTCGCGTCGCTGCTCCGCCGCGCACCCGACCGGCTCAAGCGCTGCGAGGAGTGCGGCCGCTACCTCCTCGACTCGACGCGGAGCCGGACGCAGCGCTGGTGCACGCCGCAATGCGGCGACCGCGCGCGCGTCCGCGCGCACCGTGCACGCGTTTCGCAATGATCCGGGTGTGTTCGACCACGTCACGATCCGGGCCTCCGATCGCCCTGCGTCCGAGCGCTTCTACGCAACTGTCCTTCGCGTGCTCGAAATCGAGCAGACCCACAGCGGCGAGCACTACGCGGAATGGGACGACTTCTCGCTCGCGGCCGCCGACGACGCGAACCCCGTCACGCGGCGGCTGCACATCGGCTTCGCCGCCCCGTCGCGGGAGCACGTCGACCGCTTCTGGCAGACGGGGACCGCGGCCGGCTACGAGAGCGACGGCGAGCCCGGCCCGCGGCCCCAGTACAGCGACGACTACTACGGCGCCTTCCTCCTGGATCCGGACGGCAACAGCATCGAGGCGGTCCACCACGGTTCGCTCCGGAACGGCGGCAACGTCGACCACCTCTGGATCCGCGTCTCCGACGTCGAGGCGGCGACGCAGTTCTACGAGGGCGTCGGCCCGGCGGCCGGCTTCCGCGTCGGCACCGAGCTCGCCGACCGGACCCAGTTCGCGTGCGTCAGCGGCTCGTTCTCGGTCGTCGCAGGTGCCGAACCCTCCGAGAACGTCCATCTCGCCTTCACCGCGACGGAAGACGAGACCGTCGACCGCTTCCACCGCGACGCCACCGCGGCCGGCTACCGCGACAACGGCGCCCCCGGCGAGCGCACCGTCTACCACGCTGGGTACTACGCCGCGTTCGTGCTCGATCCGGACGGGAACAACGTCGAGGTGGTGAACCACAACCGATGAGACCGCGGCTGACCCACGAGGGCGCGAAACGTCGCGGGGAGCGCGAACGCCAGGCCGGAATCGATCCCGACGACGCGGCGGCACGCTGGCTCGAGGAGCAGGATCCGCCGCCGCCGCCTCCTCCCTCGAAGTCGAAGTTCAAGTCGAAGGAGCTGCACCGCTGGCGCGAGCAGCGCCGGCGCGAGACGTCCTAGCGCGGCAACGGCAGCGTCTGCGGCTCGAGCGCCTGGCCGTCAGCGCCGAGCGCCGCGCCGCGTGGGATCGTCCCCCACTCCGGCCTGCGGCCCACAAGCAGCAGCACCGTCGCCCACAGCCGCCACACCAGCATCAGGGGCCGGTACCAGAAGAGCTCGAGCAGGCTCCAGAGCCCGAGCAGCAGCAAGTCACGCGAGCGGTAGCGGCGGAAGCCGACCTCCTCGATGAGGATCGCGCCCGCGGTCTGGATCTGGCCGAGCAGGAGTGCGGCGACGACGAATGCGGCGACGAACCACCAGGAGATGCCGTTGACGATGATCAGGCCGACGATGAGGAGGCAGCCGAGCAGCTCGATCAGTGGCGCGACCGCCTCGAACACGATCGCGTACGGGAGCGCGAGCTTCCCGCCAGTCCGAAGCGCCGGCCGAGCATCGCCCGGTGGAGCCGGAGGTTGTCGATCAGGCCGACGTGCCACCGGATCCGCTGCGAGCGCAGCGCGCCAAACTTCGACGGCGCCTCGGTCCAGCAGACGGCGTCCGGCACGTACGCGACCCGCATCTCGGGCTGCGACAGCCTCAGCCGGTGATAGAGCCGCAGCGTCAGCTCCATGTCCTCCCCGAGCGTGTGGGTGGAGAGGCCGCCGCTCTCGAGGAGGAGATCGCGCCGGAAGACTCCGAACGCACCGCTGATGATCACGAGCGCGTTCAGGCGGGCCCACGCGATCCGCGACCCGAGAAAGCCGCGCAGGTACTCGACCGTCTGCGTCGCCTCGATCCCGCGGACGTTGACCCGCGGCTCGACGAGACGGCCGTCGACGAACCGGCCGCCGTTCGCGATCCGGACGATGCCGGCGCACGCGACGACGCGAGTCGGGTCGGCCGTGAAGGTGGCCACTGCGAGCGCGATCGCATCGGGTTCGAGCACGCTGTCCGCGTCCGTGATCGCGATCAGGTCGTGTCGAGCAACTGCGATCCCGGCGTTGACGGCGTCCGAGCGGCCGCCGTTCGACTTGCGGACGACGCGAAGCCGCGGGTCGCGGCGGGAGATCGAGAGCCGCTCGACCGGCTCCGTATCGAGGCCGAAGCCGCCTCCCAGCGGGAGCTCGACCAGATCGTTGCCGCGTCGAGCGCAGCGCTCGTTCCGTCTGTCGAGCCGTCCTCGACGACGACCACCCGCAACGGCTCATACGTGCCGGCGAGGATTGCGCCCACGCTGGCGGCGATCACCGGTTCTTCGTTGTAGGCGGGGACGATGACGGTGACCGACGGCTGCAGCGGCGGCGGCGTCCGCGGCCCTTCGCGACGCGGGCGCGGCGGGCTCGTGCCACCGCCGACGTCTCGGAGAGCGAGATCGTCAGCAGTGTGAGCGTCGCGAGGTTGTAGACGACCACGTAGAGGAAGACGACGAGCAGGAGGATGTCGACGAGCTGACTCACAGCGCTCCGATCGCGTCCAGGATCCGCGCGGTCTCCACCGTCCACACGTCCTCGACCGCGAGCGCCCGTGCCGCCGCCGGCCCGGCACGAGGCATGCGTGCGAGGAGCACGAGCGTCTCCGCGGCCCGAAGCGCGACCTCGCGCTCGTCGTCACGCAGTGCTCCGGCGCCGGCAGCGACAGCTCCCGGGTCGTCGTAGGCGCGGAGCGCGCGCACCGCGGCGCGCCGGACTCCCGGCTCGGTGTCGGTCACGAGGCCCACCAGCTCGGCAGGAACCGGCCCTTGTCCGACAATGGCGAGAGCGTCGGCCGCGGCGGTGCGGACGGCCGGCTCGGCATCCGCGAGCGCACGCTCGATCGGCTCGAGGGACGCCTCGTCAGCGAACCCCTCTCCGCGTCCGGTGGCCGCCAGCCCGAAGCACGCGGACGCGCGCACGCGGGGACTGGCGGAGCCGATTCCTTCGACGAACACGTCGGCCGCGGCCGGCCCGAATTCGACGAGCGCGGCGTAGACGATCCCGGGGCGCACGCCGGATTCGCTCAGGTAGAGCTGCCGCAGCGCCGGGAGCGCGGCCGGATCGCCGATCGCTCCGAGAGCCTCGACCGCCGCCTCGCGCACGTGGTGGTTGCGGTCGGCGAGCAGCTCCTCGAGCACGGGCACGGCCTCGCGCGCACGGGAGGCGCCGAGGGCGGCACAGGCGAGCGAGCGCCGCCACGCCGTCCTGGCCCGCGCAGACTGCAGGGCGACGTCGATCGCGCCCGCCTCGCGCAGCAGCTCCAGGATGGCGCTGCGCTCATCCGCAGCAGCCTCGTCGAGACGGTCGATCAGCAGCGCTGCGGCGAGCGGCCGGCTCTGCGCATCGAGGTCCGAGACAGCGTCGTGCAATCGCTTCCGGTCGTCGGGCGAGGCATCCGCCCGCACAGTCTCGATGATCGGTGCGAGCCGCGTGCGCACGCGCTCCGCGCGCTGCTCGTGCACCGCAAGCCGGAGCCGGCGCCAGTAGACGAAGAGGACGACCCCGACGTTGAGGACGAGGAGGAACAGCGCAATCGCGGCCGCATACTCGCCGGCGTGGCCGAGCGGGCCGCTCACGATCGCGGGGTCGTACGGGTCACGCGCACCTCGCTGACGACCCAGCGAGGGTAGGCGACGAGCCGGGCGGCGTCCTGTGCCATCAGGCGGCGGCCCGGCGCGCCACCTCGTCGCGCACGATCGGCGCCACCCGCTTCCCGAGCAGCTCGATCGCCTTCAGCGTCTGCTCGTGCGGGAGTGACCCGACCGTGAACTGGATCAAGAAGCGATCGTGGCCGAAGAGCTCGTGCTGGTAGAGGATCTTCGCCGCCACGTCTTCGGGGCTGCCGACGACGGTCGCGCCGCGCAGCGTCCGCCCCGCGTCGTAGTCCGGCCGTTCGAGCGGCCGCCAGCCGCGCTCGGCGCCGATCCGATCCATCATCGTCTTCAGCGGGACGAAGTAGTCCTCCGCCGCCTGCTCGGAGCTCTCGCCGACGAGGCCGTGCGAGTTGATGCTGAGCGCCGGCAGGTCGTGCCCGTGCTCGGCCGCCGCGCGGCGGTGGATCTCGGCGAACGGGACGAACCGCTCCGGCAGGCCGCCGATGATCGCGAGCGCCATCGGCAGCCCGAGCGCGCCGGCCCGGTACGCCGACTCGGGCGTGCCTCCGACGGCGACCCACACCGGCAGCGGCTCCTGCACGGGACGCGGGTAGACCCCGAGCACCTCCTCGCGCAGCTGCAGCAGCTGCAGCAGCTTCTCCTCGAAGAGCCGGTCGTAGTCGGCGAGGTCGTAGCCGAAGAGCGGGAACGACTCGACGAACGAGCCGCGTCCGACCATGATCTCGGCGCGGCCGCCCGAAAGCAGATCGACCGTCGCGAACTGCTGGAAGACGCGGATCGGATCGTCGGAGCTGAGCACGTTGACGGCGCTCGTGAGCCGGATCCGCTTCGTCCGGACTGCGGCTGCCGCAAGGACGATCGCAGGCGCCGAGACGGCAAAGTCGGGGCGGTGGTGCTCCCCGACGCCGAAGACGTCGAGCCCGACCTCGTCGGCGAGCTCGATCTCCTCGATCAGGTTACGCAGCCGCTCCTCTGGACCGAGCCCGGAGGTCAGCTCCGCGAACGTGTAGACCCCGAGCTCCACGACCGCATCGTCGCAGTTCGCCACGCCCGTCCGACGCGGGCGGCACCATCGACGCATGCGTCCGGCGATCCTCGACCAGCTGTCGGCCACGCAGAAGGCGAAGCTGTTCGAGGAGCTGATCGAGTTCCTCGCGACCCCCTCGTTCGGCGCCTGGCCGAAGCGCGAGGTCGAGGTGCGGGTCGTCGCGGCGCTGTACGAGAAGCAGCTGCGCGACGGCAGCCTCTCGGTCGCACGGCTCGCCGAGGAGCTGACGGTCACCCGCGCCCGCGGCCGCAGCCTCGTCCTCGAGGCGCGCACGCGCCTGCTCTCGCGGCCGGAGGACCGGACGGAAACCCTGGCGAAGCTGCTCAAGCGCTGGCCCCAACAGGCGCAGGTCGACGAGAGCGACGGCCGCCTGCGCCTCGTCGTCGAGGATCCGTTCGTCCGCGACCTGCTGCGGAACCACGCCTACGCCACCGGGATCCCGCTCGACACCTCGTTCGCGACCGAGATCGTCTCGCTGCGCTGGAGCGACTACGCGTCGCTGCTCGCGTCGGTGCTGCCCGCCGCGGAGGCCGAGGAGGTCGCGAAGGACGTGGGCGCTGCGATCCGGCGCGATCTCGCCGGAGAGAAGGAGACGCTGGCGGAGTTCGACAAGGCCATGAAGAAGTGGGAGAAGCGCACGCCGCAGGAGCGCGCCGAGCGGTTGTTGAAGCTGGGCGTCGAGCACGTCCCCGTCAGCACCGTGATCAGCGCGCTGATGTCGGCGCTCTAGAAGGGTTTAGCGGCATGGCGCTCGAGTCCGCCAGACTTCGGGCGAGATGAACGACGAGCGACGGGAGGATCGCCTCGGGCCGACCCTGCGCACCGTCAGCGAGGCGGTGCTCGGCGTCGCCGCCGAGCTCTCGGTCGACGAGGTGCTGCAGCGGCTGGTCGACAGCGCGCGCGAGCTCGCAGGCGCGAAGTACGCCGCGCTCGGGCTGCCCGACGGCGTCGGCGGCTTCCGCCGCTTCCTCACCTCGGGGATGAGCGACGCGCTGATCTCCTCGCTGGGGCCGCTGCCCCGCCAGCACGGCGTGCTCGGGGCGATGCTCGAACGGCGCGATCCCTACGCGACGGGCGACATCCACGAGCACCCGCGCTTCCGCGGCTGGTGGCCCGACGGCCATCCCGACATGCGCTCCTTCCTGGGGGTGCCGATCGTCGCCCGCGACGGCGTCGTCGGTGCCTTCTACCTCACGGAGAAAATCGACGCGCCCGACTTCACCGGCGAGGACGAGGAGCTGATCACGCTGCTCGCCGCCCATGCCGCGATCGCGATCGCAAACGCCCGCCTGCACGAGGAAACGCGCGAGCTCTCGATCGTCGCCGAGCGGAACCGGCTCGCCCTCGACCTGCACGACGCCGTCAGCCAGAAGCTCTTCGGGCTCGTGCTCGAGGCCGAAGCGGCCGCGACCGTGCTCGACCGCGACCCGGCCGCGGCCCGCGAGCGCGTCGGCCGGCTACAGGAGCTGGCACGGGACGCGCTCGACGAGCTCGGCTCGCTCGTCTTCGAGCTGCGGCCGCCCGACCTCGCGCGCGACGGGCTCGTCGGCGCGCTGCGAAAGCACGTCGAGGTGCTGCGCAGGCTCGGCCACGAGCAGCTCGAGCTGACCGTGTCGGAGCCGCCGCGGCCCGACGGCGCCCGCGACGCCGAGGTGCTCCGGATCGCGCAGGAGGCGATCCAGAACGCCCTCAGACATGCGAACGCGGGTCACGTCGCCGTGCGCCTCGGCGGCGAAGGCGGCCGCCTGCTCCTCCGGGTCGAGGACGACGGCGTCGGCTTCGACCCGGCCGCGCCCGAGGTGCGCTCGCGCCGGCTCGGACTGACCTCGATGGAGGAGCGCGCCCGCCGGATCGGCGCGACGCTCGAGGTCGTCTCTGCGCCCGGCCGGGGCACGACCGTGCGCCTGGAGGCGGCGGATGCCTGAACAGATCCGCGTCCTCGTCGTCGACGACCACGCCGTCGTCCGCCAGGGCCTGCGCAGCCTGCTCGACCTCCAGGACGGGATCGAAGTCGTCGGCGACGCCGCCGACGGCAGCGAGGGTGTCGAGGCGGCGACTCGGCTGCGGCCGGACGTGATCCTGATCGACCTGGTGATGCCGGCGCTCGACGGCGTCTCGGCGATGCGGCTGCTGCGCGAGCGCGTGCCGGAGACGCGCGTGATCGTCCTGACGAGCTTCCTCGACGACGACAAGCTGCTCCCCGCGTTGCGGGCGGGCGCGGCCGGCTACCTGCTCAAGAACGCCGAGCCGCAGGAAGTCGTTCGGGCAGTGCGTGCGGCTCACGCGGGCCAGACCGTCCTCGACCCCGTCGTCGCGGCCCGGCTCGTCGAGACGCTCGCGGCCGACGAGCAGGGCGACCCGATCGACCGGCTGACGCCCCGTGAGCGGGAGGTGCTGCTGCTGATCGGACGCGGATTCGCGAACAAGCGTATTGCGCTCGAGCTCGGCCTCGCAGAGAAGACGGTGAAGGCGCACGTCGGGCATGTCCTGGCGAAGCTCGGCGTCTCGGACCGCACGCAGGCGGCGATCGCGGCCGTGCGCGCCGGTCTCGTCGAACCGCGGTCCTAGGACCTATTGCCACTGGCGGTCGGGACCACGCGGTCGCGATCGTGTGGAGGTCGAAGAGAGGAGAACGGATGGGTACGCAGCCAACGGCGAGCGAGCGGATCATGGCCGAGGTCACCGCCTGGCCGGGAGTCCGGGCGGAGTACGGCACGCGCGGCGAGTTCGCCTTCAAGCTCGGCGGGCGCGAGCTCGGTCACCTCCACGGCGACCACGTCGCCCACTTCGGGTTCCCGAAGCACGTCTGGACCGAGCTGTTCGACCAGGAGCGGATCGACTATCACCCGGTCTTCCCCGGCCGCCCCGGCTTCGGCGCGCGCCGGATCGAGGGCGAGGCGGACGTCCTGGACGTGATCGAGCTGCTCCGCCTCAACTACGACCGCGTCGTCGCCCGCCACGGCACGCCGGTGGAGGCCTGACGTGCTCGGGATCGTCACCGGCGCCTCCCGCGGGCTCGGGCTCGCACTGACGCGCGCACTCTCGGAGCGCGGTTGGGAGCTCATCGTCGACGGACGCGACGCAGACGCACTGAGGCGGGCAGTGGCCGATCTGCCCGGCGTGCTCGCCGTCCCGGGCGACGTCGCCGACCCGGAGCACCGCGCACGTCTCCTCGAGGCGGCCGGTGGGGAGCTCGACCTGCTCGTCAACAACGCGAGCAGCCTCGGGACGACGCCGCTGCCGCCGCTCAGGCACTACCCGCTCGACGAGCTGCGCCGGCTCTACGAGGTCAATGTCCTCGCGCCGCTCGCCCTCGCGCAGCTGGCGCTGCCATGGCTTCGTCCCGGTGCGTGCGTGCTCAACGTCAGCTCGGATGCCGCGGTCGAGCCGTACGAGGCCTGGGGCGGATACGGCTCCTCGAAGGCGGCGCTCGCGCAGCTGACCGCCATCCTCGGCGCCGAGCAGCCGGAGCTGCGGGTCTACGCCGTCGACCCGGGCGACATGCGCACGCAGATGCAGCAGGACGCGTTCCCGGGCGAGGACATCTCCGACCGGCCGCCGCCCGGGGCGAGCGTGCCGGGGCTGCTCGAGCTGATCGAGGGCCAGCTGCCGTCGGGCGCCTACCGCGCGCGCGAGCTGGTCGGGGCTTCCGCGTGAGCGCGCTCGCCTTCCGGCTGCCCGACGGGCTCGAAGCGCACGAGCCGCCGGAGGCGCACGGCGGCAGCCGCGACGATGTCCGCCTGCTCGTCTCCGACGCGGCCGGCTCGACGGTCGAGCACGCCCGCTTCGTCGACCTGCCGCGCTTCCTCGTCGCGGGCGATCTGCTCGTCGTCAACACGTCTGCCACGCTCCCGGCGGCGCTCCCGGCGACGCGCGCGGACGGAACGGAGCTCGAGCTGAGGCTCTCCACCCCAGCCCCGGGCCGCGACGACGACCTCTGGATCGTCGAGCTCAGGCTCGGCGACGAGCCGTTCGGCGGCGCCGCCGTGGGCGAGCGGATCGCCCTGCCCGGCGGCGGGTCGGCGGAGCTCGTCGCGCGCTATGCAGGCGTCCGCCTCATCGTCGCGAGACTCAGCCTGCCCGCGCCGCTGCACGCCTACCTGGCCGAGCACGGCCGGCCGATCCGCTATGGCTACGTGCCCGCGAGCTGGCCGCTCGACGCCTATCAGACCGTGTACGCACTCGAGCCGGGCAGCGCGGAGATGCCGAGCGCGGGGCGGCCCTTCACGGCCGAGCTGATCACACAGCTCGTCGCCCAGGGCGTCCTCGTCGCCCCGATCACCCTCCATACGGGCGTCTCCTCGCCCGAGCGGCACGAGCGGCCGTATCCCGAGCGGTTCCGCGTCCCCGCGCACACGGCCAGGCTGGTCAACGCCGTCCACCTCTGGGGCGGGCGCGTGGTCGCGACCGGGACGACGGTTGTGCGGGCGCTCGAGACCGTCGCCCAGCCCGACGGCACCGTGGACGCCGGCGAGGGCTGGACGAATCTCGTCGTCACGCCGGAGCGCGGGCTCTGGACCGTGGACGGGCTGCTCACCGGCCTGCACGAGTCGGCGTCGTCGCACCTGGCGATGCTGCGGGCGGCCGCGGGCGACGACCTCGTCGCGCGCAGCTACCGCGAGGCGCTCGCGCACGGCTACCGCTGGCACGAGTTCGGCGACAGCCACCTGATCGTGGGGCCGCCGCCGCGCTAGGTGATCAGCTTCCGCGTCATCGCCCGGATCGCGATCCGCCACGTCAGCAGCCCGAAGACGACGAGGACGCCGACGCTGGCGACGTCACTCCATCCCTCCCAGCCGAACGCCGCATGCCGCACGAGCTCGACGCAGTGGTGAAGTGGGTTGAGGTTGGCGAGAAACTGCGCCCAGCCCGGGAGGCCGTCGATCGGGAAGAAGGTGCCGGCGACGAGGAAGAGCGGCGTCAGGACCGCGCTGACGATGTAGCTGAAGTTGTCGATCGACTTGGCGAACCCGGCGACCGAGATCCCGAAGTTCGCCCAGCCGAAGCCGGAGAGCCAGCAGATGAACGGCACCGCGAGCATTCCCCACGAGGGATCGAGCCCGAACGCCATCGCAACGAGGAGCGGCACGTTGCCGTAGACGCCAGCCCGCGTCGCGATCCAGACGGCCTCCGCAGTGACGAGCTCCTCGGTGTCGACGGGTGCTGCGAGGATCGCGTCGTACGTTCGCTGGAACTGGTACTTGACGAACGTGCCGAACATCGCGGGGAACGCGCTCGAGAAGAGCACCGCCGTCGCCACGATCCCCGTCCCGATGAACTCGATGTAGTCGTAGCCCGAGACGGTGCTGACGAGCGAGCCGAAGCCGAAGCCGAAGGCGAGCAGGTAGATCGTCGGCTCGACCGTCGAGGAGAACGTCGCCGCTCGCCAGTAGGAGGAGTAGTTGACGATCTCGCGGACCAGGACGCCGGTGATCGCCGACCGCTCCAGCCGGCCGAGACGGCGGTCGCGGGCGGCGACCGCCATCAGCCGATCTCCTCGCCGGTGAGGAGGACGAAGACGTCCTCGAGGTTCGCCGCCCTCCGCTCGCCGTCGATCCCGATCCCGTCGCCGTTCTCGATCCCGAGAACCGAGACGCTGGTGCCCGTGCGCCGTGTCCGGAGACCATTCGAGCCGGCCAACCCTTCGACCTCGGCCAGCCGCGCCGGCGGGCCGTAGACCTCGAGCACGTCCGTGCCGGCGTGCTCGCTGACGAGCTGGGACGGCGCTCCTGCGGCGACCGCCTTGCCGTGGGACATGATCATCACGGTGTCGGCGAGGCGCTGGGCCTCCTCGATGTAGTGCGTCGACATCAGGATCGTCGTCCCCTCGCTCCGCAGCGCGTCGATCAGCGCCCAGAGCTCCTGACGCACCTGCGGGTCGAGCCCGACGGTCGGCTCGTCGAGGAGCACGAGCCTGGGTCGGTGGACGAGCGCCCTCGCGATCAGCAACCGGCGGCGCATCCCGCCGGAGAGCTCGTCGACGCGGGCGCTCCGTCGCTCGACCAGCTTCGCCAGCTCGAGCGCCCGCTGGATCGCGTCGCGCCGCTCCGCCCTGGGGATCCGGTAGAGGTGCGCGAAGACCAGCAGGTTCTGCTCGACCGTGAGGGTGACGTCGAGATTGTCGAGCTGCGGCGTGACGCCGAGCTGCGCGCGCGCCTGCTTCGACTCGCCTGGAAGCGAGAAGCCGAGCAGCTCCAGCTCGCCCTCGTCGGGAAGCGCCTGGGCGGTCAGGAGGCGCATCGTCGTCGATTTACCCGCGCCGTTCGGACCGAGCAATCCGACGCAGGTGCCCTCGGGCACATCGAGATCGAGGCCGTCGACGGCCGTGATCTCGCCGTAGCGCTTGACGACGCCGCGAAGCCTGATCGCGAGCTCGGTCATGCAGCGCTTACTGCTGGATGACCGAGAGGATGTTCCCGGCCGGATCCTTGAACCACGCGATCGACGGGCCGCCTTCCGGCGCGCGGGCGATGCCCTTCTCGTCCGTCTGGAGCTCGCCCTCGTACTGCTCGAAGCCGATACCGGCCGCGGTGAGGCGGTCGACGGCGTCCTCGATGTCGTCGACGAGGAAGTTGAGCACCGTGAACGTGGCCGGCACGTGGTCGTCCTTGGGGTAGACGAATGCGTCGGCGCCGCCGCCCAGGTGGAGGGCGATGCCGCTCATCTGCTCCTCGACCTCGAGGCCGAGGGTCTCTGCGTAGAACTGCTTCGCGCGCGGGATGTCGTCCGCGGAGAAGCTGGAGAACGTGCGGTTGTCCTTGAGCATCTCAGGTCCTTTCGTCTTGGTCAGGCGGCTTCGAGCGCTTCCTCGCGTGCCTCCGCGGGCGCATGAGCGGGGCCACGGAGGAAGATCGCCGCGACGGCGCCTGCTGCGATCGCGAACATCGTTCCGATCAGGAACGCGACGTGGTAGCCGTCGACGAGCGCGGCGAGGGAGGGGTCGTCCCCGGCACGAGCGGCGGCGACGCTTGCCAGGACGGCCAGCCCGAGGGCGCCGCCGAGCATGAACGACGTGTTGACGACACCCGACGCGAGCCCCGACTCTTCGGGCTTGACGTCGCTCATGGCGGCGAGCAGCAACGGGTTCATCGCCATGCCGATCCCGAAGCCGAGGATGATCATGCTCGGGAGTACGTCGACCGCGAAGCTGCCGTCCACGGGTGCCCGCGCGAAGAGCGCGAGACCGGCAGCGACGAGGCCCATCCCGAGCACGAGCGGCGGTCGGACCCCGACGCGCATCACGATCTTGGCCGAGAGGCCGAGCGAGAACGCGCCCATGATCAGGTTCGCGGGCAGGAAGGCCAGCCCGACCTCGAGGGGGCTGTAGCCGAGCACGAGCTGGAGGTAGAGAGCCGAGAGGAAGAACATCGCGAACATCGCCGCCGACCAGAGAACGCCGACGACGTTCGACGTCGCAACACTGCGCAGCCTGAAGAGCCCGAGCGGCATCAGCGGCGCGTCGACGCGCGCCTCGATCGCGACGAACAACGCCAGGCCCGCGGCCGCGGTCGCGAGCAGCCCGAGCGTCTGTGCTGACGTCCAGCCCTGCTCGTTGCCGTTGACGATCGCGTAGACCGCGAGCATCAGCGACGCCGTCACCGTGATCGCGCCGGCCACGTCGAGCTTCGTCTCGCGGCTACCGCTGTCGCCGGGGAGGAGCCTGAGGCAGAAGGCGATCACGAGCGCACCGATCGGGACGTTGACGAGGAAGATCCAGTGCCAGTTGAGGAGATCCGTGAGGACGCCGCCGGCCAGAACGCCGATCGAGCCGCCTCCCGCCGCGACGAAGCCGATCACGCCCATCGCCTTTGCCCGGTCGGCCGGCTCGGTGAAGAGCGTCATGATCAGCGAGAGCGCAACCGCCGCGACGACCGCGCCGCCGAGGCCCTGAATCGCACGTCCGCCGACGAGCATCGCCTGCGAGGTCGCAAGCCCGCAGAAGGCCGACGCGATCGTGAACAGCCCGACGCCGAGCACGAAGACGCGGCGGTGGCCGTAGAGATCGCCGAGCCGGCCCGCCAGCAGCATGAAGCCGCCGAACGTGAGCGTGTACGCGTTGATCACCCACGCGAGCGACGCCTCGGAAAAGCCGAGGTCGTCCCGGATCGAGGGCAGCGCGACGTTCACGATCGAGATGTCGAGCACGATCAGGAGATCGCCGAGGCAGAGGACGTAGAGCGCGAGCCACTTCTTGCGGGTGTCGTCGATGGTCATCAAATCCTCCTCGTCTTGCGTTCTACCCTTTCGACCCACTGCCGCCGCGAAACTCATCGGTGGCGACGCCGATGAGTTTCCGGGGCCGAACGTGTCCTAATTGGTGTGGACTTCGCGATCTGGGGCCCGATCGCCCGGGACGACCTGCCCGGGCTGTGCGACCGCGTCTGCGCGCTCCTGAGCGAGAGCGGCGGCGGTGAGGTCCGCTGCGACGTGGACGGCGTCGATGCGGACGCGGTCACGGTCGACGCGCTCGCGCGGCTCCAGCTGGCTGCGAGGCGTCAGGGGTGCCGGATCCAGCTCCGCAACGCCTCACACGACCTGCTCGACCTCGTCGCCTTCATGGGCCTGCGCGACGTGCTGCCGGGCTAGGCGGAGGTGCCGCCCCACTCTTCCGGGGCGACGTCGGCGATCGTCTCCGAGAACGTCCAGTGGTTGCCGCCCGGGTCGACGACCGTGTACTGGCACTCGCCGTAGGGATAGTCGGCGGGAGCCTGAAGGATCTGCGCCCCCCGCTCGAGGGCGCGCTCGTGGTGGCCGTCGACGTCGTCGACGCGCACCATCACCTCGGCCGGTCGGCCCGCCCCGCGCTGCTCGGTGATCGCGACTGCCCCGTCGCCGACCGCGAGCTGCGCCCGGTGGCCGCCGGCGCGCCAGCGCACCGTGAAGCCGAACGTGTCGCAGAGCCACTCGGCCGCCGCGGCGACGTCCTCGTAGACGAGCGCGGGGGATGACCGTGCTCGCGGGCATCGAGCGGTTGCTACGCGTCAAACTGGAGCGGCAGGCCGAACAGCGGGAAGAGCGTCTCGGTATCGAGGAAGAAGCTGAACTCGACGATCCTGCCGTCCTCGATCTCGAGCACCTGGAGCGCCCACGGTTCGTAGCCGTCGCCGCTCTCGCTCGGCTTGTACTGGCCGAACGCGGGCGAGCCGTTGGCCGCCACGGTCGGGATCACCCGTGAGCCGCGGCAGCCGGCACCGGGGCCGTACCACCAGGTGAAGATGTCGTCGCGGCCGCGGAGCCAGAGGTCGAACGGCGGCATCGACTGCATCGCGTCCTCGTGGATGAGCGACGTGAGGGCATCCATGTCGTACCGCTCGAATGCGTCGACGTAGCGCGCGAGCAGCTCGGCGTCCGCCTGCTCGATCGGGGGTGTGGCGTCGGCGGAGACGTCTTGTGCCTCCAGAGTCGCCCGCGCCCGCTGGAGCGCACTGTTCACCGAGGCGACGCTCGTCTCCAGGAGCTCTGCGACCTCGCTCGCCTGCCAGCGCAGCACCTCGCAGAGGATCAGGCAGGCGCGCTGCCGCGGCGGCAGGTGCTGCAGCGCCGCGACGAACGCGAGCCGGGTCGTCTCGCGGGCGACGGCCTCCTCGGCTGGATCGGGGGTCGGCTGCAGCCACGTCACCTCACCCGGAACGCGCAGGTTCTCCACGATCGGCTCGCCGGCCGGCCCGAGATCCATCGGGCGGGCGCGCCGCTCGCGTCCGTTCAGCATGTCGAGGCAGACGTTGGTCGCGATCCGGTAGAGCCACGAGCGCAGCGCGGCCCGGCCCTCGAACCGCTCGTAGCCGCGCCAGGCGCGGATGAAGGTCTCCTGGACCGCGTCCTCGGCCTCGAAGGGCGAGGCGAGCATGCGGTAGCAGTAGGCGACGAGCTCTTTGCGGTGCAGCTCCAGCTCCTGCTCGAGCTCACCCGCCGCCGGAGGGGCCGTACGCGTCGACTCCTGCATGCAGGTCATCGTACGTACGACGGCCCCCGGCGGCGGAAGTCATCGCAGCTCGCGGTCGAAGAAGCCGATCACGCGGCGCTCGTATTCGGCCGGCATGGTCGTGATCCCAGCGATGTGCTGGCCGTTCGGGACCTCCCAGATCTGCTTGGGCTGGCGCGCGGCGGCGTAGTACGCCTTGTTCGGCTTCGCCTCGGTGCCGCCTTGGCCGTTCTCGCCGTAGACGAAGAAGCTGGCCGTCGGCGCGATCCTGGCGACCTCGCGCTTCAGGCGCGAAGGCGGCAGGGTGCTGGTGAACAACGCCGTCGCGACCGTCACCGGGGCGTAGCCCATGATCGCGTCGCGTGTGCTCACGTTGTCGAGCTGGTCGCGAACGGACTGCCCGCTCGCCCCTTCGGACACGATCGCCCTGAAGGCGTCCGAGTGCGCCGCCGCGTGGATCAGCATCTCACCGCCGACGGAGAGCCCGATCGCGCCGATCCGCTCGGGATCGACATCGGGGCGGCTGCGGAGATAGGCGGCCGCCGCGTGCAGGTCCCGGTCGCCCGCCCAGCCGAACGTGTTCGGGTCGCCCTCGCTCGCACCTTCGCCGCGGCGGTCGAAGAGGAGCACGCCGTAGCCGTGGGCGACGAGCATGCGCGCGTGCTTCTGGGGACCGGAGCGGCCGGGGAACGCGATCACTGTGGCGCCGTTCTGCGAGGGGACGAACCAGCCCTCGAGCCGAAGGCCGTCCCTCGTTGTGAACGAGACATCCTCGGGGGTCGCGCCGAGGTTCGGCTCCGGCACGACGGCTCGCGCCGTGTGCGTGACGACGTAGGCGATCGAGGTCGGGAACAAGACGAAGCCGGACAGCAGGACCGCGCCCGCCGTGGCGATGCCGCGCCGTGTGTAGCGCCGGCGACGGCTGTCGCCGGAGCGGCGCGTCCGCCAGAGCGTCGCGACGCCGATGCCGAGCAGGACGAAACCGGCGACGAGCGACAGGAAGCCGGTGAAGTCGTCGCCGGAGGGCGCGTCGGCGACGGTGTAGTAGACGGCCTCCGTCGCGGCGAGGACGCCGAGGAAGCCGGCGAGGAGCGCGATCGCCGCGCGAGCGCCGGCACGGACGCGCGGATACGCCCAGGCGCCGAGCGCGACGAGTCCGAGCAGCGCGAGCCCGCCCGGAAGGTGGTCGACGGGGCTCATGCCGGGCTCGGGCTGGAGAAAGTTGTCGTCCGCGACGTGGAGTCCGACGAGGCCGATCGCTGCGACAGCCAGCCGCCGCTCGGTGACGAAGCCCGTCACGGCGCTGCGTGAGGGGTGATGGACAGCTGCGACGCTCATGGTCCTCCTGTGCAGGTGAGTGGTCTGAGTCCAACCTGGCAGGCGTGGCGAGGCCGAGGAAGGTGGTGCTCCCGCGAAGCGGGGTCGGGTTCGCCGGGTCTCGGACGTGCGGTTGACCGCCCGGAATCCGGCCACCCGAGCCGCGTCGAGTAGACTGGAGTGTCGGGCCGTGCCCCTTGTCGAGCCCTTCTCAGCTACGGATGCCGCGTCTCTTCGATGCGGAAGGGAGGCACCATGGGAGTCAAAGAGGAGAAGGTCGAACTCGACGGCGAGATTCTCGAGGCGTTCGGCGGCGGCATGTTCAAGATCGCCTTCGAGAACGGCCACGAGGCGATCGGCTACACGTCCGGGAAGATGCGGCGCTACCGGATCCGGATGGCGCCCGGCGACAGGGTCAAGGTCGAGCTCTCACCGTACGACCCGACGCGCGGCCGCATCGTCTACCGGGAGCGCTGATCGTGCTCGGGGGCCGGATGCGCTGGTTCAACGAGAGCCGCGGCGACGGCATGATCGAGTGCGATGACGGCGAGCCCTACCAGGTGCTCGCCGCCGACTTCGTCAGCGCGCCGCCCGTGGGTCGCTGCGCGGGCATCGAGGTAACCTTCCGCGCCGCCGACGCCGGCCACGCGGTCGACGTCGCACTGAGCGAGGACGACGCGCCGCGGCGGGCGCGCCTGCGCTCGCACCGCGTCATGCGCGGGCATTCCTGATCCGGATGCGGGTCAACGACGACAACGAGGTACGGCTGATGTTCCACCGCGCCCTGAACGGCGATCCGGTCGTGCTCGACGTGCGGCTGGAGAAGATGGTCGGCCAGATCCTGGAGCTCGCGGAGCAGGTCAAGCGCGAGCAGCCCGAGATGTACGCTGCGGTCAAGGTCTGGGAGACCGCCCCCGGCCAGATCTGCTTCCTGCTCGAGGACGCGGCGTAGGGTCACGCCGGGAAGGGCCCCGCGATGCAGGCCCTCCCCACGCGCGTTCCAGCGGGCCGTCTACGCGACGACGCCGTTCTTGTGCCCCACGACCTTGCCGCTCGTGACCTTGGGCGGATTCGGGAACGCGGTCTCGAGCTTCTCGTCGCGGAGCCAGCTGGCGGCGAGCTTCGTTGAAGCCTCGCCCTGCTCGGGCGTCTCGAAGAGACCGATCGAGCTGAAGATGCCGTTGCCGGCCTCGATCAGGTAATAGCCCATGAAGCCGTCGAGCTTGCTCAGCTTCGGGATGAGGGTCTCGTTGACCTTGCCGGTCAGCTCGACCGTGCGAGTCTGGTCCACACCGTCGTAACGGCGAATGGTCGCATGCATGTGATGCTCCTTCGTTCATCTCACAGGGCAGGGAAGTCCGAACGAACTTCCTGCAGCGCTCAAGCCGTGTCGTGGACGACGAGGAAGGGTGCAGAGCCTCAGTCGTCTCGGGCCGAATGCGCCGAGGGACCGTAGCACCGATCCGAGAAGGCGGTCGAGTTGGTGGAGAACGTCGGCGCGGCGGGTAGAGACAGCGTCGGCTACGCTGACTTCGAACCGGCTGCGCTGACGCCTCGGTGCCGCGCCGGAATCTCTACGGAAGGGCGCCCTCTAGTCGTGCGCACCGCGATCGTTTCCACCTACCCGCCGCGTGCGTGCGGGATCGGCACCTTTGCAGCCGACGTGCGCGCAGCGCTGCTAGGGGTCGACGGGATCGACCGCGTCGACAAGGTCGTCGTGGTCAACGACCCGAGCCGCCCGCAGCGGCCGGGGATCGTGGCCACGATCGCGCAGGCGGTTCGAGGCGACTACGTCCGCGCGGCGCGGATCCTCGGCCGGCTGGATGTCGACATCGTTCTGCTCCAGCACGAGTACGGGATCTTCGGCGGCGCCGACGGCGCCTACGCCCTCTCGCTCGCCGAGGAGCTCTCGCAGCCCCTCGTGATCACGCTGCACACCGTGCTCTCGGAGCCGACGTCCCATCAGGCTCAGGTGCTCGCGGCGCTCTGCCGCCAGGCCGAGCTCGTGATCGTGATGACCGAGACCGCGAAGGGGCTGCTCGTTGCGGGCGAGACGTGCCCCGCGGACAAGATTCGCGTCGTGCCCCACGGGGCGCCGACGCTGCTCGCGCGACGCGCCGATGCGTACGCGCTCGAACGAGCTACGGCCAGCGACGACGGCGACGAGCGGTTCGTGCTCTCGACCTTCGGGCTGATCTCGGCCGGCAAGGGGATCGAGACGGTGATCGAGGCGCTGCCGGCGATCGTCGAGCGCCATCCCGAGGTGGTGTATGTCGTTGCCGGACGAACGCACCCCGACGTGGCGCATCGCGAGGGGGAGCGTTACCGCCTCAGGCTCGAGCAGACGGTGCTCGACCTCGGCCTCGAGAACCATGTCGAGTTCGACGACCGCTTTCTGGCGATCGAGGAGATCGCCGACCTGCTCGCCGCGACCGACGTCTTCGTCACGCCGTACAAGGGGCGCGAGCAGATCGCATCGGGCGCGCTCACCTTCGGGCTCGCGGCCGGCTGCGGCGTCGTCTCGACGCCGTACTGGTACGCGCAGGACATGCTCGCATCGGGGGCCGGCGAGATCGTCCCGTTCGACGATGCCGCAGCGACCGCGGATGCCGTCTGCCGCTACATCGACGAGCCCGACCGGCTCGCCGCAGCGCGGGCGGAGGCGCGGCGGATCGGCGCGCAGCTCGCCTGGCCGTCGGTGGCAGAGGCGACCGCAGCGGTCCTGCGCGAGGCCGTCGAGCTCGCGCCGCGCCGGCGGAGACCGCTCGCCCGGCTCGACCCCCAGCTCGTGACGATGCGAACCGATCACCTGCTGACGCTCGCCGACGACGTCGGCATCGTCCAGCACGCGAACGGCGTGATCCCGAACCGCCAGAGCGGCTACTGCGTCGACGACGTGGCGCGGCTCGCCGTCGTCGCGCTCGAGCTCGCCCGTCGCGGCGACGAGCAGACCTGGACGTCGATCGTCTACCGCTCGATCGCATTTCTCCAGGACGCGACCGATGCGGAGCGCGGGATGCGGAATTTCATGGGCTACGACCGCCGTTGGCTCGACGAGCCGCACCTGGGCGACCACGTCGGCCGTTCGGTCTGGGCGCTCGGAGACATCCTCTCGACGGCGTGGGTCCCCGCGGTCGTCGGCCCGACCCGCCGACTGCTCGACGACATCGTCGGCACGCTCGGGGCCGATGTGTCGCTGCGCACCGGCGCCTATACCGTGCTCGGACTGGCGCCGCTCGACCCGGACCGGCTTCAGCCGGCCGCCCACGAGCTGCTCGAACGTCTGGTCGACCAGCTCGCCGCGGCGTACGAGACGCACGCGGCCCCCGACTGGCACTGGTTCGAGGACTCGCTCACGTACGACAACGCCCGCCTGCCGCACGCGCTCATCGTCGGCGGCGCCGCGCTCGGGCGGGAGGACCTGACCGAGACCGGCCTGAACGCACTCCGGTGGTTGGGCGACGAGTCGGGCCTCGTTGAAGGCACGCTGCGCCTGACGGGACACCGCGGTCGGCATCGGACGGAACCCGCTCCCGGCACGGGAGACGAGCAGCCGCTCGACGCCTCCGCCTTCGTCTCCGCGGAGCTGGCCGCGTTCGCCGTCACCGGCGATCCCGCCCACGGTCTGCGTGCGCAGCGGGCGTTCGACTGGTTCCTCGGCCGAAACCGGCTCCATCAGCCGCTCTACGACTTCGCGACCGGCGGCTGCAGTGACGGGCTCGGCGAGGAGACGACGAACGACAACCAGGGCGCCGAGTCGACGCTCGCGGTCCACCGCTCTGCGCTCCTGCTCGACGCGGCCGGATTGCCGGCCGTCCTGCGCGACCGGACCCGCGAGCCCGCCGCCGCGTGACGCCGCGCGAGCTCTTCCAGCGCCACGACGCCAACCCGCTCCTGACGGCGGACGACTGGCCGTATCCCGTCAACGCCGTCTTCAATCCGGCCGCGGCGCAGCTCGACGGCACGACCGTGCTCCTCGCGCGAGTCGAAGACCTGACTGGACTCTCGCATCTCTCCGTCGCACGCTCGGCCAACGGCGTCGACGGCTGGACGATCGATCCGGAGCCGCTGCTCGCGCCGACGGACGGCGTCGAGAGCGAGCAGTGGGGGTTCGAGGACGCGCGCGCCGTTTTCGTGCCGGAGCTCGAACGCTGGGTGATCACGTGCACTGCCTACGGGCCGGCCGGCCCTGCCGTCTACCTCGCCACGACCGAGGACTTCAGGAGCGTCGAGCGGCTCGGGATCGTCCGTCAACCCGAGGACAAGAACGCGGCTCTGCTCCCCGACCGAATCGACGGCAAGTGGGTGCTGTTCCACCGGCCGAAGACGGAATACGGGCCGTCACGAGGCGAGATCCTGCTGTCGCGGTCCACCGACATGATCAGTTGGAGCGCGCCGGAGCAGGTGCTGCAGCCGCGCGAGGGCGCGTGGTGGGACTCGCTCCGGATTGGGATCGGGCCGCCCCCGCTGCGAACGGAGCACGGCTGGCTGCTGATCTACCACGGCGTCAAGGAGACGATTTCCGGCGGCGTCTACCGGGTCGGTCTCACGCTCACGGACCTCGACGAGCCGACGCGGGTGCTGCACCGTCTGCCGGAGTGGATCCTCGGCCCCTCCGCGCCCTACGAGCGCGAGGGAGACGTTCCCAACGTCGTCTTCCCCTGCGGGCTCGTCCACGACGTCGAGACTGACGAGATCCAGCTCTACTACGGGGCCGCCGACACGTCGATCTGCCTCGCCACAGCGCGGCTCGGGGATCTGCTCGCAGCCGTCCTGGCCGCGCCGGGCTAGACAAACCCTCCTAGACGTCGAGCGACTTGCTGTGCTTCGCCGCGGCGCGCTTCTCGGTCCGGCGCTCCTTCAGCGTCTTCTGGGCCGGTTTCTTGCTCACCTTCTTCGGCTTCTGCTGACCCTTCATGGCGTCAGTGTCGCACAGACACGACGGCTGCGTAGGCATCGAGATAGTCGTCCACCATCCGGGCCACGTCGAACCGGGCCACAGCAGAGGTTCGAATCGCCTCGCGATCGAGACTCGCCGCCCGATCGACGGCGGCCACAGCGCCCGCAAGATCGTCGACCAGAAAGCCGGTCGTGCCCTCCTGGATCAGTTCCCCCATCGAGCCGCGCCGGAAGGCGATCACAGGCGTGCCGCAGGCCATCGACTCGACGACGCTATACCCGAACGGCTCGTCGAAGCGGATCAAATGCAGTAACGCGTGCGCGCCGCCGAGGAGCGCCGACCGCTCGCCGGCGCCGACCGCGCCGACGAAGGAGATCCGGTTCCCGTCGAGCCGAGGCGCGACGCGCTCGTCGAAGTACGCCTGATCCTGAACAATCCCCGCGATCACGAGCGGTAGGCCCGACGCATCGGCGACGTCGATCGCCTCCGCGGTCCCCTTGTCCGGATGGATCCTCCCGAAGAACAGCAGGTAGCCGCCCGGAGAGTGCAGCGAAAAGGCACTCGTGTCGATGCTGTGATGGATCGTGGCGAGGTAGTCGAGGCTCGGATGCCGGTCCGCGTCGCTGATCGCGACGTAGGCGCCGGTCGCGTTGTAGCGCTGGTAGACCGGCAGGATCAGTTCCGACGAGAACCCGTGGATCGTCGTCAGAACGGGCGTGTCGACGAGCTCGCTGTAGCTCAGCGGGAGGAAGTCGAAGCTGTTGTGGATCAGATCGAACTCGTCTGCGCGCTCGAAAACGTGCGCGATGTGGAGGCATTCGACGACCTTGGGCTCGACACCCGCATCCTCCGAGTAACTTCGAGGGATCACAGAAGCGAGCCGGCCGGAGGTGATCGAGTCCGCGGTCGCAAAGAGGGTCACGTCGACGCCCTTCGCGACGAGCCCCTCGGTGAGGAGCGATGCGAACTGCTCCCACGGCCCGTAGTGGCGGGGCGGCACGCGCCACGACACCGGCGCGAGCACTGCGATCCGCAGCGACGTCACCGCGTCAACTCGGCCGAGACGAGCCGCGCGCCCGCGACCATCGCCTCGAGCTTCCGGAGCGCCCGCTCGCGCGGGAGGTATTTCATCCCGCAGTCGGGCGCGGCGACGAGCCGCTCGGGCGGCACGACCTCGAGCGCCCGGCGGAGACGCGCCGCCACGGTCTCGACCGTCTCGACCCCCGCGTCCCCCAGGTCGAGCACGCCGAGCACGATCGTCTTGCCGGGCAGCGCCCGCAGCAGCGCAGGATCGAGATCGGGCTGCGCGACCTCCAGCGAGACGTGCGTGGCGCTGCAGTCCGCGAGCTCGTCCAGGAAGGGGTAGCCGGGCAAACGGTCGTGGACGACATGGGCGTAGCCGAAGCAGGTGTGCAGGACGGTCTCGCCCTCGATCCCCTCGAGAGCGCGGTCGATCGCCTCGACCGCATACTCGCGTGCCGCCTCGGGCCGCGCCTGCAGGTAGGGCTCGTCGATCTGGACGAGGTCGGCGCCTGCCGCCTTGAGGTCGCGAAGCTCCTCGTTGACGGCCTCGGCGTACGCGAGCGCCAGGCTCCGATCGTCCGCGTAGTGGTCGTTCTGCGCCTGCTGCGTCATCGTGAACGGCCCAGGGACGGTGATCTTGATCCGGCGATCGGTGAGCGAGCGCAGGAACTCGACGTCGCGGGTCTCGACCGGCCGCGTGCGCCGCACCGGCCCGACGACGCGCGGGACGGGGTTCCGGTGGCCGGTGCGATCGAGCGCGACGCCCGGCTCGTCCAGATCGATGCCGGCGAGCGCCGTCGCGAAGCGGTTGGAGTAGCTCTCGCGCCGCATCTCGCCGTCGGTGATCACGTCGACCCCGGCGCGCTCCATGTCCGCCACCGCGAGCCGGGTCGCGTCGTCCTGCGCCTGCTCGAGAAACGGTTCCTGGACCCGCCAGAGCTCGCGCGCCCGCACGCGCGGCGGCAGCCGCTCGCCGAGCCGCTCGCGGTCGATCAGCCACTCCGGCTGCGGATAGCTGCCGACGACAGTCGTACTGATCCCGCTCACGTCGACCGTTCCACGAGTTTCGACTTGTACTCGCTCCGCGGCAGGCTGCCAGGCGCCACGAGCTCGACCTGCGTCTGGACGACGAGCACCTCGCGCAGCCGGTCGCGGATCGCGCCGGCGAGGCCGGCGTCGGCCTGCGCCTCGGGCCCGAGCTCGACGCTGACCGGCAGCGGCGGCTCCTGCTTGACGCCGGCCGCCTGCGGGCGGACGAGGATCTGGCCGCTCACAGCAGGCGCGAAGCCGCTCACGACCTCGCGGATCGCAGCCGGGAAGACGTTGACACCGCGGACGATGAGCATCTCGTCGGTGCGGCCGATGCAGCGCAGGCGCGGGGCCGTCCGGCCGCACGGGCACGGGCTCGTCCGCACCTCGACGTGGTCGCGCGTCCGGAAGCGCAGCAGCGGCGCGGCCCGGTGGCGGAGGTGCGTGAGCACGAGCTCGCCGGAGGCGCCGTGCGCGAGCTCGAGCGCTGCGCCGGTGTCAGGGTCGATCAGCTCGGCGTGGACAAATCCGCGGGCGCCGAGGTGCATGCCGTCCTGCTCCTCGCACTCGCCCCACAGCGAGACGCCGATGTCGCCGATCCCCATCGCCTCCGTCACCCTCGCGCCCCAGCCTTCCTCGAGCCTGGCGCGGAAAGCCGGCTCGCCGCCGCCCGGCTCGCCCGCGACGAGAACCCGCCGAACGCTCGAGCGCCGGAGGTCGTGGCGCTCGGCGAGATAGGCAGCGTACGACGGCGTCAGGACGGCGGCCTCGGGCCGGAGCTGCTCGATCGCGCGGACGAGGCGATCCGTGTTCCCCGTGCCGACCCGATGTGGGTGAGGCCGATCCGGTCGAAGGCGGCGAGCGCGGCCCCCGCGACGAACGGCCCGGCGTTGTAGGTCGAGACGATGCGCTGACCGGCGCTGATCCCGGACGCGGCGTAGCTCCGCGCCGACCCGGTGACCCAGTTGTCGAGGTCGCCGGCGGTGAGCGGGATGTAGCTCGGGGTCCCCGTGGTGCCGCTCGTCGAGTAGATCCGGACGAGCTCGCGCGGCTCCGCGCAGAGGTGCGCCCCGAACGGGTTCTCGGGGGTGCGGGTCTGGCGTAGCTCGTCCTTCTCGGTGAGCGGCAGCTGCGCGAGCTCGGCGAGCCCGCCCGTCGTGTCGGTACCGGCGAGCTTCGCGCGGTAGAACGGCGAGCGCTCAACCAGATAGGCGAGTTGCGTCCGATAGCTCGCGTCGTCGAGGGCGAGCTGCTCCGCCCATGGACGGGCCTCGACGTCAGGCTCGAGCATCGGGCTCGTAGCCCACGGCGTCCTCCGCTGCTCGCGCGAGCGTGAATCCGAGCGGGCGCTCCTGCTCCTCGGCGAGGTGCGCGAGCAGGCTTGCCGTGCGGGCGAGGATCGGCACGGACTTGACGGCCGCGACCGGGAAGCCGAGGTCGAGCAGCACGGCCGCGATCGGCAGCGAGACGTTCATCGGCAGCGGCTTCTCCCACGTCGCTGCAACGGCATCCCGGAGCTCCCGCGCGAAGGCGACGTTCGGCCCGCTGACGCCGCGTGCGTCCGCCAGCTCGAGGATCCGCTCCGCGCGCGGGTCGAGCGGCTGGTGCACGGGATGCCCGAAGCCCGGAACACGGTTCCCGGCAGCGTGGAGGTCACGGGCGACCTCCCCGGGCGACCTGCCGGCCGCGAGTGCGCCCGCCAGCAGACGCGCGCACTCCTCCGACGTCCCGAGCAGCAGCGGGCCGGCGCCGAGGATTCCGGCTGCGACCGCGCCCTGCAGCGACTCCGGGTCGGCCGCGAGCGTCATCCGGGCGGCGACGTTCGACGGCATCAGTCCGTGCTCGGCGATTGCGACCAGCATCAGGTCGAGGAACTCGCGCTGCTGGTCGCTCGGCTCCCGGCCGGTGAGCAGGAGGTGGAAGTACTCGGTGAAGCCGACGCGTCCCATCAGCTCGCCCGTGAGATCGCGTCCCCGCACCTCGACCCGGTCGGGATAGGCCTGGCTGATCGCGGTCACCGCCTGCGGCCGCGGCTCACCCACTCTGCGAGCGCACGTAGTCGATGTAGCCGCGGACGTCCGCGACCGGCTCGGAGTAGGCCTCGCCGAGCGTCTCCTCCATCCGCGTCATGTAGTCCTCCGCCCAGTCGGGGAAGGGGTAGTCGATCGCGCGCAGGAACTCGAGTGTGGCAGCGAGCCTCAGATCCGCGATCGAGGGACTGTCGCCGCCGATGAACTCGCGGTCGCCGAGGAAGAACGTCCGGTAGACCTCGAGCGGCCCGGCGAGCGCGGCCTCGGCGTCCTTGGCGGCCTTCGCCTTCGCGGCGTCGTCGGCGTCGGACGTGGCCACCTCGCCCGGGTACTGGCCGAAGCCGAGCGTCGGATAGGTCGCCCGCGCCAGCAACGGATAGAAGGTGCCGATCAGGTAGAACATCGCGCTGTCGACCATCGCCCGCTCGCCCGGATCGGTCGGGTAGAAGCGGTCGAGGCCGTGCTTGTTGCAGAGGTACTGCATGATCGCGCAGCTCTCCCAGAGCGCGCCCTGCGGCAGCCCCTCCTCCTCGAGCAGCGGCGTCAGGTCGGCCGGGTCCTTGGCGAGGAACTCGGGCGTGCCCTTCTTGCCCCAGACGTCGAGCTCGTCGAACTCGAGCCCGGCTGCCCGGACGAAGATGCGTACGGTCAGGTTGTTCACGCTCGGCTTCAGGATGCTTAGCGTGTGTGTAGCGGCCACTGCTTCCTCCTAGCGGTAGGGGTTCTTCGGCGACCGGTCGTCCGAGAGCGACCGCGACTGCGCGGCGAGCGCCTCGATCGCGTCGGCCAGATGGGCCTCGTCGATGTTGTAGTCGCCGCGCTTGACCCGGAGCTCGTGCGCGGCGAGCAGCACGTCGGTGTGCGTGTGTCCGCGCGGCGGCTCGAAGCGGTACGACGCGAGCTCGATCAGCAGCCCGAGCGGATCCTCGAAGTAGATCGAGTCCATGAAGCCGCGGTCCTTGACGCCGCTGTGCCGGATCCCGCGCTCGTCGAGGCGCTCGACGGCCTGCCGGAACGTCGCCCGCGAGAGCGAGAAGGCGACGTGGTGGACTGCGCCGATCTCAGTCGACGTCCGCGCCGGGTCCGGCGTGCGCTCCTCGTTGGTGAAGACCGTGATCAGGCGGCCGTCGCCCGGGTCGAAGTAGAGGTGGCTCTCGGACTCGTTGTCGAGGTTGGGCTGCTCGAACACGAACGGCATCCCGAGCACGCCCTCCCAGAAGTCGATCGACGTCTGCCGGTTCGCGCCGACGATCGTGATGTGGTGCACGCCCTGTGACTGGAGTTTTCGCATCGCCCTCGCTCGACGTCGTCGCCACGAGTTTCACGCCCTCCCGGCGTGCTCGCAAGCCGGAACCGCGAAAACGTCAGACCGTCGAAACGTTTCCCGCGCCGTCCGCGAGCTTGCGTGCGAGCTCCGTGCGCGAGCGCACGCCCAGCTTCGCGTAGACGTGCGTCAGATGGCTCGCCACCGTTCGCTCGGCGAGGAAGAGCGTCGCCGCGACCTCGGCGTTGGTGCGGCCGTCCGCAACGAGGTCCGCGACGCGCCGCTCCGCGGCTGTCAGACCCTCGCTGCGCGTCCGACCGCCGATCGCTCCCAGCTCCTCACGGGCGCGCTCGGCCCAGCTTTCGGCGCCGAGCTCGTCGAACGCCGCCCGTGCGAGCTCGATCGCGTCGCGAGCGGCACGCTTCTGCCGTGCACGGCGCCGTGTCACGCCGAGGGCAAGGAGCGCCCGCGCGCGGCCGAACGGATCGCCGTGCGCCTCGTGCTGCTCGACCGCATCGGTGAAGAGGCGGATCGCGGCCTCGACCTCACCGACCGCCGCGGCGACGAGCCCGCGGCAGCGCGTCACGTGCGCCAGCACCCAGCCGCGCTCGAGCCGTCGCGCCGCTGCTTCCCAGGCGTCGAGCCGCCCGACGGCGTCGTCCACAAGACCGAGCTCGAGCAGCGCTTCGACCTGCTCGGACCGCCAGAGCTGCATCATCGGTTCTGCGCCGTCGGCCGCGTCGGTGATCTCCTCCGCCGACCTGAAGCTGTCGACGGCTGTGGCCGGAGACCCGCTCCAGAGCTCGACGAGCCCGAGCGTCGTCAGCGGCCCGTGCAGGCGGGTCGCGTGGAGCTCCGCCAGCCGACAGCACTGCTCGGCGAGCTCGCGAGCGCGCGGGAGGTCACCGCGGTGGGCGGTTATGAGCGTCAGCGGGAACAGGCTCGTCGGCGATGCCACCTCGTCGCGCACGTACGGGCCGTTCAGCTGCCGCGACTGCCGCGCGTGCTGTTCCGCCAGCGCGTAGTGGCCGGTCCGCAGCTCGACCATCGCCAGGTACCAGAGCGCGTAGGCCGCCATTCGCTCGTCCCGCTCGCTCCAGTCCGCGTAGATGCCCTCGAGGAGAGCGCGGGCGCGGTCGAATTGGGCGGACCAGACGAGGGCGTGCGCGAACGGGAAAGCCACGTCCGCGACTGCCTGCGACACCTCGCCGCCGCGGAGGAGCTCGTAGGCCCGCTCGGCGAGCTCGAGCGCGCCGGGCCTGCCTGCATTGAGCTGGATCAGGGCGAGCCCGCCGAGCGCCGACGCGCGCAGGCCGGCGTCTCCGACCTGCTCGGCCAGATCGACCGCCGCCAGCGCGTGCTCCTCCGCTGCGTCGAGGCCCTCCAGGAAGCGGACGTCCAGGCTGAGCCGCTGGTGGATCGACGCCCGCAGCGCGACCGGAGCTCCCGGCTCCAGCAGCGCCTGCTTCAGCAGGGGCATTGCGAGAGGCATGTCCTCAGCCTCGGCGAGGAGCACGAGCGCCTTGGCCCGGTCTTCCCCCGGCGCTACCCGCGCCGCGAGCTCGGTCGCAAGCGCACGCCCGCGCTCGACCTCGCCCGCCGCGAGGTGGGCGCGAGCGGCGGCGGCCGCCCGACGGTCGATGTCGGCGCCGTTCTCCGGCGGCGTCAGGCGCACGGCGTACTCCCCCAACTCGGCGGCGACCGTCGGCGCGCCCTGCGCAACGGCCGCCCCGGCTGCCGCCTCGAGCCTCGTGGCAAGCTCGGCGTCCGGCCCGTCTGTCGAGAGCGCGAGGTGGCGGGCCCGCGAGAGCGGATCCTCGGCGAGGGCGGACAGGCGTCGATGTGCGTCCTGGCGCTCGGACGCGGTGAGATCCTGGTAGAGGACGGAGGCGAGCAGCGGGTGCGTGAACCGCACCGTGCCGCCGTCGAGTTCGATCACCTGCTCCTCGAGCGCGGGCTCGAGCGACTCCCGCGCGACCCCCGCGCCGGCGAGCTGAGTCGGCGTCAGGTGGGCATCGACGGAGGCGAGCACGAGCGCCTCACGCGTGGCGCCGGTGAAGCCGCGCAGCCGCGCGGAGACGAGCTCCTCCAGCCGCTCGGGAACGGGCAGCGGCTGTGTCGGGTCCCGAACACCGCCGTCGGCGCCGAGCGCCCGCGCGAGCTCGAGGGCGTAGAACGGGTTCCCGCCGGACACCGCGTGCAACCTGAGCAGCGTCGGCCGGGTCACGCCGCCGGCGAGCAGGCTGCGTAGCACTCGATGGGTGGCACCGACGCTGAGCGGCCCCACGCGGAGCCGCTCGATCCGGTCGTCGTCGAAGGCGTCCTCGACTGCGGTCGACTGCTCGGGCTCGCCGAGCCGCCGCGTCCAGACCAGCGTGATGTCCGACTCCGGCAACCGCCGTAGCGCGAAGCCGAGAGCGCTCGCCGACGAGGCGTCAAGCCACTGGAGATCGTCGATCGCGAGCACGACCCCGTCGTCGGCGAGCAGCTCCAACACGTTCCGGACTGCGACACCGAGCGTGCGCTGGTCGACCGGCCGTCCGTCCGCGTCCTCGACGAGCAGCGCCACCTCGAGCGCTCGGCGGCGTGGCGCCGTCAGTTCCGGCAGCACGTCGTCGAGGATCCCGTCGAGCAGGTCGCCAAGCCCGACATGCGCAAGTGCCCGCTCCGATTCGGCCGGCCGTGATGTGAGCACGCGGAGCCCGCGTCCGCGGGCGTCCTCGACGGCTGCACGCCAGAGCGTCGACTTCCCGATCCCCGCCTCGCCCTCCAGGGCGATCGCGATCGGGCCCGGTCCGGCCGCTCGGCGCTCGAGGAGCGCCGAGAGCGAGCCGAGCTCCTCCTCCCTGCCGACGATGTCGACCGTCATCCGGCCACCCATCGTGACACGACGGCTTGCCGATGTCACCGCAGAAGCGAAAGGCCCCGGAGCGGGGCCTTTCGCGTCGAGTCGGGCGTCGTGGTCGTTCAGGCGCTCTCCACGGCAGGGACGCCGATCGGCTTCCCGCTCGCGTTCGAGCGGGACTCGGCACGGCCGGGCGCCCGGACGGCGACGAAGATCGCGCCCACCAGCAGCACGGCGGCGCCGCCGACGAGACCGCGGGTGAAGCCGTGGAGGAACGCGGCCTGCGCGTGCAGCACGAGCTGGTGGCCCTGGGGCGCCAGCTGCTCGCCGATCTGCTGCGCCGCGGCGAGCGACCCGCGCGCCCGCTCGCCGGCGCCGGCCGGGAGGCTGCCGGTCGAGTCGGCCATCTCGGCCCGGTAGACGCCGTTCATCAGGCTCCCGAGAACCGCGATCCCGAGCGCGCCGCCGAGCTCGCGCGAGACATCGTTGACGGCCGAGGCGACGCCCTGCTTGCTCCGCGGCAGCGACGACACGATCGCAGTCGTCGCCGGCGCACCGGCGAGCGCCATGCCGGCGCCGAACGGCAGGAGACCGGCGAGGAAGTGGGCGTAGGACGACCCGACCTCGAGCGTCGAGAGGACGATGAAACCGGCCGCCATCAGCGACAGCCCCGCCGCACCGGCGACCCTGACGCCGAACCGCGCCGCGATCGCGGGAGCGGTGCGCGAGAGCGGGATGACGACGAGCGCCATCGGCACGAGTGCGCCCGCCGCCTGCAGCGGCGAGTAGCCCATCACGAGCTGGAGGTACGGCAGTGCCAGGAAGAGGAAGCCGAAGGCGGCGAAGAACTGGACGGAGATCGAGAGGCTGCCGGCGGCGAAGCCGCGCCGGGCGAAGTGCCGCGGGTCGAGCATCGGCTCGCGGCGACGCAGCTCCCAGAGCACGAACGCGGCGGCTCCGAGGGCACCGAAGACCAGGGCGGCGATCGTCGTCGGCTCGCCCCAGCCGCGCTCCGGCCCTTCGATGACGCCGAAGACGAGCGCCGCGAGAGCCGCGGCGGAGAGGAGCGCGCCCACGAGGTCGAGCCGGGGCGGCCGCGTCTCGCGGGTGGCCGGCACGATCGCGAGCGTCCCGAGGAGCGCGACGGCTGCCAGGACGACGTTGAGGACGAAGATCGACTGCCAAGGGAGCCACTCGAGCAGGACGCCCGAGGCGAGGAGGCCGAGCACGCCGCCGCCGGCGGCGACGCCGACCCACGTCCCGACGGCCTTGCCGCGTTCCTCGGGCGGGAAGACGGTCGTGATCACCGACAGCGTCACGGGCATGATCATCGCCGCGCCGACGCCCATGGCGCCGCGGAGCGCGATCAGCTCGCCGGGACTGTTCAGGTAGACGGCCGCCAGCGAGGAGAGGCCGAAGATGCCCAGACCGGCGGCCAGGACCGGCTTGCGCCCGATCCGGTCGCCGATCGCACCGGCGGGCAGGAGCAGCGCTGCGAAGGCGAGCGCGTACGCGGCCACGATCCATTGCAGCTGTGTCTGCGAGGCGCCGGTGCTCCGTGCGATCTCGGGCAGCGCCACGTTCAGGCTGGCGACGGCGCCGACGACCATCATCAGCGAGAGGCACATGACCCTGAGCACCGCCCCTCGCCGCTTGCGTTCGTCCTGGAAGAGCTTCTTGCCGTGCATCGCGAGCCTCCTGTGATAAAGTCAACGCTTGTTGATATCAACGAGTGTAGACTTCCGAGGTGGCGATGTCAAGCGAGAGGTCGGCGAAGCGAAGTGGACGACGGCCGGGGCCGACGACGACCCGTGAGGCGATCGCGGCGGCGGCGCGCCGTCAGTTCGCCGAGCTCGGCTACGACCGCGCGACCCTGCGCGGGATCGCGGGCGAGGCGGGGGTCGACGCGGCGCTCGTGGTGCGGTTCTACGGCTCGAAGGACGGGCTCTTCCAGGAGGTCATGGCCCTACCCCCTGCGGTCGCAGAGGCCATGGCCGGTCTGGCCGACGGGCCGAGGGCGACGGTCGGCCGCCGGCTGGCCGAGGTCATCGTCGGGATGCTCGAGAATCCGCAGTCGCGCTCGATCGTCCTCGGCCGCATCCGCTCCGCCTCCTCGCACCCCGACGCAGCGGCGCTCGTCCGGGAGCTGGTGACGCGCGACGTCGGCAGGCTCGTCGCGGCGTTGACCGACGACGAGCCCGAGACGCGCGCCGGCCTCGTCGGTTCACAGGTCGTCGGGCTCGCGCTGGCGCGTCACGTGGTACGCGTGGAACCGCTTGCGTCGCTGCCGGCGGCGGACGTGATCGACTACCTCGCGCCGACCTTCCAGCACTACCTCGTCGAGCCGCTCAGGTAGCAGCGCGGCGGGGAGGGCGCCACGACCCTCCCCGCATGGACGAGCGAGCTACTTCAGCTTGATCACGGGACAGACGAAGCTCTTGACGACGCCGAGATCGCGGGCCGCGCCGCCGGCGAGGGCTGCCGCGACCTCCTCGTCGCTGTCGAAGGAGCCGCTGTCGTTCGCGTCGTACGCCGCGAGTGCGGCGGCATAGTCCGCGAACGCGAGCGCATGCACGTGCCAGCGGCCGCCGTTGTAGTCGCGGTCGCCCGGCGCCGCGGTCGCGACGTTCAGCGGCTGCAGGCCGCCGAAGTCGTAGATCGTGTCGAACGAGTGCGCCGGAGCCCCCGTCCCGGACAGGTCGGTCGGCGTCGCGACCGTGCGGTAGGCCACCCCGTCGACGTAGAACGCGGGGCCGCCGACGCCGCTCGCGGCGGCCGTCGGGAATGCCGCGGCCGCGGCGGCGGCAGCGACGAGCAGAACGATGCGGAGCATTGGTTCCTCCTCGGCTCGTGAACCCTGCCGACGCTAAGCGCCATCTCTTTCGAGTTTCTTACGCGCCGCTGAACCGTTTGCGACGAGTGGCGAATTCAGAATCTGGAAAGAGTCCCGGCGTCACAATGGCTCCCGTGCAGACCGTCCTGATCGTCGACGACGAGCCGATCGTGCGCGAGGTCGTCGTCAGCTATCTGCGCCGCGACGGCTACCGGACGCTCGAGGCTGGCGACGGCGAGGAGGCATGCGCGCTCGCCGAGTCGGAGCGGCCGGACCTGGTCGTGCTGGATCTGATGCTGCCCGGCCTGGACGGGCTCTCGGTCTGCCGGCGGCTGCGGTCGTTCTCACAGGTGCCGGTGATCATGCTCACCGCCCGCGGCGAGGAGGCAGACCGGATCGTCGGGCTCGAGGTCGGGGCCGACGACTACGTGACGAAGCCGTTCTCCCCGCGCGAGCTCGCTGCTCGCGTCCGCACGGTCCTGAGGCGGACGGGTCCTGCGCAGACGGAACAGCGATTCCGCTTCGCCGACGTGACGATCGACGCGCTCACGCGCGAGGTGACGAAGGGCGGCCGTGAGGTCCGGCTGACCGCGAAGGAATTCGACCTCCTCTGCTTCCTCGCCTCGCATCCTCGCCGCGTCTTCTCCCGCGACCAGCTGATGCACAGCGTCTGGGGCTACGACGCGCCGGTCGACACGGGCACGGTCACCGTCCACGTGCGCCGGCTCCGCGCGAAGCTCGAAGATGAGCCGTCGCAGCCGGCGCATCTCCAGACGCTCTGGGGCGTCGGCTACAGGCTCGTGCCGTGATCGGGACCGGGCTCGGCCTCGCGGTCCTGACCCTTGCGGTCGGGCTCGCACTCGTCGTCGGGATCCGCTTCCTGCCGACCGTCCGCGGTCAGCTCGTCGCCCTGGCGCTGCTTGCCGTCGTGCTGCCCCTCGCCGTCGTCTTCCTCTCCGGCTGGGTGATGTTCCACATGGGAGACGACGTCAAGCTGCTCGCCGTGGCCGTCGCGGCGGCCTCGGCGGCGCTGATCGCCGCACTGCTCCTCGCCCGCGATCTCGCCCGGCCGATCCGACGCCTGAGCGCCTCGGCCGCGGAGATCGCAGGCGGCGACTTCGCCGTGCGGGCGCGCGAGGACGGCCCCGAGGAGCTCGCCGGCCTCGCCCGGTCGTTCAACGAGATGGCCGAGCAGGTGCAGCTGGTCTTCGACGCGAGGCGGGAGCTCGTCGCGTGGGCGAGCCACGACCTCCGCACGCCGATCGCATCGATGCGGGCGATGCTCGAGGCGCTCGAGGACGGGCTCGCTGAGCCAGGCGCTTACCTCCCCGCGCTCCAGGAGCAGGTACGCACACTCACGGTTCTCGTCGACGATCTCTTCGAGCTGGCCACGATCGACGCACGGACGCTGTCGCTCGAGCTGGTCGAGGCGGACTTGTCGCAGCTGATCGAGTCGTGCGTCCGCGGGCTCAGCGCCGAGGCGGCGGCCCGCGGCGTCCATCTCCGCGCCGACCCGGCGGTCGCGCGGGCACGCTGCGCTCCGGCCAAGGTCGAGCGGGTGCTCTACAACCTCGTCACGAACGCGCTGCGGCACACGCCGGCGGACGGAGCCGTCGCGGTTCGCGTCGAACACGACGCGTCTGACGTGACGATCGTCGTCGAGGACACCGGCGAGGGCATCGACGGCGAGACCGAGCGGCGCATGTTCGAGCGGTTCTGGCGGGGAGAGCAGTCGCGGTCGACACCCGGCGCGGGGCTCGGACTCGCGATCGCGCGAGGGATCGTCGAGCTGCACGGCGGCCGCATCTGGGCCGAGGGAAGGCCGGGGGGCGGCGCGCGCGTCTCCTTCACGCTTCCGGGCGGGACCGCCTGAGCCGTACATCGGTCGCGTCGTCCGCCACCCCGTCGAAGTAGCGGTCGAGGACGTCGCGGAAGAGCGGATTCTCGGGAGTGGCCCGGGCGAAGAGCGTCAGCGACGACCGCAGCTTCATCGCGTCGACCGGGCCGAAGATCTCCTGCGCGGTTCGACCGTTCAGCTCGTTCAGGATCCGCACGCACTCCTGCAGGCGCGGTCCCAGGATCAGATGCGCGAGGTAGGCCCGTGCCTCCTCGAGCGACGAGATCGCGTAGCGCGTCGCCATCTCGCTCGTCCCCAGCCCGGCGATCTGCGGGAACACGAACCACATCCAGTGGCTCGTCTTCCGCCCGGCCCGCAGCTCGGCCACGGCAGCCGCGTACGTCCCGCCCGAGTCCTGCGCGGTCACGAACCGCTCGAGGTCTTGCATCTCTAGCGAGTCCGAACGACGACGAGCTTGTCGACGCCGGACTCCGCGCCCCACACCTCGCCCGGGCGGCCGAGGATCTGCCTGACGTTCGCGGGCGAGCTCGGAAGCCGGATGCTGGTGAACTTCTCGGTCTTGGGGTCGAAGCGCACCAGGGCGTTCGCCCCGAAGTCGCTCAGCCAGACGACGTCCCTGTCGTCCACGTAGACCGCGTACGGCATCGGCGTCGAGCCCGGGAGGCGCCACTCGCGCCAGCGCCCGGTGGCAGGCGAGTACACGGCCACCTTGCCGGCGTTCCACTCGCTCACCCAGATCCGCCCCTTCGAGTCCGACCATGCGCGGCGCGCGCCCTGGCCACGCGTCGGCGGGCTCAGGACGCGGACGGTGGAGCGAGCGACGTCGATCCGGCCGAGGTAGCTGCCTGCGAGCGAGGCGTAGTAGACGGCGCCGGAGGGTGTCACGGTGATCCCGTAAGGACCCTGGCCTCTCGGTGCTCGGAAGACGCGCACCTTGCCGACCTTCGGATCGAGCCGCCCGTAGATCCCGCTCTGCCCGGTGAACCAGAGCACTCCGCGCCGGTCGAAGACGGCGGTGTTCAGGTTGGCGTAGCCCGTGGACGCGGGCAGCGGAAACGTGCGGACGCGCCGCGTCTTCGGATCGACGCGGACGATCGCGTTCAGCCCGCCGTCGGTGATCCACGGCGCTCCGTCGGGGCCGACGATGACGCCGTGCGGAGCCGAGCCCTCGCCGAGAGCGACGTGCCGTGTCCGGCCCGTCCTCGGGTCGAGCCAGCCGAGGTCGCCCGATCCCTGGGCCGTGTACCAGATGCCTCCGTCGCGGGCAGGAGCGACGTCGTGAGGCCGGCTTCCGGCAGGAACGGGGTATTCGCGGACGGTGGGCGCGGGCGAGCTCGTCCCCGCGGCCGCGGCGCCGGCGACGACGGCGACCACCACCAGGCAGAGCGGCAGGAGCCTACGCGCTCGCAACGTGCGTGCCGAACCAGTCAAGCATCCGACGATACGCGGCCGCGGCCGCAGCCGGGTCGTGCCGTGAGCTCGTCGGGTTGAAGAAGGCGTGGTCGACGCCCGGATAGGTGACGATCTGATGGCGGAGCTTCGCTCGCCGGAGCGCCGCCCGCGCAGCCGCGCGGCTGGCGTTCACCCGCGAGTCGAGCTCGGCGTAGACCCCGAGCACCGCCGCCCTGGTGCCGGCGAGGTTCCCGCCCTCGGGGAAGGGCCCGTAGAAGGGCACGGCGGCGGCCAGGCGCGACTCCTTCGCCGCGAGCAGCCGCCACGTCATCCCGCCGCCGAAGCAGAACCCGATCGCCGCGACCTTCTTCCCGGGTAGTCGTCGCCGTACCTCCGTCACCCCCGCCTTCAGGTCGGCGACGAGGCGCGATTCGGGAGCAGCTCCCAGCGCGGACATCGCCTCGAACTCGTCCTCGAACGAGCCTGTCCCGCCCTCCTCCGACAGGAGGTCGATCGCCAGCGCGGAGTAACCGCTCCCGGCGAGGCGGCCGGCGATCGCGCGGATCGAGTTGTTGAGCCCTCGGTTCTCGTGGATCACGAGCACGCCGCCACGAGGCTTCGCGGCCGCCGCCCACGCCCCCATCAGCTTCCGGCCCCCCGGACCTCGGAAGACGATCTCGCGCGTCGGTCTCGCCGCGACGAGAACGTCGACCGTCGTCGGGTGGTCCGCCGTGGGCACGCGCGACGCGGCCCGGACTTTGGCCTTCGCCTCCGCCGCGAGGAACGCCGCGAGCAGCGAGGTCGACGCTGCGGCGCCGAGCCCGAGCAAACCCAGGCGACGCAGAGCCTCCCGCCGCGAGATCAGCCCGTCGGCGTGATCCTCCGCGACCTCTTCCGCCAGATACCGCTGCAGCTCCGTCACGACGAGACCCCCTCGCTCAACCTACGGCGAAGATCGACAACCGGTTTTGCCCTGAACGTTAGGCGACCTCGACTGAGCCGGCCCGCTCGGCTGGCGTCGATGCGCTGCCGTTCGGGCCGCCCTGGAGCTGGCGCCGCCAGCCCGCAAGGATCCCGTGGACGCTCGCAGCGCCGAGGATCGGCCCCGGCGGAACTTCGAGCTCCGTCGGGTGGAGGATGAACGGACGTGTCTGCAGCCCGCCGATGCCGCCGTGGAAGCAGATCAGCTCCTCGAACGCGCAGCCCTCGTCGAGCTCGGGGTCGTAGAAGCTCCCGACCATGATGTCGGCGACGTGCTCGAAACCGTCGGTGCGCAGCAGGTGCTGCGGCGCGTGTGGTGAGAAGTGCTCGAGCGGGTCCTCGCCCTCGACGCGACCATCGGCGAGGAAGTGAATGCCGTTGCCGCCGATCGCGACCGCTCCCCGCGCGGAGGAGCGGACGAGCAGCCAGCCGACGTGGGGATGGGAACGAAGCGCGGGGATCAGGTCAGGATGGCGCTCGTCGATCTCCTCGAGCGTCAGCCGGCGGCGCTCCTCCATCAGATAGATGAGGCCGAGGTTGCCCGAGCCGAGCACGACGACGTCTCGGTCGGAGACGTCGTTCTTCGGCCGCTTCGCCTTCTTGCCGGTGGCGTCGCTGACCGCGTTGCCGACCATCGCGCTCTGCTCGTCTCCGCCGGCGATCCCCTCGACGGCGCCGTGTGCGAGCGAGCGCTCGACCAGCTCGTCGAGGCCGTAGCCGTTGCGCTGCTTGAAGGTCGCCCCCTGCGTCTGCCCGTGGTCGGAGAGGACGACGAGCTCGTACGGCCGCGGCGCGTAACGGCGGGCCTTCTCGATGTGAGCGAAGTGGTCGTCGAGCTTGCGCAGCGCCTCGAGCGTGTCGGCGCGCTCGAGCCCCGAATGGTGCGCGACCTCGTCGTAGCTCGAGAAGGTCGCGTATACCGCGGGCCGTCCGCGCATCATGTCGGTGAGGACGCCGGAAACGATCAGGTCGCGCACGAAGACGCAGAGCGCTCCGCGCATAAAGGGATAGATGCCGCCGCGGTGACCGCGCGGGCGGACATCACGACGGATCGCGCGCAGCGCGGCCGTCCACTCGAGGAACACCTCCCAGACGAAGAGGACGAGCGTGCGCGTCGCATTGTCGCCGTTCGCAAAGAACGCCCGGTAGCCCGGATTGGACCTCTTCTCCTCCTCCATCCGGCTGACGGTGAGGATCACATCGTCCGCCTCGCCGGAGAGCAGATTCCCGCGGCTCGCGCCGCCGTCGGTCAGCAGGCCGATGCCGGTCCCGAGCCGCCGCTCGATCTCTGCACAGTCCGGCGGCGCCGAGCATGTCATCAGCGTCGCCGTCTCCTTCTCCACCCAGCGGAAGGCGGAGATGTCCTCGTTCGAGCCGAGCAGGATCCCCGCCTGGCTGGCGCCGGTCTGCGACGAGAGATCGGTCTCCCACTCGGCCAGGCGGTGCGTCTCTGCCAGCCAGCGGGCCATCGTCGGGGCGTTCCCGTCGCGCATCGCCCGCCGCAGCACGGGCAGCGCGAGCCCGTCGATCTCGAGGTAGACGATCCCCGGGACGTCG
>DASQKK010000011.1:0-3701 GCA_035630545.1 Gaiellaceae bacterium
GCGCGAGAACGCGAAGCTGAAGAAGAAGGACGAGGCCGCCACGTTCGAGCCGCTGATCCTCGGGATCACGAAGGCCTCGCTCGCGACGGAGTCCTTCCTCTCGGCCGCCTCCTTCCAGGAGACGACGAAGGTGCTGACCGACGCCTCGATCGAGGGTAAGGTCGACCACCTGCTGGGCCTGAAGGAGAACGTGATCATCGGCAAGCTGATCCCGGCCGCAACCGGGCTCAAGCGCTACCGCCAGATCGGGATCGGCCCATCCGACTCCGTCCCCGCGCATCTGTACGCGCGGCCGGAGACGGAGGCCGAGCTGCTGGCGGCGCTCGAGGAGATCGGCGGCGACGGCGACGGCCTCGACCTGGAGGCGCTCGGCCTCACGTTCGGCGGCCAGCCCAGCACTGGGAATGGTGCTGACGAGACGAGCTCGCACGACGCCGGTGAGGCGACCGAGGTTCCCGAGGTCGACTCGCCGCTCGACGAAGACGCGTAACGACATCGCGGGGGAACCTCGGGTTCCCCCGCGAACGTCTCCTCTCATGCGGCGGGTTCTGCCCTTCCTCCTCGTGGTGGCGGCATTCGCGGGTGGCGGCGATCCCGCGCCCGCGGCGCCCTTCTCATGTGGCCTGCCGGCGACGAAGCCGCTCTGGATCGACTTCGGCACGCCGGAGCTGATCTCCGTGTTCGGCCGCCCGGGGGTGATCGTCGCGGGCTCGGGCGCCGACTATCCGGCGAAGGCCCGGGCCGCGGGTGCGAAGACGGTCTACTGGGACATGTACCTGAGCTCGCGCATCGGCACGCCGATGCAGCCGGCCGATCCCGCCGGGCTGGCGGCGAAGGCACAGCGGGTCTTCGACTTCGCCGTTCTCTCCGCGGGCTGCCCCGATCCGGTGATCGTGATGAACGAGCTCTTCGGCGCGTCGACGCCGACGCCCTGGACGCCGACGACGGCCCGCTACCGCGCCAACGTGCTCGAGTGGGCGCGGCTGCTGAAGGAGAAGGGCGGACGCCCGCTGCTGCTCGTCTCGAGCGAGCCCTTCACGGGCGGCGACGCGGGCGGGTGGTGGCGCGAGCTGGCCCAGGTCTCGGACATCGCGCTCGAGAAGTACTTCAATGCGCCGGCGGTCGAGCGCGCCGGCCCCGAGCTCGGCAGTCGCCGGATGCGGACCTCGATGCGCGGCTCCGCGGCCAAGCTGCTTGCCGTCGGCGTCCCGTCCGCGCAGCTCGGCGTCGTGTTGGCGTTCCAGACGCGCCGGGGCTCCGGCGGCCGCGAAGGGCTCGAGCCTGCCGGCGCCTGGTTCGAGGTCGGGAAGCTGCAGGCGCTCGCGGCGAAGCACGTTGCTCGCGAGCTGCGGCTGGGATACGTCCTCTCGTGGGGCTGGGGCTTCTTCAATGAGCAGGCACGCGATCCCGACAAGCTCGGAGCCGGCTGCGTCTGGCTCTGGGCACGCGACCGCTCGCTGTGCGACGCCGACTCGATGCCGGAGCGGTTCGACCGCGATCTGCGCGCCGGCCAGATCGACCTGCCGTCAGGTGTTCGCTGCGCGCTCGGCACGGCCACGATCACGACCAACGAGATCGCGGCGCTGGCGCGGGTGACGCGCGACGCAGACGCGGCGCTGACGATCCTCTACGCCAGGCTCGTGCAGCAACAGGCCGTGTCGATCGGGCCGGGAGACGCGCGCGCGGCGGAGCGGGTGATCGTCCAGCGCCGCTTCGGCGGCAGCCGCGGGCAGTACCTGGCCGCACTCCGGCGTGCGGGGGCCGGCAGCGCGCTCGCGCTCGGTGGGATCGCCGACGAGCTGCGGCGCGAGGCCCTGCTCGTCCGCCTGCGCGCGGTGACGCCGTCGGCGGCCGAGGTCACCGAGTTCGCCGCGACGTATGGCGCGGTCCCGCTGCGCGACATCCCCGGCACCGGCACCGTGCCCGGCGTCGATCCGGCGACGCCGCTCGGCCTGCTCCCGGACGAGCTGGCCCGCCCTGCGATCGTGCGCGCGTTGCGCCATGCCGCGCGGGCCGAGCGCTACGCGGCCTGGGCCGAGCGGCGCCAGGAGCGCGCGCTCGACGGGATCCGCTGCGTCCGCGACCGTCTGCCGACGGTCGGGACGGTGCCGCTCACGAGTTGGATGCCGTTCCTGGCGCCTCTCGCGGCAGCAGCGTAGACGTCTCGATCGCCACGACCGTTCCCTTGCCCGAGCCTTTCGCCCGGTAGAGCGCCTCGTCTGCCCGCTCGAAGAACGAGATCACGTCGTCGTCCGGGCGCAGCTCGGTGACGCCGGCGGAGAGGTGCAGCCGCCCCGCCTGTGCGACCGGCCGGACCGAGAGGGCTTGCTCGAGCCGCTTGTAGAGCTGGTCCGCGTCCCGGAGCGACGACTCGGGGAGGATCACGGCGAACTCGTCGCCGCCGACGCGGCAGGCGACGTCGGCCGAGCGGATGACGTCATGCACGCGCTCTGCGGCCTCGGCCAGCACACCGTCCCCTGCGAGGTGGCCGATCCGGTCGTTGATCGCCTTGAAATCGTCCAGGTCGAAGACGACGAGCGCCAGGCTGCGGCTGTAGCGGTGCGCGCGCGCGACCTCGCGGGCAAGTGTCTCGTGGAAGTAGCGGCGGTTGTGCAGGCCGGTGAGCGCGTCGAGGTCGGCGAGCTGGCGGGCCTCGCGGAAGCGGCGGGCGTTGTCGATCGCCGGCCCGGCGCGGAGCGCGAGCTCCTCGAGCTCGGCGGCGCCGGCGGAGCCGAACGCGTCTCGGCTCGAGCGTGAGTACGTCGAGAGATACCCCAGGTGCTCGCCCTGGTTGGCGAGCGGTACCGCCAGCCCGGCCCGGAGAGCGGACGGGTTCGCCGCCCCGTCGGGGCCATAGTCGTACTCGACCGCGATCGAGCGCGGCTGCGAGCCGTCGGGCGGGCCGTCGATCCCGCCTCTGGGCTCGCCAGCGCCGAGGCCGGCGGCGGCGGTGAACGACTCGCCGCCTGCGCCGACGGCGACGACGACGGCGTCGACGCCGCTCATCGTGACGGCGGCGTCCAGGGTGCGCGTGACGACCTCGTCGATGTCGATCGTGCCGCTGAGCTCGCCGAGCACGCGGCTGCGCCTGCTCTCGTCCTGCGCCCGCTCGAGAGCCTGCGAGAGGTCCTGCACCATCGTCTGCATCCGCTCGTCGATCTGCGCCGCGACGGCGTTCAACCTCGTCTCGGCCGCGCTCCCCGAGCGGCGGCCGAGGTAGAACACGGCCACGACCAGGAGCGTCGCGGCGAGCGCCGCGCAGACGATCAGGATGGTTGTCATGGGGGGTCCGGCATGCCTCCGCCGCAGAGTCCGCACTGTAGGCGAGCTCTCGGCACCTGGCTATAGGCCGAAAGCCCTATTGGCCGCAAACGGCTCCGTTTGCCGACTCGGGCGATCTTCGGTACCATCCGCTGTCCGGTTGGCAGGGTGATTTGTATGCCCGGCCGACCGTTGTTGTGTGAGCGCAGGTGCCCACGCAGCGAGCCGTCCGACCGATCCAGGAGAGAAACGCGTGCCGACAACAAACCAGCTCGTCCGCAAGGGACGCCAGACGCCGAAGTCGAAGACGAAGACGCCGGCGCTGCGCGGAGCCCCGCAGAAGCGCGGCGTCTGCACGCGTGTCTACACGACGACCCCGAAGAAGCCGAACTCGGCGCTGCGCAAGGTCGCGCGCGTGCGGCTGACGAACGGGATGGAGG
>DASQKK010000012.1:0-7527 GCA_035630545.1 Gaiellaceae bacterium
TGGCGGTCTGGCCCTGGCTCTCGACGCCGAACGACAGCTCGGCCCGGTCGGGGACGGCGGCGACGGCTGCCGTGCCCTGGACGGTGATGCCGCCGGCCTCGGCCGCGGCGCTCGACGCCGGCCCGGGGAGCGAGACGGCCGCGAACACGGCGACGAAGGTCAGAAGCCCTGCGATGGGGAGGATTCGAGTTTTCATGCCGTGTCTACGCCGCCGCAGGCGGCTGCGTCACACGGATTCGAGGCGTGTGCGCGCCGCCGCAACCGCCGCTGCGACGCCCCCGGGACCGGGTGCGGGCCGTTCGCCCGGCGCAGACGGCGCGTAGCTGCCGTCGCGCACCGACTCGGCGACCTGCTCGTGAGCGTCGCGGAACGGCGTGCCCTCGCGCACGAGCGACTCGGCGGCGTCGGTGGCGAGCAGGAGCGGGTCGCTCGCCGCGGCCGCGAGCCGCTCGCGGTCGAGCTCGAGCCCGCGAACGAGCACGGTGAGCGCCACGAGCGCGCCTGCGAGATCGGCGCGTGCCGCGAACACCGGAGCCTTGTCCTCCTGGAGATCGCGGTTATAGGCGAGCGGCAGGCCCTTCACCGTCGCGAGCAGCCCGGTCAGGCGTCCGATCGCGGTGCCGGCCTTGCCGCGCGCGAGCTCGGCTACGTCCGGGTTCAGCTTCTGCGGCATCATCGACGACCCGGTCGCCGTTTCCTCGCCGAGGCGGGCGAACCCGAATTCCGCCGTCGTCCAGAGCACGAGCTCCTCGCCGATCCGGGAGAGGTGGACGAAGCAGACGGTGGCGGCGTAAAGGTAGTCGAGCGCGAAGTCGCGATCGGCGACCGCGTCGAGCGAGTTCCGGAGCTGGTCGGCGGGTGCGGGCAGCGCCAGCGTCGAGCCGGCGAGCGCTCCCGCGCCCAGTGGGCTCGCTGACGCTGAAGCGGCGGCTGCGGCGAAGCGCGTCAGATCGCGCTCGAGCATCTCGACCCAGGCGAGCAGGTGGTGACCGACCGTGACCCGCTGCGCCCGCTGGAGATGCGTGTAGCCCGGCATCGGCGTCTCGGCATCCGCCTCCGCGCGATCGAGGAGCGCGGTCGCGAGCGCGGCGATCGCCGCCCGCGCCTCGCCGGCCGCGTCGGCGACGTAGAGCCTGAATGCCGCAGCGACCTGATCGTTTCGCGACCGTCCGGCATGGATCTTCCGGCCGACGTCGCCGAGCAGGCGCTCGATCGCCGTGTGCACGTCCTCGTCGTCGGGCTCGATCCCGCCACCGACGGCGATCTCGGCGAGCCGCGACTCCACCTCGGCCAGCTCGCCGGCGTCGAGCAGACCGGCAGCGTGCAGACGCCGGGCGTGGACCGCGGTCGCCTCGCAGTCGTACGGCAGCAGCTCGGCGTCGTCCGCGCGCAGGAACGCGGCCACGGCCGGGTCGAGCGTCCGCGCGACCCGGCCCGCCCAGAGCGTCATGCGTTCGTCGTCGCCCGCTTGCGGGCGGCCGCGAGCTCGACCTCGAGCGAGGCGATCTTGACGAAGCCCTCGGCGGCCGCGTGGGGGAAGGTCTCGCCCGCGCCGTACGACGCCAGCTGCTCCGCGTAGAGCATGTGCGGCGAGCGCCGGCCAGTGACGACGGCTGTGTTCGGCCGCAGGGAGACGCGGACGTCGCCCTCGACGAGCGCCTGCGTCGCGTCGACGAAGGCGTCGATCGCGTCGCGTGCGGGGCTGAACCAGAGCCCCTCGTAGACGAGCTCGGTCCAGCGCTGCTCGAGCCCGCGCTTGATCCGGGCCTCGTCCTTCGTCAGCACGACGTCCTCGAGCGCGGAGTGCGCCTCGATCAGGACGATCGCGGCGGGTGCCTCGTAGACCTCGCGGCTCTTGATCCCGACGGCGCGGTTCTCGATCATGTCGAGCCGCCCGATCCCGTAGGCGCCGGCGAGCACGTTCAGCCGCGCGATCAGCTCCGCGAGCGGCAGCTCCTCGCCGTCGAGCGAGACGGGCACGCCCGCTGTGAAGCCGATCGTCACCTCGACCGGCTCGGGCGCGGCGGAGGGATCGCTCGTCAGCGCGTACGGCTCGTCCGGCGGCGCCGCCCACGGGTTCTCGAGGACGCCCGCCTCGATCGCGCGGCCGAAGAGGTTCTCGTCGATCGAGAACGGCGCCGCCTGGGTCGCCTGGACGGGGATCCCATGGTCGAGCGCGTACTCGATCTCCTCGTCGCGCGTCCAGATCCGGTCGCGCAGCGGGGCGATCACGTGCAGGCCGGGGTCGGTTGCCTTGAACGAGAGCTCGAAGCGAAGCTGGTCGTTCCCCTTGCCGGTGCACCCGTGCACGACGGCCTCGGCCCCGAGCTCGACGGCGAGCTCTGCGACAGCCTGCGCGATCACCGGGCGCGAAAGAGCGGAGACGAGTGGGTACTTGCCCTCGTAGAGCGCATTCGTCTTGATCGCGCGCGCACACTGCTCGTCCGCGAACGCGGCCTTCCGGTCGACGAGGATGACGTCGTCGGCGCCGGCGGCACGGCCGCGGTCGATCGACGCCTCGAGGTCGAACTCCTGGCCGACGTCGACGAGGACGGCGACGACCTCGTCGAAGCCGTACCAGTCCTCCTTCAGCCAGCTGACGATGCAACTCGTGTCGAGGCCGCCGGAAAAGGCGACCACCGCGATCCTGCTCATCTCGCTCCTTACCGTGAATGAATACTATTCACTATAGCTGGATTTCATGCATCGGTAGGCTGGCGGCGTGGAGACCCGGTTCGTCGACTGCCGTCCGCGGGACGCCTATCTGTCGGGTCACGTCCCGGGCGCAGCACATGCCGATCCCGAACGCGAGCTGACGGGCGACGTCGGCGGCGGGCGCCATCCACTTCCGAGCGCCGACGCCTTCTCGGCCTGGGCCTCCGCGGCCGGGATCGGGCCGGACACGCTCGTCGTCGGCTACGACGACGGCACGGGCTGGGCCGCGCGGCTCTGGTGGCTGCTACGCCACTTCGGGCACGACTCGGCGGCGGTGATCCCGCTCGGCGCGTGGCACGGCCCGTTCGCCCCCGCCGAGGAGGAGATCTCGCCGGCGAGATTCGTCCCGCGGGTTCGAACCGACGACACGGCCGACGCGGCAGAGCTGCTGGAGCGGCTCGACGACGTGTCGCTGACCCTGGTCGACGCGCGCGCGCCGGAGCGCTGGCGCGGCGAGACGGAGCCGATCGACCCCGTCGCCGGCCGGATCCCGGGCGCTCTGAACCGCTTCTTCCTGGACGAGTCACCGCTACCGACCGAGCTGCTGGTCGCGCCCGATCTCGTCGTCTACTGCGGCTCCGGCGTCACGGCCTGCGCCGTTCTGCACGACCTCCACCTCGCCGGCCGCGACGACGCGCGCCTCTATCCAGGCTCGTTCAGCGAGTGGTACGCGCTCGGCCCCGTCGAGCGCGACTGAAGGTCAGGCGACCGTCGCCGCCAGCTCGTGCGCGCGGTGGGACGAGATCCCGTTCCGCTGCGCCCGCACGAGCTCGTGCTCGCCGTCCTCGAGCTCGACGAGCGGGAGCAGCGAAACGTCGCGGAGCCGCAGCCTCACCGAGAGACCCTCGGTCGCGAAGTACGGGCTCAGCTCGTTCGCGAGCGTGCCGCTGAACGGGCCGCTCCGCCAGCCGTCCTCGTCGTCCCACAGCTCCCCGAGCTCGGTGACGTCCTGCTTGCTCACCTCGATCCAGCTGCCGTAGCCGAAGCGGCCGTCCTCCTCGGGGATCGGCAGCTCCAGCAGCCCGCGCACGAAGTGGCGGTCGCCGTTCGCGTCGTGCAGGACGGCGAAGTCGTCCTCGACGTAGGCCCGCTGCAGCCGCTCGTCGTCGTCGAGGCGGAAGATCGGCTGGGGCAGGCCGAGCCGGATGTCGCGCGTCTCGCCCGCATGGGTCTCGCCACAGACCGTGCAGGTGAACGCCACGCGCTAGGCGGCCGCCGAGGCCGAAGCCGGAAGGTACTGCTGCCAGACCTGCGGGATCGTCGGCGTCGCCAGGTGGATGAAGAGCACCGGTGCCGGCGGCCGCGGCGGCCGCTTCAGGTGCAGTCCCGAGTCCTCGAGCAGCCGGTCGCCCTTGCGCAGGTTGCAGGGCGCGCACGCGGTGACCACGTTCTCCCAGATCGACTCGCCGCCCTTCGACCGTGGGATCACGTGGTCGAGCGTCAGCCTGCCCGAGGCGGTCCCGCAGTAGACACAGCGCCAGCCGTCGCGGGCGAACAGCGCCCGGCGGGAGATCTTGCGCTGGATCGCGCGCGGGACGCGGACGTACTGGACGAGCCGGATCACGTGCGGCCACACGTACGTGTCCGTCGCCGAGCGCAGGCCCTTGGGCAGGCTCTCGAGCACCTCCGCCTTCCCTTTCCAGACGAGCACGTGCGCTCGCCGAACCGAGCAGACGTTCAGCGGTTCGTAGCTTGCATTCAGCACGAGGACCTGTTGCAACTCGAGCAGAGAGTACCAGCGAGTTGCGCTGTTTCCGGCGGTTTTAGCGGGCCATCGCCCGCTCGACCGCTTCGAGCTCCTCGGGGGAGAGTGCGATCGGCGCGCGACCCTGATCGAGCTCCTTGACGTAGAGGCGCGCGTAGTCGCGGCCCTGGATCGCGGTCACGACGGTGCCGGTGCGGTTGTCGTCGAGAAATGCGAACGAGACGGACTGGTGGCCGCCGGTACCGGCGTAGGCGTCGTAGCGGACGACGGCAGTGTTCGTGAGCGAGCCGTCGACGCGGCGGTCGACCCGCGACAGCCCCGCCGCGACCTCGTCGACGGCTCGGTGGAGGTCGTCGATCCGCCCCTGCAGCGAGACGGCGAAGTCGACGAGATCGGCGCGGCCGCCGCCGAGCAGCACGCGCTGCGCGTTCCGCAGCCGCCGGACCCGCACCCACAGCCACAAGCAGATGCCGAGCGCGACGGCGGCCGCAGCCGCCGCGGCGATCGCGAGGATCAGCTCGGCGCTCAAGCTAATGGCCCGCCCGGTAGCGATTTCGCGTCTCTGGCGCGCGGGATGCGCGCGAGGCAAGGACGCAGGGAGCGGCAATACCCGACGGTATTGCCGCGACTGAGGACGCGGCGTCGCGCCGCAGATCGCGCGCCAGAGGCGCCCTACTTGCTGCCGGGCGGGCCATTTACGCCCCCAGGGAGAAGATGATCGGGTACTCGGCGGTGTTGTTGTCGGTCTTGGCCTCGCCCGGCACCGGATCGACGTCGATCCGCATCACGCGCCGCTCGCCGAAGTCGACCGAGGGGAAGTCCCGGAAGACGACGGTCTTCGTCTCGTCGGGATTGATGATGTCGATCGTCTGCTTCTTCACGATCGGGGTCGGGCTCTGCTGGATCGTCAGCGTCACGGGGATCTTGACCTCCTGGCTATCGCCCCCGTTCGCGATCGTGACGGCGAAGCCGAGGTCGGTCGATGCCTCGACCGTGTTCTCCGTCGTCTGAGAGAGCGTCTGCCCGCCGGGGATCACCTTCACCGACTCGATGTTCGTGCCGTGCAGGCCGCTCGGCGTGCCGCCCGTCGAGCCCGAGGCGGCGGAGCCGTTGATGCGCTCCCAGATGGGCACCATCGCGCGCGTGCTCGCGAGATCGGGCGTCTGGATGAAGTTCGAGTCCGGCACCTCGACGCCGCTGATGTTCTCGCTCCGAAGCACGATCACCGACGGTGCCTTGAAGAGGTCGTCCCAGACGACGTCGCTGGCGACGAACCGCTCTGCCTGCGAGGCCAGCAACGCACCGGCCGCCGCCGCGTCCTTCGAGCCCTGGGTGCGTCTGAACGCCTCCGCCAGACCGGCGAGGCCGTCCGCTCGGAACGCGAGCGCCTCGATCGAACGCTCGTGCGGGTCGAGCAGCGGCCCGGGCGAATCGAGCTTGCGCGCGCGATCGACGCCGATTTCCTGCTGCTGGGCGAGGCCCGCCAGCTGTTTCTGCAGCTCGGCGGGCTTGATCCCGGGCGTCGTCAGCGCGTCACTCAGCTCGCGGCCGACGCGCTCGGAGTCGCGCGCCACGGCGGACATGCCCGTCATGTAGTCGCTGTAGGCGTCGTGCTTCTTGTCCTCCTGGCAGCTCTGCGCCCAGAGCAGGAGCAGGACGACGATGAGGATCGCGAAGGCGATCAGACCGAGCAGCCGCAGGAGCGGCGTGAAGCCGGCGCGGGGCCGGATCGGGCCGCGCGGCATCCGAGGCCCGCGGCCGCCCCGCAGCGGGCGGCGGAGCGTACGGTCGCTCCGCCCGGGAGCCTCCTGCGTCTCGGGCTCCTCGAAGAAGTCGAACTCGAAATCAGTGTCGCGGCTGCTCATGGCAAGCGTGGAACGAGGCCACTGTAACGGCTGCTTCGGTCGTGACAGCGCGGTGGCAGCGGCAGGAAACGCTGGTGCGGCGGCCAACCCGGGAGACGACGTGTCCGCCGCTGCTCATGCGCTCCCTCGCGGGGAGCTCGTTCTCGACCGCTACCGCCCACTGCGCCCGCTCGGCAGCGGCGGCTCCGGCTCGGTCTGGCTCGCCCGGGACGAGCGAAACGGTCTCGACGTGGCCCTCAAGATCGTCCCCAGGGAGGGAAAGGCCGCGCACCGCGCGGAGCGTGAGGCCGAGGCCGCGTCGCGGCTCCGGCACGAGCGCTGCCTGCGCGCGTACGGCTTCGGCTCCGACGCCGGCCATGTCTACATCGCCTACGAGTACGTCGGCGGCATCACGCTGCGCGATGCGATGCGCGGCGGCGAGCTGAGGGACGGCCAGGCCGTCGAGGCTGCGGCCCAGATCCTCGACGGGCTCGCGCACGCGCACAGCCGCGGGATCATCCATCGCGACGTCAAGCCGTCGAACGTGCTCCTCGCCGAGGACGACGGCATCTCGGTGCGGCTGCTCGACTTCGGCCTCGCCCAGTTCGACGAGGCAGAGACGCTGACTGCCGTCGGCGACGTCCCCGGCACGCTTGCCTACATCTCACCGGAGCGCCTTCGCGGCGAGGAGGCCTGCGCGGCAAGCGACATCTGGGCGGTCGGGGTCCTCCTCTGGGAGGCGCTCGCAGGCAAGCATCCGTTCTGGGGCGTCCCGCTGCCACAGATGGCCGGGACGATCGAGGCCGGTTGCCCGCCGCTGCAGCCCGAGCGTCCCGACCTGCCGAAGCGGCTGCTCGGCGCGATCTCGCACGCGCTCGCGCACGACCCCGCCAAGCGGCCGCCCGCGGCCGCTCTGGCGAAGGAGCTGCGAGCGGCGCTCGCGGGCGGCAAGCGTGCATCGACGGGCGAACGGGTCGCGCCGCACGCGCTCGCCGAGCGCGCGGCACCGGCCGCGCTCGCCGGCGTCGCCGCTCTCGTCGGTGCGACCGCGCTTCCCTTCTACCCGACCGGCTGGGCGCCCGCACTCGCAGCCGCGACTGCGTTCGCCGCGTTCAAGGTGCCCCGGGCGGGACTGGCGCTCGCGCTCGCCGCGCCGGTCCTACCGCTCGGGAACTACGCGCTCGGGCTCGCGATCCTCTACGGCGTGCTCGCGCTCGGCTGGCTGGCGCTCAACTGGCGCGACGCGCGTTGGGGCCTCGCGTT
>DASQKK010000013.1:0-15868 GCA_035630545.1 Gaiellaceae bacterium
CTACGAGGAGCTGCGCCGGCACTACAGCGTCGAGTACGACGACAACGGCGCGATCGGCCGGCGCTACCGCCGCCAGGACGAGATCGGGACGCCGTACGGCCTGACGATCGACGAGCAGACGCTCGAGGACGACACGGTCACGGTCCGCGACCGGGACTCGCTCGCGCAGGAACGGCTGCCGCTGGGCGGCGTGCGCAGCCGGATCGGGGAGTTGCTCGCCGCCGACTGGAAGACACCGAAGTCAGGCTGAGAGCGTGCGGAGGCGGAAGCCGCCGTGGTGCTCGTAGGAGGCGGTCACGAGGGCCAGCGCCTCACGTGCGCCGCGGTCGGTGAGGCCGGCATGGTGGGCGTCGGACATCGGCGTCGCGACCAGCGTCGTTATCCCGCGCAGCCCGTCGGGTGAGAGCGCGATCGAGCTGCCGCCGCAGTCGCTGCAGACGGCGCCGCCGGCTGCCGGTGCGTACCCCGTCAGCCCCTCCGCTGCCCCGCACTCGACGCACGCGTCGAGATGAGGCATGTAGCCGGAGAGCCAGAGCAGCTTCAGCTGGAACGAGAGCACGAGCGGATCGAGCGCCGGCCTCACCGACGCGCGCGGCGTGATCGCGTCGAGCCGGTCGAGGAACCGCGTCAGCGCCGTGAACGCCCGCTCGTTCGCCTCCTGCTCGGTGAAGAGCCGCAGCATCGCCTCGGCGCCGATCAGCCCGACCGCGAGCCGGTAGGGATCCTCGCGCGCCTCGTGATGCGACGAGCGCAGGTCGGCCCCGGTCACCGTCTGCAGCTCGCCGGAGCCCTGGTGCAGCATCAACTCGACGTGAGAGAGGGGCTCGAGCCGGCCGCCGAAGCGGGACTTCGTCCGTCGCACGCCCTTCGCGACGGCGCCGACGCGGCCGCGATCGGCTGTGTAGACGTGGAGGACGCGGTCGGCCTCCCCGAGCCTGAACGAACGGAGCACGACCGCTTCGGTTCTGTACGTCCTGGCCACTCTCCGAGTCTAGAGAGAGCGGCCGACGGGAACGATTCGGCGCGCTCGGCCGTTGTAGGAGCGATGAGCCGGATCGAGATCTACACCACGCGCTGGTGCGGCTATTGCGTTCGCGCCAAGGCGCTCCTCGACGACAAGGGCATCCCCTACGACGAGATCTCGCTCGACGACGATCCTGCGTTCCGCCGGCGGCTCCAGGAGCTGACCGGCGGCTGGACGGTGCCCCAGATCCTGATCGATGGAACCCCGATCGGCGGCTACACCGAGCTCTGGCGGCTCGACAAGTCGGGTCAGCTCGACGCCCGACCCGCCGCCTAGACTCGCGGCACGGACGACTCGCTTCTTCCACGGACGGCACGTGCGGCGGCGCCGTTCCTGACCGCCTTCGCAGCGGTGGCCGGGCTGGGCGCGGTCGACGGCGGCTACTTCCCCGGCGACTGGGGCCTGGCGACGCTGGCGTTCACGCTGGTCGCGGCCAGCGCCGTGCTGATCGCCGACCTGCCCCTCCCGGGGCGGCTCGAGCTCGCGTTCGTCGGGGGCCTGGTGGCGCTGGCGCTCTGGGCACTGCTGTCCACCGCGTGGTCGCCCGGCGCGACCGCGCAGGTGCTGGAGGCCGAGCGCGGCCTACTCTACGTCGCCGCCGCGGCCGCGGCGATCCTGCTGCTCTCGTTCGGGGAGGCGTTCGCGGCCCTGCTCGGCGGCGTCCTCGCCGGGGTCGTTGCAGTCGCGCTGTACGCGCTCGCGACCAGGCTCTATCCAGGGCATGTCGGCGGCGCCTACGACCCGTCGAGCGGGTACCAGCTGGCGGAGCCGCTCGGCTACTGGAACGCCCTCGGGATCCTGTCCGCGCTCGGTCTCCTGCTCGCCGGCGGCTTTGCCGCCCACAGCCCCCGCCTCGCGACGCGCGTGCCGGCGGCGATGTCGCTTGTCGTCCTGCTGCCGACGCTCTACTTCACCTTCTCGAGGGGCGCGCTCGTGGCGCTCGTCGTCGGAGCGGTCGTCCAGATCGCGGTCGATGCGCGCCGGGCGAGGCTGCTGGCGACGGGCCTGGTCCTGGGCGCTCCTGCGCTCGTCGCGGTCTACCTCGCCTCCCGCTACCACGCGCTCACGACAGCCGGCGACTCGCTCACCACCGCGCAGCGGGAGGGCCGCGAGCTGGCCACGATCCTCGTCGTCCTCGCCCTCGTCGCCGCAGCCGCCGCAGTCGCGCTGCACCTGCTCGAGCGGCGGCTGGACTTCTCCCCGCGCGCCGGCCGGCTGCTCGTGGCCGCCGTCGGTGGGGCCGCAGTACTCGCCTTCCTCGGTGCGATCGCCGCCGCGGGCGGACCCGTCACCGTCGTCGAGCGTGCCTCCGACTCGTTCAGCAGGTCGCCGCCACCGGGCGACGGCGATCTGCAGCGGCGGCTCCTCAGCGCCTCCGGCAACGGGCGCAGCGACTACTGGCGCGTGGCGCGGACGATGGTCGGCGACGAGCCCCTGCTCGGCGCGGGCGCCGGCAGCTTCGAAGCGCACTGGTTCCGCGAGCGCGCCGTGACCTTCCACGCCCGCGACGCACACAACCTCTACCTGGAGACGCTCGCCGAGCTCGGCCCGGCCGGGCTCGCGTTGCTGCTGGCGACGCTCGCGCTGCCGCTGCTCGCGCTTCCTGCGGCGCGACGGTTCGCCTACGCGCCCGCGGCCGTCGGCGCCTTCGCCGCGTATCTCGTGCACGCCGGCGTCGACTGGGACTGGGAGGTTCCCGCAGTCACGGTGCCCGCGATCTTCTGCGCCGCCGTCCTCCTCGCGCGCAGCCGACCCGATGAAGCGCCCTGGCTGACCGGAAGGCGGCGCGGCGTCGCCCTCGCGCTGCTGGCCCCGCTCGCCGCGGTGGCTCTCGTGGCGCACGTCGGCAACCGCGCAGCAGCAGCGAGCATCACTGCGACCGAGGCAGGAGACCCCGCCCGCGGCCTCGCCCAGGCGAAGCGGGCCGCCGCCTGGGCGCCGTGGTCCGAGGAGGCGTGGCAGCTTCGCGCCGAGGCCGAGCTTGGCCTCGGCGACGACACCGCCGCCCGCCGCAGCATCGCCGAGGCGCTCGACCGCAACCCCGAGAGCTGGAGCGCCTGGTTCGACCTGGCGGTGGCGAGCAGGGGCGAGGAGAGGGAACTGGCCCTCGCTCGAGCGAGCACACTCAACCCGCGCAGCCCGGAGGTCGAGCAACTCCGAACAAATCCTTAACGAGTGACCGCGCAGGGGTTCGCGCCCGAACGCGTCCACTCGGTCAGAAGCACGACTATTCGCCAGCTTATGAAGGGAGCCCAGTTGAGCAATCCAGCGAAGAAGAGGTCGCGCGTCGCAGGCGCCGCCGCCATGGTGGTGTGCCTGCTGACCGCCGTCGCCGCACTCGGCGGCGTCGGCGCAGCCCAGAGCGCGATCAGCTCCGCGGACAAGGCGTACGGCAAAAAGGTGACGATCTGCCACAAGGGCAAGAACACGATCAGCATCGCCAAGGCCGCGTGGCCGGCCCATCAGCGCCACGGCGACACGCTCGGCACGTGCGCGAGCAAGGCCGCCAAGGCGAAGAAGGCGAAGGCCGCCAAGGCTGCGAAGGCGAAGGCCGCCAAGGTCAAGGCCGCCAAGATCAAGGCCGCCAAGGCGAAGGCCGCCAAGGCTAAGGCCGAGGAGGCCAAGGCCGCCGCGACTGAGAAGAAGCAGGACAAGAGCCCGGAAAAGGCCGAGAACCCCGGCAAGGGCAAGGGGAAAGGCGGAAAAGGCTAGGAGCCCCCACTCCTACGACAGCCGAGAGGCCCGGGCACCCGGGCCTTTCGGCTTCTTGGGCCGAAACGGCCGGCGGCGCCGCCTCTGACCGATGGCCGGGTCGGGTCAGAGCGCCTGACAGCGCGGGCAGAACCACGTCCCGCGGCCGCCGACCCGCGTCTTCTCGAGCGGCGTCCCGCAGCGGTCGCACGGCTCGTCCGTGCGGCCATACGCCCGGAACTCCCGCTGCATCGTCCCGGCGGAACCGTCCGGGAGGCGGTAGTCGGAGAGCGTCGAGCCCTGCCGGGCGATGCCGAGCTCGAGCGCCTTCCGGATCGCGCGGTGCAGCCGCCGCAGCTCGACCGCGTCGAGCGAGCCGGCCGGCCGCAGTGGATGCAGCTTCGCGTACCAGAGCGCCTCGTCGACGTAGATGTTCCCGAGTCCGGCGAGCGTGCGCTGGTCGAGCAGCGCGGCCTTCAGCGGTGCCCGACGCCCGTGCAGGCGCTCGCCGAGTCCCTTCGCGGTGAATGCGGCGACGAGCGGCTCCTCGCCGAGGCGTGCGCCGAGGTAGGGCTCGAGCTCGCCCGGCTCGAGCAGGAGCCAGGTGCCGAAGCGCCGTACGTCGCGATAGCCGACCGTGCTGCCGTCGTCCAGCCGCAGCAGGGCCCGCACGTGCGACGCCCCGGCCGGCTCCCGCAGCAGGCTGCCGGTCATGCGCAGGTGGATCAGGAGCGCCCGGCCGGAGGCGAAGCGGACGATCAGGTACTTACCGCGCCGGTCGACGTGCTCGACGCGCTCGCCGGTCAGCTCGGCAGCCACCTCGAGCGGGTCCTCCGGCCGGGTCAGCCGAATGTCGGCGATCTCGACATGCTCGAGGCGCCGGCCCTCGAGCGCCGGCGCGATCGCGCGCCTGACGCTCTCGACCTCCGGAAGCTCAGGCATCCGCGGGCGGCGGGGGGAAGAAGTCCGGGTAGACGACCGGGCCGGCGACCGAGGGCTCGTATGCACCGAGCGGCAGGGCCATCCACGCGCGCTCCGGGATGCGCGGATCCGGCCGCTCGAAGCCGAGCTCGCTCGCGGAGCGGAAGCCGAACTGCGGGTAGTAGGACGGCACGCCCTCGACGAGGAGGACGGGTTCCCCGCGCTCGTCCGCGGCCGCGATCGCTGCGCGCACGATCCGCTTCCCCACCCCGGCCCGCTGCCGGTCGGGGCGCACCGCCATCGGCGTCAGGATCAGGACGTCGCCGCCACCGGCGGTGACGTAGCTCAGCATCGTGAAGCCGACGAGCTCGCCGCCGTCCTCGGCGACGAAGGTCAGCTCGGGGACGTAGCCGGGCGAGGCGCGGAGCTCGGCGGTGAAGGCCGACGTCTCGGTGTCGCCGAAGGCGGCGTCGATCAGCCCGGCGAGCTCGCGCTCGTCCTCGGCACACTCGGCCCGGATGATCACGAGACGACGTCGAGGAGGATCGGGTGCTCGCGCGGAGGCTCGTCGCCGAGCTCGTACGCGGCCAGCACCGCCGCAACGGCCTCGTCTCCGCTCGCCTCATCGCGTGCGTGCACCTCCGCGAGCACGTCGCCGTCCGCGACGCTCTCGCCGCGCTTGACGTGGCAGAGGATGCCGACGGAGTGGTCGATCGCGTCCTCCTTCGTGCGCCGCCCGGCCCCCAGGTGCAGGGCGGCCATCCCGACAGCGATCGCCCCGAGGCGGACGACCGACCCTGCCCGCGGCGCGCGCACCGGCAGGACAACCGGCGCCCGCGGCAGCGCCTCGGGGTCAGGATCGCCGCCCTGGGCCCGGATCCAGCGCTCGTAGACCCCGAGCGCAGAGCCGTCGCCGACGGCCGCCTCGGCGCGCCGCCTCCCCTCGTCCTCGTCGATCCCGAGGTCGGAGAGCGCGAGCAGCCGCGCGCAGGCGTCGAGCACGAGCTCCGTGAAGTCCGGCGGCCCCTCGCCGCGGACGGTGTCGCGCGCCTCGGCGATCTCGAGCGAGTTGCCGACGGCGGCCCCGAGCGGCTGATCCATGTCGGTGAGCAAACACACGACCTCGCGGCCCGCCTGCTCGCCGAGCTCGAGCATCGTCTCGGCGAGCGCGCGCGCGTCCTCGAGCGTCTTCATGAAGGCGCCGTCGCCGACCTTGACGTCGAGCACGATCGCGTCCGCGCCGCCGGCGATCTTCTTCGACATGATCGACGAGGCGATCAGGGGCAGGATGTCGACCGTGCCGGTGACGTCGCGGAGGCCGTAGAGCTTCTTGTCGGCCGGCACGAGGTCGTCGGTCTGGCCGACGATCGCGAGCCCGACCTCTTTCACCTGGCCGATGAAGTCGTCGACCGAGAGGTCGACGCTGAAGCCGGGAATCGACTCGAGCTTGTCGAGTGTCCCGCCCGTGTGCCCGAGGCCGCGCCCGCTCATCTTCCCGACTGGAACACCGCACGCGGCCACGATCGGCCCGACCGCGATCGTCGTCTTGTCGCCGACGCCGCCGGTCGAGTGCTTGTCCACGACCTTGCGGCCGAGCGCGGCGCCGAGGTCGAGCGTGCGCCCGCTGCGGATCATCGCGTCCGTGAGCGCATACGTCTCCGCGGGTGTCATGCCGCGGAAGTAGACGGCCATGCAGAACGCCGCCAGCTGATAGTCCGGGATCTCGCCCCTGGCGTAGCCGAGGATCAGCTCCGAGATCTCGTCGGCCGGAAGCTCCTCCCCGTTCCGCTTCCGCTCGATCAGCTCGGCTGGGCGGATCACGGCTCCAGGATCGGCGTGCCCGGGATTCCGCGGCCGGGAGCCTTGCCGCCGAGCCATGCATTAACGGTCGCGCCGACGTCGCCGAACTCGCCCTCGTGGACCGCGCCCTTCGCATTCCGCCCCGCCGCGTACGCGAGCAGGAGCGCGTGCTCACGGGAGTGATCCGTCGACGGCGTCGTCGGGTCGCAGCCGTGGTCGGAGGTGATGATCAGCAGGTCACCCGGCCGCAGCGCTTCGAGAATGTCCTCGAGCCGGCGGTCGAAGTCCTGCAGGCAGCGGTGGAAGTTGACGGGGTCGTTGCGGTGGCCCCAGAGCATGTCCGTCTCGACGAGGTTCGTGAAGACGAGCCCGGTCTCGATCGTCTGCAGCAGCTCGACCGTCTTGTTGATCCCGTCCACGTTCGACTTCGTCGGGAACGACTCGTCGATGTCGCAGCCGGCGTAGATGTCGCTGATCTTCCCGACCGCGTGCACCATGTTGCCGGCGTCGCGGATCAGCGAGAGGTAGTTCGGCCGGCGTGGCTCGAGCGAGAAGTCGTGGCGGTTCGGCGTCCGCTCGAAGCTGCCGGGCGAGCCGGCGAACGGCCTCGCGATCACGCGGCCGACTGCGTGCTTGCCGGTCAGGATCTCGCGCGCGATCCGGCATGCCTCGTACAGCTCCTCGAGCGGGATCGTCTCCTCGTGCGCGGCGATCTGGAAGACGGAGTCCGCGGAGGTGTAGACGATCCACTTTCCCGTCTTCTGGTGCTCCTCGCCCAGCTCCTGGATGATCTCCGTCCCCGACGCGGCCTTGTTCCCGAGCACGCCGCGACCTGTCTTGTGCATGAACGGGTCGATCACGTCGTGCGGGAAGCCGTGCGGGTAGGTCGGCATCGCGGTCGGCGTCACGACGCCCATCAGTTCCCAGTGGCCGGTGGTCGTGTCCTTGCCCTTCGACCGCTCCAGCAGCCGGCCGGCCACGGCGGGAGCGCCCGGCTGGGGCGGGCAGCCCTCGAGCTCCGTCACGTTTCCGAGGCCGAGCGCCTCCAACGCGGGCAGGTCGAGACCTCCGACGGCGCGGGCCACGTTGCCGAGCGTGTTCGATCCCTCATCTCCGAAATCGGCCGCATCGGGCAACTCTCCCGCGCCGACGGCGTCGAGCACGATTACGCACGCCCGCGGCACGTGGCTATTGTACGGCGCGCATGGACACTGTCCTCGGTCTCATCGGTCTCGTCGTCTACATCGTCGGCATCGTCAGCCTCGCCGCCGGCGTGACGTGGGTCGTCGTCAAGCTCAGCCCCTCGAAGAGCCAGAAGCAGCTCGAGGCGCGACAACAGAAGCAGGCCGCGGGCTAGGCGCATGGACTGGCGGCTCGAGCTGGTGCAGGTGCCCGTCTCGGACGTCGATCGCGCCAAGCGCTTCTACACGGAGCAGGTCGGCTTCGAGGCCGACCACGACTACCAGGTCACCGACGAGCTTCGGTTCGTGCAGCTGACGCCTCCCGGATCCGCGTGCTCGATCGCGATGGGAACGGGGCTCGGGACGATGAAACCCGGCTCTCAGGAGGGCCTCCAGCTGGTCGTTGCAGACATCCACGCCGCCCGGGCTGAGCTGGTGGAGCGCGGCGTCGAGGTCAGCGAGGTGCAGGTCTTCGACTGGGGCTCGTTCGTCTTCTTCAGCGACCCCGACGGCAACAGCTGGGCCGTGCAGCAGCTTCCCGACCGCGGCTAGCTCTCGACCGGTGAGGCGCCGAGCACGTCCTCGAGCGGCGTGTAGTCGAGGCCGTGCGCCTCGGCGACCGCCTCGTACGTGATCTTGCCGTCGACGACGTTGACGCCGCCGGCGAGCGCCCGGTCGCGCGCAACCGCGGTCGCGAGGCCGTCGTCCGCGATCGCCTCGACGTACGGCAGCGTCACGTTCGTAAGCGCCTTGGTCGACGTGATCGGCACGGCGCCGGGCATGTTCGCGACGCAATAGTGCGTGACGCCGTCGACGTCGTAGACCGGGTCGTCGTGCGTGGTCGCGTGTGAGGTCTCGGCGCAGCCGCCCTGGTCGATCGCGACGTCGCAGAAGACGCTCCCCTGCTTCATCCCCTTCACCATCTCGCGGGTCAGAAGCTTCGGTGCCAGCGCGCCGGGGATCAGGACGGCGCCGATGACGACATCCGCGTCCTGCACCGACTCCTCGATCTGGAGCGTGGAGGACATGACGAGGCTGACCCGGCCGTGGAGCGTCTCCTCGAGATGGCGCATCCGGTCGACCGAGCGTTCGAGGATCGTCACCTGGGCTCCGAGGCCGAGCGCGATCACGGCGGCGTTGTAGCCGACGATGCCGCCGCCGATGACGACGACCTTGCCCGGGGCGACGCCCGCGACACCGCCCAGCAGGAGCCCGCGGCCGCCCTTCGGCCGCTCGAGGTAGTGCGCGCCGGCTTGGGCGGCAAGCCGGCCCGCGACCTCGCTCATCGGCGCCAGCAGTGGGAGCCGACGGTCCTCCGTCTCGACCGTCTCGTAGGCGACGGCGGTGATCCCGCTCTCGACGAGCGCCCGCGTCAGGGGTTCGTCTGCGGCGATGTGCAGGTACGTGAAGAGCACGAGCCCCTCGCGCAGGCGCGGATACTCGGGCGCGATCGGCTCCTTCACCTTGAGCAGGAGCTCGGCGCTCTCCCAGACCTCGCCGACGGACGCGATCCGGGCGCCGTTCGCCTCGTACTGCTCGTCCGCGAACTGGCTCCCCGCCCCGGCGCCGGTCTCGACGACCACCTCGTGCCCGTGCTCGACGAGCTCGCGTGCGCCGGCCGGCGTCAGCGCGACGCGGTACTCCTGCGGCTTGATCTCCTTGGCGACGCCGATACGCATTGCCGGGCAACGATACCGGCCAGACTCCCTACGGACCCCTCACTGCAACGAACAGTCGGCGGTTCGCGGCGGCCAGATCCCCGAGCCTGTGGCCGAGCGGGAGGACGGACTCGGTCTCGCCGCTGCGCACATCGATCCGCCGAAGCTCGCCGTCCACCTGGGTCGTGACCCAGAGCGGGTCGGCGAGGAAGACGAGCCCCACGGGCAGCTGGCCCGCGCGGAAGGTGCGCTGAACGAGCCCCGAGGCGGGATCGAGCTCCCACACGGCGTCCGCGAACCTGATCGCGACCAGGACGCTCTCGTTCGCGGGAAGGATCTCCGAGGCCAGTCGGTTCTCCTCGCAGCGTCGGTTCGTCCGGACGACCGAGCCGGCGTGCGCGGACCCGGCGCCGCGCCGACGGTGATCCTGATGCAGGCGGAAAGCGGCTTCGACTGGGCCGACGCGGGCGTCGGCGCGCTAGGCGCATTCGGGTTGGCCCTGGCGCTCTTCGGCGCGCTGCAGATCGCCTCGCGCACGCGGCGAAGCCACGCCGCGGCCTGATTCGCCTCGACTCGCCGGCACTGACGAGGGGCGCCGCCGCCGCCCCTCGTTCGTGGACCTAGCCGGCAGCGAGCCGTTCCACGAGCGCGCGCTCGTCCGGGCCGAGCCAGGGCGGCTCGCCGGCGGCGGCGTTCTCGGCCGTTCGCCCGGGCCTCGACGTCGCCGGGATGACGAGGTCGACACGGGGGTCGGAGAGCGTCCACTTCAGCAGCGCCTGCGGCCATGTCTCGATCCCGAACGGGCGTAGCGGGGCGAGCTGCTCCGGTCGCGGCGGCCGTCGCAGCAGCGCGCCTGAGTCGAACGGCTCCATCACGATCACGGCGACGTCGAGCGCGGCCGCCAGCGGCAGCAGCTCCCGTTCGGCGGTCCGCTCGCGTGGGTTCAGCGGGATCTGGAGCGTCTGGAAGCGGCCGGTGCGCAGCGCCTGCCCGAGCGCGCCGAAGGACGACGGCGAGTAATGAGTGACACCGAGCCTGTCGACCCGTCCTGCCGCCCCCTCCTCCTCGAGCCATGGCAGATGCTGCTCCCAGGCGACGAGGTTGTGCACCTGCTCGACCTCGATGCGCCCGAACCAGGCGAGCTGGTCGGCGAGCTGGCGGCGCGCCTCCGCCGCCGACGGCGTCCAGATCTTCGTCAACACGGTCGCCTGGTCGCGGCGGGGCGCGAGCGCCGCCCCAAGCGCCTCCTCGGAGCTGTACATCGGCGACGTGTCGAAGCACCGCACGCCGGCGCTCAGCGCCGCCTCGACGACCTCTCCGGCGAGACGTGCATCGCCGCGGAACGTGTTCCAGGTGCCGAGGCCGACGACGGGGCCGAGGCGGCGCTCCTCCATCAGAGCAGCCGCCGTGCGGCGACACCGGCCGCATAGGCCGCGCGGAAGAATGCGGGCTCCTCGTCCGGGCCGCGGCCCATGTGCGACAGCGGCAGCCCAGCGCACGCCTCCTGCCAGCCCTCGCCGTCGGCGTCGTCCGGAACGATGACGTCTCCGAGCGCCAGCGCGAGCACGGCCTCGGCGTGGTGCGAGACGCCCCGGTGCCGCTCGCGGTCGTCGGCGTCCGAGCGGCGGACCGCCAGCACGGGCCGGCCGCCGAGCACGCTCGCGGTATTGGCCGCATCCGCGAGCGCGAGCGCCCCGTGGCCGAGCGGGGTTGCGGTCCCGACGATGCCCGGGCCGACCGAGCAGACGATCGCACTCCAGCCTTCCCGGACGGCGAGCGCGAATGCTGCAGCGGACGTGACGCAGTCCACGTCGCCGTCGAGGCACGGAGCGACGGCGATCGCGACCGCGATCAGAGCGCGCTCTTTGAGCGACCGCACCGTGTCGGACAGCGGCACGGGCAGGGCGCCGCCCTGCACCTGCACGTAGGCGACACGCGTCCCGGCGAGCGCCGCGCACACCGGTGCGACCTGGCCGTGCACGGTGCAGAGGACGACCGGCGTCCCGTCGAGGTCGACCGGCAGCTCAGCGTCCTCCTCGCCGCGCCGGATCGCGAGCTGTCCAGGTGTGTACGGCAGCGCGATCACGTGCGCGCCCTCCTCGGCGGCGAGCCCGAGCCCACGCGTCAGGTTCGCGTAGAGGACGTCGAACCCGCCGGAACCGAGCTCGAGCAGCCGCGCCTGCTCGTTCACGAGCACGTCGTCCCCGACCTCGACCTCGCCCGTCAGCCGCGGATAGGCGATGCAGGCGACCCCGTCGACCTCGAGCCGGAGCAGACCGTCGTGACGCTCCGTGATGGCGGAGACGGTGCCGCGTCTAAGCCCGAGCGGCATCGACCAGCGCCAGCGTCACCTCGACCATCGCATCGAGGTCGTCCGCCGCGATGTGCTCGTCGGCGGTGTGGATCTCCATCATCCCGTTCGCCAGGTTCAGGCACGGGAGCCCCTTCGCGTTGAAGACGTTCGCGTCGGCGCCGCCGCCCGTGAGCGTGGGCACGAGCTCGTAGCCAGCACGCTCGAGCGCGGTCGCCGCGAGCCGAACGACCGGGTCCGAGTCCTTGAACCGGTAGCCCTGGTAGGTCTCGCTGACCTCCGTTTCGAGCGTGCACTCGGCCGTGCTCGCCGCGAACGCGAACGTGTCGAGCATCTCCTGGACGAGATCGGCGAGCTTGCGCGCGTCGTGGGAGCGCGCCTCCGCTTCGAGCTCGCACCACTCCGGGACGATGTTGCGCGCGCTGCCGCCGCGGATCAGACCGACGTTCGCTGTCGTCTCCTCGTCGATCCGGCCGAGCCGCAGGTCGGCGATCGCCCGGGACGCCGCCGCGATCGCCGAGCGGCCCTCCTCCGGCACCATCCCGGAGTGCGCCGGCCGCCCGTGGAAGCGCACGAGCATCGAGCGCTGGTAGGGCGCACCCATGATCACGTCGCCGATCGGAGCGGCCTGGTCGTAGACGAACCCCAGCTCCGCCTCGAGCTTCGTGATGTCGAAGGCGCCGGCGCCGATCAGGCCGACCTCCTCCTTCGGCGTGAAGAGGAGCTCGACGCCGGCGTGCGGCCGGCCTTCCTCGACGATGCGGCGCGCGGCCTCGATCATCGCCACCACGGCCGACTTGTTGTCGGCGCCCAGGATCGTCCCGCCCGCGTTCCGGACGACACCGTCCTCGCCGAGGACGGGCTCGAGCGGCCCCTGCGGCGGCACCGTGTCGAGGTGGGCGCAGAAGAAGATCGGCGTGCCGCCGTCGCCCCGGCCGGGGAGGCGGCAGAGCAGGTTGCCGATCGTCGAGCCGATCTCCGGGCCGCTCTCGTCCTCGAGGACGTCGAGCCCGAGCGCGCGAAGCTCGTCGACGACGCGGTCGGCGACGGCCCGCTCCTCGCCCGGCGGACTCGCGATCGCCGCCAGCTCGAGGAAGAGCGGCAACGTCGGGGATGGAGATTTCGGCAGAAAGATGTACCTTTCAAAGATGGGAGTCGCCGAGCCGCTGATTCAAGCAACTCTGCTGGCAGAGGCGCTGGACAACGGTCCGGTCGCCGTCTTCGTCGTCGGCGACGACTTTCGTCACATCGCAGTCAACCAATACGCCTGCACCCTCCTCGGCTACAGCCGCGAGGAGCTGCTCGCGCTGAGCGCGCGCGAGCTGGCGCCCGAGCTCGACCTGGACGAGCAGCTCGTCGGCGCCCTGACCGCGCGGCGGCTGCACGGCAGGACCGTCTTGCAGCGGAAGGACGGGAGCCGGGTCGAGATCGAGTTCCGCGCCCACGAGGCCCAGGTGGCCGGGATGCCGTTCTTCGTCTCGGTCGGCTGGCCCGTCGCCGACGACTAGCCGGCGGCGCGCAGCGCCACGCCGACGCGAGCACGCCGCCGCTCGGCGGCCGCCCCGACGAACTCGCGGAAGAGCGGCGCAGGCCTCGTCGGCCGCGACTTGAACTCCGGGTGGAACTGGCTCGCGACGAACCACGGGTGGTCGGGCAGCTCGATGACCTCGACGAGACGGCCCTCCTGGAACGTCCCCGAGACGACCAGCCCGGCGGCGATCAGCTGGTCGCGGTACTGGTTGTTCACCTCGTAGCGGTGCCGGTGGCGCTCGTGGACGACGGCCTCGCCGTAGACGTCGCGGGTGCGGGTGCCCTCGGCGAGCTCGACCGCCTGCGCGCCGAGCCGCATCGTGCCGCCGAGATCCTCGATCTCCTTCTGCTCGGGGAGCAGGTCGATCACCGGGTACGGCGTCTCGGGATCCATCTCGGTCGAGTTGGCGCCGTCGAGCCCGGCGACGTGGCGGGCGAACTCGGAGACGGCGACGTGCATGCCGAGGCAGATGCCGAGGTACGGGATCCCACGCTCGCGCGCGACCTGGCAGGCAAGGATCTTGCCCTCCCAGCCGCGCGAGCCGAAGCCGCCCGGCACGAGCACGCCGTCGACCTGCTCGAGCAGCTCGGCGGCCTCTTCGTAGGACATGTCCTCGGCGTCGACCCACTGGACGCGAACCCGCGCGCCCTGGTGGACGCCGGCGTGCTTGAGCGCCTCGTGCACGGACAGGTACGCGTCGTGAAGCTTCACGTACTTGCCGACCAATGCGATCGTGACCTCCTCCCTGTGCTCATCACTTCCGAGCTCCCCGATCCGGTCGATCAGGTCCTGCCACTCGCCGAGCACGGCGGGCGGCGCGTCGATCCCGAGCCGCTGGACGACGAGCTCGTCGAGCCCCTGTGCCTGCAGCACGGCCGGGACGAGATAGACATCGGACACGTCGGGAGACGCGACCACCGAGCGGATGTCGACGTCGGCGAAGAGCGCGATCTTGTCCTTGATGTCCTGCGACAGCTCCTCGTGCGAGCGGCAGACGATGACGTCGGGGTGGATACCGATGCGCCGCAGCTCGTTGACCGAGTGCTGCGTCGGCTTCGTCTTCAGCTCGCCCGCCGCCTCGATGAACGGCACGAGGGTGCAGTGCAGGTAGAGGACGTTCTCCTGGCCGACCTCGCGCCGGAACTGGCGGATCGCCTCGAGAAACGGGAGCGACTCGATGTCGCCGACGGTGCCGCCGATCTCGGAGATGACGATGTCGACGGGCGACGCCTTCGCCGCCCGCTTGATCCGCGCCTTGATCTCGTTCGTGATGTGCGGGATCACCTGGACGGTGGCGCCCAGGAACTCGCCCTTGCGCTCCTTGCGCAGGACTGCGTCCCAGATGGCGCCGGCGCTGTGGCTCGCGTTGCGGGACATGTTCTCGTCGACGAAGCGCTCGTAGTGGCCGATGTCGAGGTCGGTCTCGGCGCCGTCCTCGGTGACGAAGACCTCGCCGTGCTGGAACGGGCTCATCGTCCCGGGGTCGACGTTCAGGTACGGGTCGAACTTCTGTGCCTGCACGCGCAGGCCGCGGGCTTTCAGCAGCCGACCGAGCGAGGCGGCGACGATGCCCTTGCCGAGCGCCGAAACCACGCCCCCGGTGACGAAGATGTACTTCGTCTGCCCGGTCTCGTTGGCGCTCAAGACGGTTGCCTCCCCCAGGCGTCGATGTCGCGAACGACCGGCGTCCGCTCGATGTAGCTCCCGAGCGACCGTCGCTCGCCGAGGAGGGTGAGGCCCGCGAGCGCCGCGATCGCGCTCCAGCGTTGCCTCTCCGTGAACCTCCCCACGGACTCGAAACCTAGCACGGCCCCAAGCGTGTTCGAACCGGAGTCCCCCAGCATCGCCATCTCTCGAAGATCGTAGGGCGCGAGCAGGACGGCCATCGCCTTCGGCGCGCCGAGCGGAATCGACGCCAGCAGATAGGCCTTGAGCGCCCGTCCGGGCTTCGTGTCGAGCTGGTTGACGAGATTGGCGGAGAGACCGACGAGGATCGCTCCGGAGAACGAGCGCGTCCGCCAGAGTGCGTAGGCGGGGATCCCGACGAGCTTGAGCATCCCCGTCGTCGCGCCGGCGCTCACGTGGGCGCGAAAGCCGCGCTCCTCCCCGCTCCAGAGGTCGTCGGCGACGCCGATCGCCGCCACCGGCAGCAGGCTCGGCTGGGCGAGGGCGACGATCCAGCCGACGAGCGGCAGCCGCAGGCCGCGGTGGTTGCGCCCCTGCGGGCCGAACGCCAGCAGGATGTCGCGGAGCTGACGGCCTCGGTGCAGGAAGCCCCGCAGGTCGCGGCCCGTGGTGCGGTGTTCGAGGTCGATGGGAACCTCCGTGATGTCCAGCCCCGCGCGCGCCGCGTCGGCCGTCATCGCCGTCTCGCAGCCGAAGCCGGCCGCCACCGGGAACACGGCCGTCCGGGCCTTCGGCGTCAGCCGCCGCTGGCCCGAGAGCGGCTCCCGGGCCTCGAACCCGGACACGCACGCGATCAGCCGCCGCGCCGTCTGCTTCGCGATCCCGAAGCCGCCGCCCTGCCTGCGCGCGAACGCGGCGACCGTCAGGTCGCCGTCGCCGTCGAGGAGCGGTCGCAGGTCGCCGTGCAGGTCGGCGTCGCAGAGCAGCAGGCGACCCGGCGCTGCCACGAGCTCGGCGACCGTCAGCGCCTGCCCCTTGCCGCGGTGCGGAAGCCGAAGCACCCGCGCGCCTACGACCGCCGCCGCATGCGCGGTCGAGTCGTGCGAGCCGTCGTCGGCGACGATC
>DASQKK010000014.1:0-2453 GCA_035630545.1 Gaiellaceae bacterium
CCTTGACCCACGGCGAGATGACCTACGGCGCGGCCGTCCTCGCGGCCAAGGCGAACGGAGCCGCCGAGCTCGTCGACCCGCGACCGTACGCGGTCGGCTCGATCCAGGCGATCTTCGACGAGTACCCGCACGTCGGCGCGCTCCTGCCCGCTATGGGCTACGGGAAAAAACAGCGCGAGGATCTTTGCGAGACGATCAAGAAGGCCGACCCGGAGCTCGTTCTGATCGGAACTCCGATCGACCTCCGCCGGCTGATCGACTTCGACCGGCCCGCGCTGCGGGTCACCTATCGCCTGCAGGAGGTCGGGGAGCCGTCGCTCGCCGACGTGCTCGCCGAGCACGGCCTCATCGAGCCCGAGCCGGCCGCCGTCGCGACCGGTTAGCGTGACCCTGGTCATCGCGCTCGGCGGCAACGCACTCGTGCGGGCCGGCGAACGGGGCACCGCTGCCGAGCAACTCGCCGCGCTCCGGGACACCTTCGCGGCGCTGGGGCCGCTCGTGCGCGAGGGCGACGTCGTGGTCACACACGGCAACGGCCCCCAGGTCGGAAACGAGCTGCTCCGGCAGGAACGCGCCGCCGACGAGGTGCCGCCGTTGCCGCTCTGGCTCGCCGTCGCCCAGACGCAGGCCGAGATCGGCGCCCTGATCGAGAGCGAGCTCGCGCCCGCCGCCGGCCGACCGGTCGCCTGCCTGCTCACCCACGTCCTGGTCGATGCAAGCGACGACGCCTTCGAGCGGCCGACCAAGCCGATCGGCCCCTTCTACAGCGGCGACCAGGCGGGGGCTCTGGAGCGGGAGCGCGGCTGGCAGCTCGTGGAGGACGCGGGCCGCGGGTTCCGGCGCGTTGTCCCTTCCCCCACCCCGCTCGAGATCGTCGAGCTCGACTCGATTCGGGCCCTCGTCGCCAGCGGCGCGATCGCCGTCGCCTGTGGCGGCGGTGGAATTCCGGTCACCAGCCGCGACGGGAAGCACAAGGGCATCGACGCTGTCATCGACAAGGATCGCGCGTCTGCGCTCCTCGCCAGGGAGCTCGGCGCGACGCGGCTGCTGATCCTCACGGAGGTGCCGGCGGTGTACCGCGCCTTCGGCACGGAGAGCCCCGAAGAGCTGCGTGAGCTGACTGCCGACGAGGCGGAGGGGCTCCTGCCCGAGCTACCGGCCGGCTCGATGAGGCCGAAGGTCGAGGCCGCGATCGAGCTCGCGCGCGCGGGCGGCGAGACGCTGATCACGTCTCAGAACGCGCTCTCGGCGGCCCTCGAGGGCCGCGCGGGCACGCGCATCACCGCCTAGGAGGGTTTGGCGAAATAGATCTGAGCCGCCGGGCCGCGCTGCTCGCCCCGAGGCCGCGTCCTCAGTCGCCCCAATGCTGAAAAGCATTGGGACTCCCTGCGTCCTTGCCTCGGAACGACCATCGCACCCCGGCGACGAGTCAATTCCGCCAAACCCTCCTAGTCGCACTCCGAACCGATTCCCGCCGCTGGGCGAACCAGGGCCGTAACCCAACGGGGTCAGTCAGGAGAAGGGATGGCTATGCACGGAGTGGGAATCGACAGTAGAAGGGCCGTGGCGCTAACGCTGGCGGTGGTCGGCCTCGTGCTGGCGGTCATCGCAGCACGTGGGACGGGCCCCGAGTCGGGGTTTGCCGCAAGTCACCGCGAGGCGCCGCTCATTTCGCTGGACGGCCCGGCGGACATCAGCGACTTCTTCATGTTCCGAAGCTACGAGCCGGGCAACCAGGACAAAGTCGTGCTCGTGGCAAACGTCAACCCGGGCGCGGAGCCGAGCTCCGGCCCCAACTACTACAACTTCGACCCGAGCGTCACCTACGCGTTCCACGTCGACAACGACCGGGACGGACGGGCGGACGACGTCAGCTTCGAGTTCAAGTTCCGCACCGAGATCCGCGGGACGGTCGACGACGCCGATCTGTTCCTTTCCTATCTCGGCGGCGCAGGGCCGTTTGCACCGATCACGGCCCTCGACGGGCCAGGTTCGGAAGGCCTCGGCCTGCGGCAGCGCTACGACGTGACGATGATCAAAGGGAACCACCGCACGCGGATCGCACGTGGTCTGATCGCAGTGCCGTCGAACGTCGGGCCGAGGACGATGCCCAATTACGACGCGCTCGCGGCGCAGGGCATTAACGAGCCGAAGCCCGGTGTGAAGATCTTCGCCGGTCAGCGGCAGGACCCGTTCTACATCGACCTCGGCGGCGTGTTCGACACGTTCAACTTCCGCCGGCCGGTTCCGGCTCTCACGGCCGCGGAGGACGCGAACGACAACGTGAACGCGTTCGGCGTTGACATGCTCTCCGGGTTCAACGTCTCGACGATCGCGCTCGAGGTGCCCGCGATGATGATCACGGGCGGCTCGTCCACGATCGGCGCCTATGCGAGCACCGGTCGCCCGCGGGCGCAGGTCGCAGACCGGCTCGGCCTCAAGGGTCGAGGTCA
>DASQKK010000015.1:0-5977 GCA_035630545.1 Gaiellaceae bacterium
GTGCTGTTCTCCGGGCTGACCGTGCTGGTCTCGCTCTCCGCAGTCATGCTCGTGCCGAGCCCCGCGTTCCGCTCGATGGCGCTCGGGATCATGCTCTCCGTGATCTTCGTGCTGGCGGCGACGCTGACCCTGCTGCCGGCCGTGCTCGCAAAGCTCGGCCCGAGGGTCGACCGGCTCGGGCTCTCCTGGGTGCACGCGGGCGAGCACCGCTCCCCCGCATTCGCACGCTGGGCGGAGCGGCTCTGGCGGCACCCCCTCAGGTGGGGGCTCGCCGTCACCGCCCTGCTCGTCGTGCTCGCGCTGCCTGCTGTCGGGCTGAAGACGGGGATGCCCTCGATCAAGGTCGTGCCCTCCGAGGACTCGTCGCGCCGCGGCTACGACCTCGTCCAGGACGCCTTCGGCCCCGGAGCGCCAGGGGCGCTCCAGGTGGTCGTGCCGCGCGACTCAGCCGGCGCGGCCGCCGACGTGCTCCGTGGGGACGCGGGGATCGCACAGGTCGCCGTGACGGGCGAGTCGGCGTCGAACTCCCTGCTGCAGGCCGTGCCCACGGTCGACCCGTCCGATCCCGCGGTCGGGGAGACGATCGACCGCCTGCGCGCGGCACTACCCGCCGGGGCGCGCGTCGGTGGCTCGGTCGCCGAGAACCACGATCTCGAGCAGGCGCTGTCGGCGCGCACGCCGCTCGTCGTCGGCGTCGTGCTCGTGCTCGGATTCCTGCTCCTCCTGCTCGCGCTGCAGGCACCGGTGATCGCGGCTGTGGGCGTCGTCACGAACCTGCTCGCCACGGCGGCGGCGTTCGGCGTCGCACGGTTGATCTTCCAGGAGGGGAACGGCTCGGGTCTGCTCGGCTTCGAGTCGCAGGGCTTCCTCGACGCCTGGGGGCCGGTGTTCTTCTTCGCGATGATCTTCGCAATCTCGATGGACTACACGGTCTTCCTGCTCTCGTCGGCGAAGGAGCACTGGGACCGCACCGGCGACGCGAAGGACGCCATGGTCGGCGGCGTCGCTCACTCGGGACGCGTGATCTTCGCTGCTGCGGGCGTGATGGTCGCGATCTTCTTCACCTTCGCGCTCTCGGGGCCGCTGCCGCCGAAGGAGATGGGCGTGATCCTCGGCGTCGCCGTCCTGCTCGACGCCGCCCTGATCCGGCTCGTGCTGATGCCGGTGCTGCTGCGGCTGCTCGGCCCCGCGGCCTGGGCGCAGCCGCGCTGGCTCGACCGGATCCTGCCGGACATCCGCTTCGGCCACTCCTGAGCTCTACGGGCGGGAGAGGCTGACGAGCTCCTCCCGCCCGCTCTCGCCCTTCACCTGGACGGCGAGCACCGGGCCAATGTCGGGGACGTAGAACTTGTGCTCGACGACGTCCGGCTCGAGCGGTGTCGTGTCCTCGGTTTGGAGCGCGCCGGTGAAGTCACCGAAGGGGACGCTGACCGACTCGTCGAGGCTCAGCACCCTGGCTCGGTCCTCGGCCTCGCCGGCGTAGTACTCCTGACGGTAGGTCATCCCCACCCTTGGCTCGGCCGGCAGGGCGATCCCCGGCAGAGCGCCGTCGACTCCCGCCTCCCAAGCGCCCGCGTTACCGATCGGCTCACCGTCCTCGAACTCGGTCGTCTCCTCGCCGAAGTACCAGAGGTTGCCGTCGTCGTCCTGGGCATACCAGTCGAACGTGTCCTCGACCGGGACGCCGTTCTCGGTCACGAGGTCGTGAACGACGCGCGTCTCGACCCCCATAATGGATCGTGTTCGATTCGTGACCCGGACCTCGACGCGCTGGTCGCCGTCGCGGTAGATCCACACCGTTCCGGGCGTCATCGGCCAAAACGGGTTGTCGATCTCGGAGCTGAAGCGCGAAGGATCGATCTCGACCGCTTCGCTCCCCTGCGGGAACGTCTCTTCCTCATCGCCCCCGCACCCCGCGAGCAGGACGACTGCGGCGACGATGGCCAGGCGAGCCATGTCCTGAAGGCTAGAACTGCGCGTAGTGCTGCTCAAGCGGCGTTTTAGACATCCGCCGGCGGGAGAAAACGCCCGCGTGGACTCCTGTTCCCACTGCGGCGCGACCCTGCCCGCAGACGCGACCTTCTGCCCCTCCTGCGGCCGCCGCACCGATGCGCCGCCGCCGGACGTCCGCGAGGTCCCGATCGACGTCCAGCACGCCGAACCGCGCTACTTCGGCCTCGGGACCCCGGTCTTCGTGCTCTCGGCGGCGGCCCTGCTGCTGGTGGTCGGGATCGTCCTGGCCGCGACCGGCTACCTCGTCGCGGGCATCGTCGCGATCGTGATCGCGTTCTGCCTCCTCCCCGCTTTCCTCGCCGGCGCGCGACGCTGGCCGGACACGTCGATCGCCAAGCTTGGGGTGAGCACCGCCGACCGGGTCCGCGACGAGGCGGGCTTCGCGGTCGAGTCGGTCTCGGCCTGGTCGCGGGCAGGCCGGGACGTGGCGCGGCTACGCAAGGAGCAGTTCACGCTCCGGCGGCAGCGCGACGCCAAGGTCCGCCAGCTCGGGACCTCCTTCTACTCCGACGACGGCCGCGCCGACGAGCTGAAGGCGGCCGCGAAGGAGCTCGACGAGCGGATGGCCTCGAACGAGCTCGCGCTGCGGCGGGCCGTCGAGGACGCGCGCCGTCAGACGCGGAAGCGGCGGGCGACGGTCGTGCCGACCGAGGTGATCCAGCCCGCGCCGCCGACGGAGGTTGCAACCGAGCCGGAGCCTCCGGCCGAGGACGAGCCGCTGACGCGGGACGAGCAGCAGGCCGAGACGGAGATCATGGCCGAGCCGAGGTCCAAGCCCGCCGCGAAGAAGCGTCAGGCGCGCTCGAGGTAGGCGCAGCGGCGCCTGGGGCCGGGCAGCGGCGAGGGGCCGTGACGGCGAACCACATAGCGAGCGCCGTCCACCTCGACCATATCGCCCGCCTCGGGCGGGACCCCGTCCCGCTCGAGCAGGGTGTAGCCGGTGGCGGAGGGGACGAACAGGACGTGCGCCGCCTCGGTCTGCGGCTCGGGCATCGCCGTCGCAGTGTCCTCGAGCTGGAACTGGCGCTCGACGAGCTGGAGCAGCGCGCGGTGCTCGCGGTTCATCTTCGCGATCTCGCCGACGCTCTCGGCGAGGCGCCGCTCGCGCGTGGCGAGCTGGCGGCGCAGCTCGGAGACGTCGGCCCGCGGCCCGTCGCCGGGGATCTGTTCCACGGCATCGCGGAGCTGGTCGCGGAGCGACTCGACCTCGGGCTCGAGGGCGGTGGCGCGCGCGAGCGCGGCGTCGCGCTCGGCCGTCAGGGCCTCGAGCGCGTCGTTCAGGCCCGAGACCTGGGCGACGAGGCCCTCGTCCGGGCTCGGCGGCTGCTCGCGCAACGCGACAAGCTCCGCCTCGAGCTGCGCGACCCGGGCAGCCTCTGAGTCCTTCTCCGCCGCGGCCGACTGCAGCGCTGCGTCGAGCTGCTCGCGCAGCTGCGCCAGATCGTGCTCGAGCGCCTGTCCGCGCTCCTCGGCTGCCATGCGCTGGGCGGCGAGCTCGTGCAGCTCGGCGCTCGAATCCTCGTTGCCGCGCGCGCGGAGCTCCTCAAGCTCGGCCTCGAGCGCCGCGTTGCCGTCGGCTGCAGCAGTGCGGAGCGCCTCGAGCTCCCGATCGAGCTGCGCTCGGCTCTCGGTCGTCTCGGCGAGGTGCCCCTCCAGCTCAGCGATCCGCGCGGCCGCCTGCTGCTGTGTCCGCTCGAGCTCCTCTCGAGTTGCTGCGGCGGCCTGCAGCTGGCTCTCGAGGGCGCCGACGCGCTCCTGCACCTCGGCGTCGATTCCAGCCGCGTGCGCCTGGGCGGCGTCGCTCAGCCGCGCCTGCAGCTCGTTGAAGCTCTGGGCCAGCGAGTTCCGCTCCGTCAGAACGGCGTGCAGCTGCGACTCGAGCTCCTGGATCCGGGCCTCGGCGGCAGAGGAGACCGCCGGCTCGGGCTGCAGTGCAGACACGGGCTCGGGTTCCGGCGCGGGCGCGGCCTCGGCGGCCGGTTCGGGCGCCGGTGCAGGCTCGGGTGCGGGCTCGGGCGCCGGTGCAAGATCGGGGGCGGGCTCGGGCTGGGGCGCGACCGCTGCGGACGGCTCGGCCGGCGCAGGCGCAGATGTTTCCGCCGGCGGCGCCTCGGGGGCCGGGCCGGCGAGCCGGAGACCGGAGCCGAGCGGCGCCGGCGCGGCCGGCTGCGGCTGCACAGGGGCGGCCGGCATCGGCAGCGTCGGCTGCGGCGCTTCGGTACGGATCGGCGCGCGGCCGGCCATCTCGCGCAGGCCGGCGCTCGTCCCGTACTCGGTGCGCAGGAGGCCGCCGTGCTGCTCGGCGAGGGCGTTGGCGACCGCCCCGGGAGAGACGAAGCCGAGGTCGACGAGCACCTTTCCGAGGGGCGTCCCGCTCCGGCTCTGCTCCGCGAGGGCGTCCAGAAGCTGGTCTTCCGTCAGGAAGCCCTCGTCGACCATGATCTGGCCGAGTTGACGCCGGGTGTCTGGTGCCGCATCCACCAGGTGCCTTATCGGCGGGAAGCCCGCTCGCCTGAAGGGTCTACGCACGCTCACCCGCCAGCGTCCAGAGCACGAAGGCGAGCCAGTGGACGCCGATCACATCCGTCTGGATCCCGAGCACGAGCACGGCGGCGAGTGCGGCTCCGAGCCACGGCTCCCGGCGGAGCACGACGCCGACGAGCGCGACATTCCAGGCGATGAACGCAAGCATGCCGAGGAGGCCGAGCTCGACCCCGAGCTCCGTGTAGGTCGACTCGCCGGCCTTGATCTCGCGGTCGGTGCGCTTCGCAGTCACGCCGGCGTTGCCGACGCCATAGCCGTAGGGGTGCTCGACGATCGTCTCGATCCCGTCGCGGAGGCTGTCCAGGTGGCTGTCGATTGAGGATTCGCCCGGGTCGAGCGGGCTCCTGCTCGTCGGCTCCTTCTGGCCGCCGGCGCGCTGGATCGCGAGCTCCTCGGGCGTGAACCGCGTCTCGGGGGCGATGTCGGGGTACGCGCGGACGAAGAAGAACGCGGCAGCGATGAAGACGGCTGCGGCCGCGACGGGCCACCAGCTCCGCACCGCGTAGCCGAGCGCGACGAGCCCGAAGGCGAGCGCCGCGATCGTCGTCCGCGAGTACGTGAAGAGCAGGCCGATCGCGAGCAGCGCCATCAGCCAGGGCAGCCAGCGCGAGTCGCGCCGCCACGTGGCGGCGACGAGGATCGCGGCGAGGAGCAGGTACGCGGTCGCGAGCGGGCTCAGGAACGTCGAGACGAGCCGGCGCAGAGGCCGCTCGTCGCCCGGGTTGTAGACCCAGTTCTCGGGCAGGCCGGAGAGACCGCGGTACTCGAGCCCGAGCTGCTCCTGGAACCAGCCGGGCACGCCCGAGTCGCGCCAGGTCTGCAGCGAGACGGCGTAGATGTCGACGAGCCCCCAGGCGGCGACCACGGCGGCGGCGCAGAGGATCAGCCCGCCGGCGATCCGGCGGTCACGTGCCGAGAGGGTGAGGCTGCGGCCCAGGAAGTAGCAGGCGACCGGGGTCAGGTCGTGCCGAACGCCGTAGAGGATCCCGCGCGCCGAGGCGTCGCCGCCGAGCCAGTCCTGCGGGATCAGCGCGTAGAGGACGACGAACGCGGCGTACGTGAGGGCGAGCCAGTCGACGGCGGTCGCCTTGAACGGGATTCCGCGCCGGCGCCAGACGACGACGGCCAGCGCGGCGGCGAGCAGCACCTCCTTCCAGGCCGAGACGACGTCGAGCGCGAACCCGCGGACGCCGACGTCCCAGAGCTCGGCCATGACCAGGTTGTGGAGCGGGAGCGCGACGATGAAGGCGACGAGCGCCCAGCGCGGGATGCGGTCAGCCGACAACGGCGACCAGGGTGAGCCCGAGGTTGACGATCCGCACCTCGCCGGGGAAGAGGCGGGCGAACGAGCGCGGGCCGAGCAGGCGGTTCTGCTTCGCCCAGGGCTTCCGGACCAGGTCGTAGGCGCGGTGCGAGGCGG
>DASQKK010000016.1:0-17782 GCA_035630545.1 Gaiellaceae bacterium
GGCCGCGCCTGCGGGTGCTCGTGGCTACTCGCGTTTTCGCACACGCGCGAGACGTTTGACATCCTTCGGCCGTGGGGGCTCACGGGCACCGGTTCCACCGGCTGCAGGCTGTCACCGACGCTGCGCTCGCGTACGCCGGGCTCCACGCTTCCGACGACCTGCTCGACAGCGTCCGCACCCTGCTCGACACCGACACCTGCGCGATCCTGCTGCTCGACGAGGAGCGACACGAGCTCGTCGCCTATGCGGCCCTTGGGATCGAGGAGGAACTGGAGCAGCGCTTCCACATCGCCGTCGGCAAGGGGTTCGCCGGACGGGTCGCCGCCGAGCTGCGGCCCGTCGTGCTCCCCGACGTCGAGCACGCCGACGTCCTCAATCCGCTGATTCGCCGCAAGGGGATCGCCAGCCTGGCCGGTGTGCCGCTCGTCGTCGAGGGCAGGCCGATCGGCGTGCTCCACGTCGGCACGCTGAAGCGCCGCCACTTCACGCGTGAGGACGTCGACCTGCTCCAGCTTGCCGCCGACCGGGTCGCGATCGCGCTCGCTCATGCGCGAGCACTCGAGTCCGAGCAGGCGGCCCGGGCACGGCTCGAGCACGTGCAGGCGATCGTCGACGCGAGCCTCGCTCATCTCGAGCTCGACGCGCTCCTCGCGGAGCTCCTCGACCGCATCCGTGCGATCCTCAGCGTCGACACGTGCGCCGTGCTTCTCGTCGACGCGGAGCGGCGCGACCTCGTCGCCCGCGCTGCGGTCGGACTCGAGGAGGAGGTCGAGCAGGGGATCCGGATCCCGCTCGGAAAGGGGTTCGCCGGCCGGATCGCGGCCGAGGGCCGGCCGATCGGCCTCGCCGACGTCGATCACGCCGACGTGTACAACCCGCTGTTGCGCGAGAAAGGGATCAAGTCCCTGCTCGGCGTGCCGCTCGCCGTTCGCGAACACGTCATCGGCGTGCTGCACGTCGGCACGCTGACCCCCCGCCTGTTCACGCGTGACGACACCGAGCTGCTTCAGCTCGTCGCCGAGCGCCTCGCGGTCGCGATCGAGAAGGCGCGCGTCCACGACGAGATGATCGCGCTGGACGAGCTGAAACTCAGTTTCGTCGCCGTCGCCTCGCACGAGCTGCGGACGCCGGCGACCGCCGTCTACGGGATCCTGACGACGCTGCGCGAGCGCGAGGGCACGCTCGACGACATCGTCCGCCGCCAGCTCGAGCAGACCGCCTGGGAGCAAGCGGACCGGATGCGCCGCCTGATCGAGCAGCTGCTCGACCTCTCCCGACTCGACGCGCACTCGGTCACCATCGTTCCCCAGCCGCTCGTGCTGCGGCAGGTGCTCGAGGAGGTCGTGGAGGCGACGGCGCCCGGCGTGGTCAGCCTCGACGTCGACCCCGGCGTCGCGGTCGTCGCCGATCCGCTCGTGCTCGACCGCGTGGTCTCCAACCTGGTCGCCAACGCCTCCCGCTACGGGAAGCCGCCGATCCGGGTGGAGGCGAGCCAGCGAGACCACTTCATCCGGATCGTCGTCTCGGACGCCGGCGAGGGCGTCCCCGACGAACTGGTGCCGCGGCTCTTCGACCGGTTCGAGCGAGGCACGAGCGGGCAGGGCAGCGGCCTCGGGCTAGCGATCGCGAAGGCGTACGCGAACGCGCACGGGGGCGAGCTGCTCTACACACCGAGCGAGGGCGGCGCCTGCTTCGAGCTGATCCTCCCGCGCGGCTAGGCGGGACGCTCTAGATCGCGAGGCGCCGGTAGAGCCGGTCGACGAGGTCGGGCCGCTCCTCGAGCCGGTCGGCGATCACGCGCAGGCGGTACTCGCGGAAGTGCTCCGGCTCGACGCCGAGCGCAGTCGCGAGGCGCGCGACGACGTCCTTCGACGGCACGGGCCGGTTCCCGTGCACGAGGTGGTTGAGGTAGCCGGCCGAGAGGCCGGTCTTGGCAGCGAGACCCCTGTACGTCAGCCCCGTCTCCCCCATCAGGCGCTCGATGGTGCGCCCGAAGTCCTCCTCGCTGAACTTCCGCCTGCGAGCCATCAACGAGCGACTACCCGTTTTGCGACGTCTAAACGCGCAATTCGGGATTCTTCGCCGGCGACGCGGTCCTTCAGGTCGACTGCGCCGTCCTCGAGCGTCTTCTTGCCGACCGTGACCCGGAGCGGGCAGCCGATCAGGTCGGCGTCCGCGAACTTCTCGCCAGGTCGCAACTCGCGGTCGTCGAGCAGCACGTCGAGACCCTCCGCGGAGAGCGACGCGGCGACCTCCTCGCCGATCCCGACGAGCTCCGGGTTGTCCCAGCCGAGCACGACGACGTGGACGTCGTACGGCGCGATTTCGCGCGGCCAGACCATCCCGTCCTCGCCCCCGTGCTGCTCGACCGCTGCGGCGAGCACGCGGCCGGGGCCGATCCCATACGAGCCCATCACCATCGGTTTCTCGACCCCGTTCTCGTCCAGGTACTTGGCCCCGAACGCCTCCGAGTAGCGGGTACCCAGCTTGAAGATGTGGCCGACCTCGATCGCCGTCTGGAAGCCCAGCTTGCCCCCGCAGACAGGGCAGTCGTCTCCTTCCCTCGGCTGCCGGAGGTCTGCGAACTCGGGCTCGTAGTCGCGGCCCGCCGCGACGCCGCGCAGGTGCCAGCCGGTGCGGTTCGCGCCGGCGACGAACTGGCCCTCCCGGAGCGCCTCGTCCGCGATCACCGGCCCCGCGAAGCCGACCGGCCCCAGCGAGCCGCCCTCGGCCCCGAAGCCGGCGATGATCTCCTCGTCGGTCGCGGGACGGAAGTCAGATCCGAGCACGCTCAGCAGCTTCGCCTCCTCGAGCCGGTCGTCACCGCGGAGCAGCGCGAGCACGAGCGTGCCGTCCTCACGCATCACTGGCAGTGCCTTCGAGGTCGCGGCGAGATCGATCGAGAGCAGCTCGGCGAGCGCCTCGCAGGTACGCGTGTCCGGCGTCTCGACCTCGGCGGGCGCATCGAGCGGGTCGGGGAACTCAGGCGCCCGCGGGACGCCGCGCGCGATCTCCAGGTCAGCCGCGTAGTCGCCGTTCTCGCAGGTGACGAGCGTGTTCTCGCCCGAGCCCGACGGCGCCAGGTAGTCGAGCGACTCGCTGCCGCCCATCATCCCGCTCTCGGCCTGGACGCCGTACGTCTCGAGGCCGCAGCGCTTCCAGATGCGCTCGTAGGCGCCCCTGTGCGCCTCGAAGCTGACGTCGAGGCCGGCCTCGTCGCGGTCGAACGAGTACGAGTCCTTCATGATGAACTCGCGGACGCGCAGGAGCGCCCCACGGGGCCGCGGCTCGTCTCGGCCCTTCGTCTGGAAGTGGTACCAGGACTGCGGCAGCTGCCGGTAGCTCTGGAGCTCGGCTGCGTGGAACGCGAACGTCTCCTCGTGTGTGAGCGGCAAGATGTAGTCGCGGCCGTTTCGGTCCTCGAGCTTGAAGAGCTCGGGGATGCCGTAGCGCCCCGAGGCGATCCAGAGCTCGGCGGGCGTCAGTACCGGCGCGAACATCTCCTGCGCGCCGATCGCGTCCATCTCCTCGCGCACGATCTGCTCCACCTTCCGGTGCACGCGCCAGCCGAGCGGCAGAAACGTCCAGAGGCCGGCGCTGAGCTGACGGATGTAGCCGCCGCGGACGAGCAGCTTGTGCGACAGCGCCTCGGCGTCGGCCGGCGCGTCGCGCAGGGTCGGCAGGAAGAGCTGGGAGGCGCGCGCGATCATCCGCGCAGACTAGTCCAGTGGAATGAGCGAAGCCTCTGCCATCGCGAGCGCGGCCGGCTTCGCCATCTTCAGCCGCTTCGGGCGCTGCATCCCGGCCTCGATCCAGCGGTCGACCTCGAAGAAGAGCTCGTCGATCAGGATGTCGGAGCTGACCTTCTTCAACACGCGGCCGTGCGCGTAGATGAAGCCGACGTCGCGGCCGCCTGCGATCCCGAAGTCGGCATCGCCGGCCTCCCCCGGTCCGTTGACGGCGCAGCCCATCACCGCCACCTCGAACGCCTGCGGGTACTCACGCAGCCGCTCCTCGACCACGACCGCGAGCTTCTCGACGCCGACGTTGTCGCGGCCGCAGGAAGGGCACGAGATCATCACCGGCCCGCGCTCGCGCAGGCCGAGCGCCTTCAGAATCTCGAACGCGGCTTCGACCTCCTTGACCGGGTCGGCGGTGAGCGAGACCCGGATCGTGTCGCCGATCCCGTCCGACAGCAGCGCGCCCATCCCGACAGCGCTCTTGATCGAGCCCGAGAACGGCGTCCCCGCCTCGGTGACGCCGAGGTGGAGCGGATACGGCACCTTCGCGGCGAGCATCCGGTAGGCGCGGATCATCGTCGGCACGTGCGTCGACTTGACCGAGATCTTGAAGTCGCGGTAGTCGAGCCGCTCGAGCAGCTCCACCTCCTCGATCGCCGCGGCGACGAGCGCCTCGGCCTGGTCGGTCTGGGCGAGCTCGTGCAGGTGCTTCGGCAGCGAGCCGGAGTTGGCCCCGATCCGCATCGGGATCCCGGCCTTCTTCGCCGCTGTCACCACCTGCTCGACCCTGTCCGGGCCGCCGATGTTGCCGGGGTTGATCCGGACGGCGGCGACGCCGGACTCGATCGACTTCAGCGCGAGGCTGGCGTTGAAGTGGATGTCGGCGATGACGGGAATCGGGCTGAGCCGGACGATCCGGGCGAGTGCCTCCGCGTCCTCTGTCTTCGGGACGGCGCAGCGGACGACCTCGCAGCCGGCCGAGGCGAGCGCGGCGATCTGGGCCGTCGTCGCCTCGACGTCGCGCGTCGGGGTCAACGTCATCGACTGGACGACGACCGGCGCGCCACCCCCGATCGCGACGCTGCCGACCTTGATCCCGACCTCCGAAGCCATCGAGACAGCGTATCGAGAGCGAGATTCCGGGCCGCGCAAGCGGCCCCTCGGGGATCTTCGCGCGATCAGCGTCCGCGTGAGCGGATGCTCAGCTTGCGCTAGGAACCCAGCCGGCCGATGTCGTTCGTCAGCCCGATGAAGAACAGGAGCAGCACGACGGCGATCCCGACGACGGAGACGCGCTCGTACACCTCGCGCGCGACCGCGCGACCGCGGATCCCCTCGATCAGCGAGAAGGCGATGTGGCCGCCGTCGAGCGGCAGCAGCGGCAGCAGGTTCAGGAGCGCGAGCGAGAGGCTGATCAGGCCGAGCACCCAGAGGTAGGTGTCCGTGCCCTGATCGACTGCCTCGGATGAGCCCTGGACGATCCCGACGGGGCTGGAGACGTCGCTTCCGTCGCCCGTCACGAGCCGCCCGACCGAGCGTCCGATCTCCTGCGTCACCTCCCACGTCACCTGGAACGACTCGCCGACCGCGCCCACGACGCCGAACTCCTCGGACTTCTCGGGCCGGACCGGCTGGAGCTCGACCGTCTTCCCGTTGCGCTCGACGGTCACCGTCACGGGCGCGCCGCGCGAGTCCTGGATCGTCGGGCGGATCGATTCCCCGTCGACCTGCTTCCCGTCGATCGCGACGATCCGGTCGCCCGCCTGGATCCCGGCAGCTGCCGCGGGCGAGTCGGCGAGCACGTCGTTGACGGTGGCGGTGACACTGTCGGTCGTGCCGCGGAGCTCGAACCCGAGCCGGTAGCTGCCGCTGAGCGACATGAAGAGCGCGGCGAAGATGACGATCGCGAGGACGAGATTCGCAGCCGGCCCGGCGAAGATGACGGCGACCCGCTTCCACGTCGGCGCCCGCCAGTACGCGTCCGGCGCGAGCGAGTCCTGGATCTCCGACAGCCCTCGCTCGGCCGAGCGCTGAGCGAGCGGCGAGAGCGAGGCGTCGGGAAGTGCGGCCCGGACGCGCTCCAGGGCTCCGACGGCGCCGGCGTAGTCGTTCTCTTCCAGGTGACGCCTGAGATCGCCGACGGACCGCCCGAGCGGGGGTGCCTCCTCGATGGCGCGGGCGAAGTGGTAGTCGAGGTCGCCCGCCGCGGGCCGGTGCATGCCGGGGATCTTTACGTAGCCGCCGAGCGGGATCGCCCCCACTCCGTACTCGATCCCGTTTCGCTTCGTCTTCACGATCGCGGGCGGGAAGCCGAGATAGAACTTGCGCGGATTCATCCGGACGCCGCGGGCGACGAAGAAGTGACCGGCCTCGTGGATCAGGATCAGGAACGCGAGCCCGAGCAGCGAGACGAAGATGCTCATGCCACGACCACTCCGCGGCTCGCGAGCCGGCGTGCCTCCGCGTCCGCCTCGACGAGCTCTGCGAGGTCGTGCGCAGGGGCGCCGTCGGCTGACTCGAGCGTGGACTCGACCAACTCGGCGATCCCGAGGAAGGGGAGCCGGCCGGCGAGGAAGGCCGCGACCGCAACCTCGTTGGCCGCGTTGAGGACGGCCGGGTACGTCCCGCCCGCCTCGCCGGCGCTGCGCGCGAGCGCGAGGAGCGGGAACGTCTCCAGGTCGGGTGCGCCGAACTCGAGGGTCAGGCCGGCGGCGAGGTCGAGCCTGGGCACGTCCGTCGCGGCACGCTCGGGATGGGTGAGCGCGAACGAGATCGGCACGGTCATATCCGGGTAGCCGAGATGCGCGAGCGCCCCACCGTCGCGGAAGCGCACGAGCGAGTGGACGATCGAGGACGGGTGGATCACGACTTCGATCCGGTCGTACGGGACCCCGAAGAGGAAGTGGGCCTCGATCAGCTCGAGTCCCTTGTTCGCGAGCGTGGCCGAGTCGACGGTGATCTTCGGCCCCATGCTCCAGGTCGGATGGGCGAGCGTCTCGTCCACCGTCACGCCCTGGAGGTCGTCGCGGCTGCGGCCGCGGAACGGCCCACCGGAGGCGGTCAGCACGAGCGAGTCGACCGTGCCGGGGCCACGGCCCTCGAGGCACTGGAAGAGGGCGGAGTGTTCCGAGTCGACAGGCAGCAGCTGCCCTCCACCTCGCTCTTTCGCGACGAGCGCGAGCGCGCCGGCGGCGACGAGGCTCTCCTTGTTCGCGAGCGCGAGCGTGACGCCGCGCTCGAGCGCCCAGAGCGTCGCGCCGACGCCGGCGAAGCCGACGATCGCGTTCAGGACGACGTCCGGCTCGGCCGCCTCCAGCAGCTTCGTCATGTCGCCGCCCACCTGCGTCTGCGCCACCCCGTGCTCCCGGGCCAGCGCCGTCAGGTCGGACGAGCCCGATGCGAGAGCACAGAGCTCGAGCTCCGGGTTCCGCTCCACGACCTCGATCGCCTGCCGGCCGATCGAGCCGGTGGCGCCGAGCAGCGCTATCCGCTTCACGGTCACAGTGTGCCCTACGACAAGGCTATGACCACGTAGAAGGCCGCCACCGAGGCGAAGAGCAGCGAGTCGATCCGGTCGAGCATGCCGCCGTGGCCGGCGAGCAGCTGGCCGGAGTCCTTCACCTGCAGGTCACGCTTCAGTGCCGACTCGAAGAGGTCGCCCGTCGCCCCCGCGAGCGCGATCGCGGCACCGAGCACGATCGACTCGGGGATCGAGAGGAAGTCCTGCTCGTAGAGCGCGAAGAAGGCGACGGCGATCGCTGCGAGCGTGCCCGCGACGAAGCCCTCCCAGGTCTTCCCCGGTGAGAGCGAGGGCGCCAGTTTGTGACGGCCGAACAGCCGGCCGATCAGGTACGCCGCGGTGTCGTCGGCGAAGACGGCGAGCAGGACGGTGAAGACGGCGAGCCGGCCGTGCTCGGGCACGTCCCGGAGCAGGAGCAGATGCCCGAGCCCGAGAGCGATCCAGGCGACGCCCATCACCGTCACGCTCATCGTCACCGTCGCGGGCTGGCGCGTCTCCGAAATCCCGTAGAGCAGAAACGCCAGCACGAGCGTGAGCATGAAGCCGCCGAGCATCCACTCTGGCCCGCCGAGCTGGCCTCCGACCAGCGTCGTCAGCGCGCCGGCGTAGCCGGCCAGCACCAGCGGGCGCAGCGATCTCGCCATCACGTAGAGCTCGTGCAGCGCGATCAGTACGGCGAAGGCGGCCAGGCCGAAGAGCCACCAGTCGCCGAGGTAGACGAGGTAGAGGACGACGGGAACGCCGACGACGGTGACGAGCACGCGCGAGAGGAAGTTGCTCAAGGGGTCTTGGCCCCTTGAACTTTAGGGGGCGTGGGGGAACGTGAAAGTTCCCCCACGGGAGCGAGCAGGATGCGAGCGACGCTCATCGACCGCCGAAGCGACGCCGCCGCGTCGCGTAGTCCGCGAGTGCCTGGCGAAGGTCGCTCTCGCCGAAGTCGGGCCAGAGCGTGTCGACGAAGACGAGCTCGGCGTAGGCGAGCTGCCAGAGGAGGAAGTTGGAGAGCCGCAGCTCACCCGAGGTCCTGATCAGCAGATCGGGGTCTGGCAGCTCCGGCGCGTACAGCTGTGCGCCGAACGCTTCCTCGTCGACGTCCTCGGCACGGACGCCCGCCTCGATCAGCTTGCGCGCAGCGTCGGCCAGCTCGGCGCGCCCGCCGTAGTCGAACGCGATCCAGAGCGACAGTCGGTCGTTCGCCGCGGTCTCGGCCTCGAGCGTCCCCATCCGCTCCAGCAGCCAGCCCGGCACCCGGTCGCGGCGGCCGATGAAGCGGGTGCGGACGCCCTGCCGGGCGAGGTCGGGGAGCTCGCGCTCGATCGTCTCGCCGAAGATCTCCATCAGCGACTCGACCTCGTCGGCCGGCCGCGTCCAGTTCTCGGTCGAGAACGCGTACACGGCGAGCGACTGCACGCCGAGGTCGATCGCCGCCTCGACGGTCCGCCGGAGAGCGCGGGTGCCCTCGCGGTGACCGTCGGCCACCGGCAGTCCGCGCCGCTCCGCCCAGCGGCCGTTGCCGTCCATGATGATCGCGACGCTGCGGGCGAGGTCGGTTGACTCGGGGGATGAGGTTGTGGGGTTCACGAGCGGTGCTGGGCCGCGGGAAATGTACAGAGGTGGATTCGGACGCTTCCGTTAGGCGAGCGCCGCGACCGCCGCAGACGAGGCGTCGACGGCCCTCAGTGCACGCCTCGTCGCGCGGTCGAGAGTGGCCGCCGCCTGGGGTGTCAGCCGGTCGCAGGCGACGTCCCAGTGCAGGGAGACCCAGTCTCCGGGCGAGGGCGCGGTGAGCATGGCAAGGCCGTCCTGGCGCCAGCGGACCTCACGCGTGGTCCACGGGCCGCGCTCCAGTCGGCGCCCGCTCCAGGTGAGCGGCCGCAGCGAGACGTGCAGGGAGTCGTCGCCGACCGAGCCGACGAGGGCGGGGGTCGTCCGGCAAAGGTCGAGCACGCGGAGCGGCTCGTCGACGACCCCCGTCCGCAGGAGTCCCAGCCACGGATAGACCGCGAAGACGTGGAAGGTGTGGTGCGGCGCCGCACCGGCCGCGACCACGTCCAGGAGGTGACTCCAGCTGCGCCCGATCCGGCCGCGGAACCGATCCTCGACGTGGCGGGCGAGCGAGCCGGGCGAGACGCGGTCGAGCAGCTCGTTGCCGACCCAGTACGCCTCGACGACACGAGGGTCGAGCGGGTCCGCGATCCCGTTCGAGCCCGCGATCAGCTCGAGATACGGCCACGCGCCCTCGAATGTGCGGGCGAGTTCGGCGAGACCCCCGTCGGAGACGCCCGCGCTGCCGTACTCGAGCAGCGTCCGCGTTTCGTCCGCGCCGCACAGGCCGAGCGCGTTCGGCGGGTAGGCGTAGCGGGCGAAGAGGAGCGGTCCGGCAGTTATGACGCAACCACCTGCCCGCTCGGCCGCCGCAGCGCAGCCAGCGCGATGAGCGCGGCGCCTGCGGTGACGAGGATCAGGCCGACCGGGTCGAGCGCCGCGCCGTCGGCCGCGCTCGCGATCAGGGCGGTGACGACCGCGCCGAAGACGAGCACGGCGGTCACGTCGACGGCCTGCGCGCGCGCAAGCGCCGCGTACCACGTCGCGACGTAGGCGGCGAGCAGGAGCCCGGTCAGGGCGGCCCAGCCCCACTGCTCGGCGCCCAGCGCGAGTAGGTCGCCCACTCGGCGCGTCAACACGAGCCAGCCGATGAGAACGACCACTCCCATCGCCATCCGCGCCGCCGCAAGTGTGGGCGGCGCCAGCACGTCGAGCAGTCGCTTGGCGAGCACGACCTCGACCGCCCACAGCAGAGTCGCCGCCAGGATCATGGTCTCGCCGGCGCCGAACGCGACCGTCCCGACCCCACCCGCGAGCCAGGCCTGGCCAGCGAGCACGAGCCCGATCGCGGCCACGTGCGCAGGCCCGAGCCGCTCGCGCAGGAGCGGGACGGCGAGGAGCGCGACCCAGACGATGAGCGTCTTGTGGATGAAGGCGGCCTGCGTCGCGTCGGCGCGTGAGAGCCCCTCGAAGAAAAGGACGAACGGGACGCTGCCGCCGATGCACGCGACGGCCACGACCCCCAGCCACTGGCGCCGCGTCGCGGGCCGTGTGACACGGCCTCTCGATGTGCTCGGCCCGGTGAGCAGTGGCAGCGCGAGCGCGAGGAGGAGCGCCCCCGCGAGCAGGTTCTTCGCCGTCGTGTAGACGGTCGCGTCGTCGAAGTGCGCGACGCCGCGCGAGTTCACGTACACGGCGACACCGCTGACGACGGCGGTGACGAAGGCGAGCGCGATTCCTGTGGCACGGGTGGTCATCGGAGCTCCTCCTGCAGGGCGAGCGCCTGCTCTGCGGTCTCGGGCTCGAGCACCTCGACGGGGACGCCGAGGTGGACGAGCAGGTGGTCGTCGGCACGCGCGTCGGGGACGAAGGCGAGCGAGACGACGGCGCCGCCGGCGAGCCGGCCGACGCGTGTGCCTCCCTCCTCCCAGGCCTCTTCGAGTCGAGCGATCGCGCCGAGGCACATCAGGCTTCCACCTCCACGCTCTCGAGCACGACGCCCGTCGCGCGGGGCGCGTGCACGTCGGCGTCGAGCTCGGCGTGCACGGCCGCACCCTCGGCGAGCGTGCCGCGGGAGGCGTCGGCGAAGTGCTCGCGGAAGTGCGCCGGGGTGAAGTGCGAGAGGGCGCCCAGCCGGACGTCGACGCGGGTGATCCGGCGCGCACGCTCGGAACGGCCGAGCCGCTCGATTTCCGCGACGAGGTCCTGCATCAGCGCGTGCTCGTGCATCCTGCCTCCGCGAGCAGCTCCGCCGCGAGCGGCTCGACTGCGGCCGCCACCGCCGGAGTGAGCTCGTCGCCTGCGCTGAACGCCGTGCCCTCGATCCCGAACACGAGCAGCCGTTCGGGCAGCCGTCCCAGTGCTCGTCCCAGCTCGACGACCTCCGCGACGCCGAATGCGTGCGTCGAGCCGCGGAAGACGGCCGCCGGGACGGGCTCGACCGTCGCGTCGAGCCGGTGCACCGTGCCGGGCTCCGCGCCTGAGGAGACCGCGTCTACGAGCAGCGCAAGGTCGGCTCCCTCCCAGGCGTCGAGCAGCTGGATCGGCTCCTGCTCGCACACGAACACGTCGAGCTCGGGCGCGTGCACGCGAACGCGCTCGGCGACCGCGAGGCCGGCGGCGTCGTCACCGCGGTAGGCGTTGCCGACCCCGATCACGACCGTCTTCACAGCCGCTCGACCTGCAGGTCGAGGAAGTGGGTGGCGCACGAGATGCACGGGTCGTAGTTGCGGATCGCCTGCTCGCAGACAGCCCGCAGCTCGTCGTCGCCGAGCCGGGCGTAGCGCTCGACGACCGCGCGCAGGTCGTCCTCGATCGCGAGCTGGTTCTGGGACGTCGGCGGCACGATCTTCGCGTCCAGGATCGTCCCGTCAGCGTCGATCCGGTAGCGGTGGTAGAGCAGGCCCCTCGGCGCCTCGCTGACGCCGTAGCCGACGCCTGCCACCGGCTCCAGCGGGACGAAGGGGGCATCCGGCTCCTCGTACGACTCGATCAGGCGTAGGGCCTCGTCGCACGCGTACACGAGCTCGACGCTGCGTACGACGATGCTGCGGAAGGCGTCGCGGCACGGCGGCTCCACGCCGGCCTCGCGCGCCGCCTCCAGCGCGAGCGGCGAGAGTGCGGCGCCGTTGAGCGCGTAGCGGGCGAGCGGGCCGCAGAGGTAGGTGCCGCCGTCCCTCCGACGGGAGTGGAGCGCGTTCGAGCGCTCGACGTGCTCCTCGACGAAGTGCTCGTCGTACGCGGCGGCGCCGATGTCGAGCCCGCGATCGGAGATGATCCGGCCGCGCTCGATCGCGTACGTCCCCGGCTCGGAGAGCGCGACGAGCTCGCACTCGACGGCGCGCTCGGGGAAGTCGAACCCGGCCGTCCAACGCACGGTTTCGAGCGCTGCCTCCCGTGCCCGCTCCAGCGGCTCGACGAGCCTCCGCAGCTCACGCCGTGTGGGCGCCCGGTAGAAGCCGCCGACGCGAACGTTGATCGGATGGATCTCGCGGCCGCCGATCAACGCGAGCACCTCGTTCCCCGTCTTCTTCAGCGCCAGCCCCCGCTCGACCGCCGCCGGCTCGTCGCGGGCGAGCTCGATGGCGCCGTCGTAGCCGAGGAAGTCGGGTGCGTGGAGCATGTAGACGTGGAGCGCGTGGCTCTCTATCCACTCGCCGCAGTAGAGGATGCGGCGCAGCGCCCGGAGCGGGGCCGGCAGCTCGATGCCGCAGACGTCCTCGATCGCGTTGACCGCGCTCGTCTGGTACGCAACCGGGCAGATGCCGCAGATGCGCGCCGTGATGTCGGGCGCCTCGAGGCACGAGCGCCCGCGCAGCAGCGCCTCGAAGAAGCGCGGCGGCTCGAAGATCCGCAGCTCCACGTGCTCGACCGTGTCGCCCCGGAGCCGCACCGACATCGCGCCCTCGCCCTCGACGCGGGCGAGGTAGTCGGTCTTGATCGTGCGCCGTTCAGGCACCGCTCGACGCCTCCCGGAACGCCGGCGCGTCGGCGTTGAAGGTGCGGTAGACGCGCTCGACGTCACGCTCGTCCAGGCCGAGCAGCTGCAACCGCCGGGTCATCGAGACGGTGTTCGGAGTCTCCTTCGGCCCGAAGCAGCCGTAGCAGCCGCGGTTGTAGGCAGGGCAGAGCGCACCGCAGCCCGCCTGCGTGACGGGGCCGAGGCAGGGCGTCCCGTGGGCGACGACGACGCAGACCGTGCCGCGGCGTTTGCACTCGGTGCAGACGCTCGTGGACGGGATCCCCGGCCGGCGGCCGTGCAGGAAGGCGGTGACGACCTCGAGCAGCTGGCGCTTGTCGATCGGGCAGCCGCGCAGCTCGAAGTCGACCGGCACGTGCGCCGAGATCGGCGTCGAGGTGGCGAGCGTGGAGACGAATTCGGGAGAGGCGTACACGAGGCGCGTGAATTCCTCGACGTCGGCGAAGTTCCGCAGGGCCTGGATACCACCCGCGGTCGCGCAGGCACCGATCGTGACGAGCGCCTTCGAGACGCGGCGGACCTCCTGGATCCGCGCCGCGTCGTGCGGCGTCGTGATCGAGCCCTCGACGATGGAGAGGTCGTAGGGGCCTTCAACCTCGGCGCTCGACGCCTCCAGGAAGGAGGCGATCTCCACCGCCCCGGCGATCGCCAGCAGCTCGTCCTCGCAGTCGAGCAGCGTCAGCTGGCAGCCGTCGCACGAGGCAAACTTCCAGACGGCGAGCTTCGGCCGGCCGTTCACAGCGCCCGCACCCGGAGCCACGGCGCCGCCGTCTCGTAGTCGTAGACCGGGCCGTCGCGGCAGATGAGTGTCGGCCCGAGCTGGCAGTGGCCGCAGTGGCCGACACCGCAGCGCATGTTCCGCTCCAGAGAGACGAAGATCCGCTCCGCGGCGAGGCCGCGATCGAGCAGCGCCTGGATGCCGAACCGCATCATGATCTCGGGGCCGCACACGAACGCCGACGCGGACGCCGCGTCGAAGTCGGCGCCGGCCACCAGTTGCGGCACCACCCCGACCTTGCCCTGCCAGGCCAGGTCGGCGGCGTCGACGGTCACGTCGACGGAGGCGGCGCCGCGCCAGAGCTCGAGTTCCGCGCGGAAGAGGAGGTCACCGGGGGTGCGCGAGCCGTAGAGCAGCACGAGCTCGCCGTACTCCGCCCGCCGCTCGAGCACGTGCAGCAGCACCGGCCGCAGCGGTGCAAGGCCGATCCCGCCGGCGAGGACCACGACATCGGCGCGCCCGGCCGCGGCGATCGGCCAGCCGACGCCGAACGGCCCGCGTACGCCGAGGACGGCGCCGAGCTCGGAGGCGCAAAGCCGCTGCGTCACCGCGCCGACGCTTCGGACGGTCAGCATGAGCGGCGCCGGCCGGTCGAGCGCTCCGCTGACCGAGATCGGGACCTCGCCGACACCGAAGACGTAGACCATCACGAACTGGCCGGGCGCGACCGCAGCACTCTCCCCGTCGAGGGGCTCGAGCGTCAGCGTCCACGTGTCGGCGGTCTCCTGGACGCGTTCGCGAACGACGTAGGGCGCCGGAGCCATGGCCCCGGGGGCGGGGACGTACTCAGGCGCCGTCGCCATAGACGTCCAGCAGCCGTAGCCGCGTCGACTGCAGCCGGTCGATGAACACCTGCGCGAAGCGCTTCATCAGGTCGTAGCCGAGCACTGGATCGTCCTCGCATTTGCCGCGCAGGCACGCGCCGTCGAACGCGGTCGCACGGACGGGCGAGAGCGCGCGGACGTCGAAGTGCCAGCGGTGCGGCGGAAAGAGCCACGACCAGCCGACGATCTCGCCCGGCCCGATCGTTTCGACCGTCAGCGAGCCGCGCGTCGGGCTGTGCAGGTCGATCGCGACCGTGCCGTGCCGGACGACGTAGAACGTGTCGGCCGCGTCGCCCTCACGGACGAGCACCTCACCCGCGTCGAAGATCGCGTTCGAGCCGCAGCCGGCGATCAGACCCAACTGCGCCTCGGTCATCCCGGCGAAGAACGGCACCTCCTGTAGGACCTCGTCAAGCCGGCGCATGCTCACGCTCCCCACCGCCACGGATCGCGGCCACCTCTTCGGTGATGTCGATGCCGACCGGACACCACGTGATGCACCTGCCGCAGCCGACGCAGCCGGAGGTGCCGAACTGGTCGTGCCAGGTGCCGAGCTTGTGGGTCATCCACTGCCGGTAGCGCGAGCGGTTGTCCGGCCGCACACTGCCGCCGTGGATGTAGGAGTGGTCGACCGAGAAGCACGTGTCCCACGTCCGCCAGCGCTCGGCGAGGTCCCCGGTCAGGTCGGTGTGATCCTCGACGGTCGAGCAGAAGCACGTCGGGCAGACGAGCACGCAGTTGCCACACGTGAGGCAGCGGTCGGCGACGTCGTCCCAGCGCGGGTGCTCGAGATTGTCCGCGAGGAGATCGCGCAGGTCGCCCGCCTCCATCGTCCGCCCCATCCGTGCGGCGGCGCCCGCGACCGCCTCCTCGGCGGCATCCACGTCGCGCTCGACGGCAGGGCGCGTCGGCAGCTCGGCGAGCACCTCCGCGCCGAGCTCCGAGCCCGTCTCGGCGAGCAGTCGGTGCTCGCCGTCCAGAATCTCGGTCAGGGCGATGTCGAAGCCCGACTCCGCGCGCGGCCCGGTCCCCATCGAGACACAGAAGCAGGTGCCGCCCGGCTCGAAGCAGTTGACGGCGACGACGAATGTGCCCTCGCGCCGCGAGGCGTAGTCGCGGTCGACAAAGCGGCCGCCGAGAAGGACGCGATCCTGGATCGCGATCGCGTGCAGATCGCACGCACGCACGCCGACGAACGCGAGCGGCCGCTCGTCCGGCGGCTCTTCCGCGATGTCGATCGCCCCGTCGCCGTTGCGGCGTGCCTGCCAGAGTCGGATCCGGGGCGGGAAGAGAAAGCGCTTCCACGAGTGCGGCCCGACCGCGTAGCCGAAGCGGGCCTCGTCGGCCCGGCGCTCCAGCCGGTAGGTGCCCGCCTCCTGCCGGTCGGTCCACCCCACCGGCAACTCATCGCCGCTCTCGAGCTCCTCGTAGACGATCGCGCCGTCACGGAGCGTCGGGCCGACGACCGTGTAGCCGCGCCGCCGCAAGGCGCCGATCAGGGCATCCAGAGCCTCGGGTTGAACGACCACTCGTTCGCGCGCGTGCACTACACCTCCTGGAGCAACCCTCGCAGGCGAGGCCGCACCTTACATCGGTGTCACGCCCGATCCCGGGTGCGGCTTGTCCGTAACGGCCTCAGACCTCCATGATCTCCGTTTCCTTGTGCCTGATCAGCTCGTCGATCGCCGTCGTGTGCTCGTCGGTGAGCTTCTGCACCTGTTTCTCGCCGCGCAGCTCCTCGTCGTCGCCGACCTCGCCGTTGCGAACGAGCTCCTCGAGGTGCTTCATCACGTCGCGGCGCACGTTGCGGATCGCGACCTTCCCCTCCTCGCCGTAGCGGCGGACGAGCTTGACGAGCTCCTTGCGGCGCTCCTCGGTCAGCTGCGGGATCGGCAGCCGGATCAGCTTGCCGTCGTTCGACGGCGTCAGCCCGAGGTCGGACTCCTGCACGGCCTTCTCGATCGCCTTGATCTGGCTGGGGTCGAACGGCTGGACGGTGATCAGCCGCGGCTCGGGCACGCCGATCGTCGCCATGTTCTTCAGCGGCGTCGGCGTGCCGTAGTAGTCGATCGTGATCCGGTCGAGGAGCGCGGCCGAGGCGCGGCCGGTACGCACGCTGTTGAACTCGGTCCGCGTCGTCTCGATCGACTTGTCCATGCGGCGCTTCGCGTCGTCCAGAAACTCCTCGATCGTCGGCATCAACGCTCCTTTGGCTGCTGTGAATGTGATGGCGTGGAGATGACGGTTCCTACCTGCGCTCCGGTGGCGACGCGGAGGATGTTGCCCTTGGCCAGCTCGAAGACGTGGATCGGGAGCGCGTTCTCCATGCAGAGCGAAAGCGCGGTCGTGTCCATCACCCGTAGGCCGCGCTCGATCGCCTCGAGATGCGTCAGCGCCGGCAGGAAAGTCGCGTTCGGGTCGTCCTTCGGGTCGCCGTCGTAGACGCCCTGGGTCCCGCTCTTCGCCATCAGGATCGCCTCGGCGCCGATCTCGAGCGCGCGCAGCGCCGCAGCCGTGTCGGTGGTGAAGAACGGGTTGCCGGTCCCGGCCGCGAAGATGACGATCCGCCCCTTCTCGAGGTGGCGCATCGCCCGGCGGCGGATGTAAGGCTCGGCGACCTCGGAGACCTCGAGGGCGGAGAGCACGCGCGTGTCGGCGCCGAGCCGCTCGAGCGCGTCCTGGAGCGCGAGCGCGTTGAGGACGGTCGCGAGCATGCCCGCGTAGTCCGCGGTGGCGCGGTCCATGCCCTCGGCCGCGGCCGAGATGCCGCGGTAGATGTTGCCGCCGCCGACGACGATCGCGAGCTCGAGCCCCTCCTGCTGGACGCCGACGATCTCGCGCGCGATCCCGTCGACCGTCTTCGGGTCGGTCCCGTAGCCCAGCTCTCCCATCAGCGCCTCGCCCGAGAGCTTGAGGAGGACGCGGCGGAAGGCGGGAGCGGCGCCCGCGAGCGCCTGCTCCGCCAGTTCCTCGTGTGTGGTCACGCCCCCTATTCTGCGACAGAGAAGCGCTTGAACGCGACGACACGCGCCCCGGCCTCGTTCAGCGCCTGACCCACCGTCTTCGCCGAGTCGTGGATCCACGGCTGCTCGGTGAGCGTGCCGCCGGGCTGCATGGCGAAGAACCGCTTCGCAAGCATCCCCTCGACGATCTTCTCCTTCGCCTGCTCGGGCTTGCCCTCGAGTTCGTCCGAGTTGAGATAGACCTGCCGCTCGGCCTCGACCGTCTCGGCAGGGACGTCGGCCTTGGTCAGCCACTCGGGCGCCGCGAACGAGATGTGCATCGCCAGCTGCCGGGCCAGCTCCTCGCCGCCGCCCTCGAGCTTGACGATGACGCCGATCTTGTTCGCCGGCGGGTGCGCGTAGGCGTTGACGACCTCGCCCGCGCCGATCTCGA
>DASQKK010000017.1:0-16675 GCA_035630545.1 Gaiellaceae bacterium
CCCCTCCGCCATCAGCGCGCGTGCCTCGTCGGGCTGGAACGCCTGCCGGTAGATGCGGTCGGACGTGAGCGCGTCGAAGACGTCGGCGATCGCGCAGATCCGCCCCTCGATCGGGATCGCGTCGCCGGCGGTGCCGGCCGGGTAGCCGCCGCCGTCGATCCGCTCGTGGTGGGTCAGCGCCATCTCGGCGGCGACGTCGAGCAGCTCGACCTCGGAGCCGGCGAGGATCCGGTGGCCCATCTCGGCGTGCGCCTGCATCACCCGGCGCTCGTCGTCGGTGAGCGGGCCGGGCTTGAGCAGGATCCGGTCCGGGATTCCGATCTTGCCGACGTCGTGCATCGGGCTCGCGATCCTGATCAGCTCGGCCCGCTCGGCGTCGAGGCCGGCGAGGCGCGCGAGCAGGGCGCAGTAGAGGCTCATCCGGACGATGTGCTCGCCCGTCTCCTGGTTGCGGAACTCAGCCGCCCAGGAGAGGCGGCGGATCGTCTCCTCGCGCAGTCGCCGCAGCTCGGCGTCGGAGCGCTCGAGCTGCGCGATCGTCTCGCGCAGCGCTGTCGTGCGTGCGAGCACGGTCTGCTCGAGCAGACCGCGGTGGTTGCGGTTCTCGATCTCGAGCGTGCGCCGGCGGAGGGCGTTGTTGACGTTGATGATCAGCTCGTTCGGCTTGAACGGCTTCAGCACGTAGCCGTAGGCGCCGAGCTCGATCGCGATCTCCGCGTAGCTGCGGTCGTCCAGGCCGGTGACCATCACGACGGCCGTCTCGGGGTGGTGTGCGAGCACCTCGCGCGTGAGGTCGATCCCGGACTCGCCCGGCATGTTGACGTCGCTGAGCACGAGCGCAACAGGCGTCTCCTTCAGCACGCGCCGCGCCGCGGCGGCCGACTCGGCGGTGACGCACTCGTAGCCGTGGGCTCCGAGCAGGCGTGCGAGGAGAGTGCGGATCTGATCCTCGTCGTCGACGATCAGCACCCGTTCGTCGGGCTGCGGCGTGCTCACGTCTCTGTTATCGGCAGCTAGATGCCGTTCTCAACCGCGACGAGCTCGATCCTGTTCTCCCACGGATCGGCGACGTAGCACCGGCCGGGGATCGAGGCGTCGTCGGCCACAGCCACGCCTGCGGCGCGGAGCCGGACGAGGAGCTCGTCGTAGCCGGAGACGGCGAAGGCCGGGTGCGCCTTGCGCGCCGGGGCGAACGGCTGCTCGACACCGACGTGCAGCTGCTGCGCCCCGACCCGGAACCAGACCCCGCCACGGGCGCGCAGCGGTTCGGGCTTCTCGATCTCCTCGAGGCCGAGCAGGCCCGCGAAGAAGCGACGCGCCTCCGGCTCGCAGCCGGGCGGCGCGGCGAGCTGGACGTGGTCGATGCCGTCGAGCACAGGCGCGAAGGATAGAGTCGCGCGAATGCTCTCCGACGGTCTCGCCGAGCTGCATACTCATCTCGGCGGCTCGGTCGCCTCCGACATCCTCTGGTCGCTCGCGCACGAGCAGGGGATCGCGCTGCCGGTCAAGGACTACTGGGAGTTCGACGCGCTCGTCACCGTCTCCGACCCGCGCGGCGTCGAGAACCTGGACGCGCTCGACCGGATCTACCACTGGACGGAGCTGATCCAGTCCTCGCCGCTGGCCGTCGAGCAGTCGGTCCACGGCGCGATCGGCGGCGCCTATCGGAGCCAGGGGATCACGACGCTCGAGCTCCGCTTCAACCCGATGAAGCGGAACCGCGGCGGCGAGCGCGACCTCGACCACATCATCCTCGCCGCGATCCGGGGCCTCGACCGCGCCTCGCTCGAGTACCCGCAGGTGCGCGCCGGCCTGATCCTGATGATGGACCGCACCTTCGACGCGCGGCAGAACGAGGTCGTCGTCGAGAAGGCGATCCGCTGGGCCTCGCGCGGCGTCGTCGGGATCGACATCGCCGGCCCCCGCCCCGGCGGCGGCCGCTACGACTACACCCAGATCGCGCCGATGGTCGAGGCCGCACGGGCGGCGGGTCTCGGGATCACGATTCACGTCGGCGAGGAGGGGGAGACCGGCGGCGAGGAGCTCGGCGAGGTCGTCGAGCGCCTGCGTCCCGACCGGATCGGCCACGGCATCCTCGCCGCCGAGGATCCGGAGCTGATGCGGCTGCTGCGCGAGGCGAGCACCGTGCTCGAGATCTGCCCGACGTCGAACCTGCTCACGAAGGCATTGCCCGACGAGGCCGCGATCCGGGAGACGTTCGCGGCCTTCAAGGAGCACGGCGTCGCCTTCACGATCGCCACCGACGGCCCCGAGATGATGCGCACGCACCTCCGCGACGAGCTCGACCTGCTGGAGCGCATCGGGGCATTGACGCGGGACGAGCTCGAGGCCGCGAACCGCCGCGGCCACGAGGCCAGCTTCATCCGCGGCTGACCGCGTGATCGGGTTTCTGATCGTTTCGATCAGTGATCTGACCGACGTGCCGGAATCTCACGTGTAGCGGCCGCGTTGGGTTCTAGTAGACATGGCCGCCGCCGCCCGCTGGAAGCTCCTGACCGCGCTCTGGACCGTCTACCTGGTCTGGGGCTCGACGTACCTCGCGATCAAGCTCTCGGTCGAGACGCTGCCCGCGTTCCTCTCCGCCGGCGCGCGCTTCCTCCTCGCCGGCTCCCTGCTCGCAGTGATCCTGGCGCTGCGCGGCCGCAGCCTCCGCGTCACCCGGCGCGAGCTCGTCTCCTCGGCGCTGCTCGGGCTCTCGCTGCTCGCGCTCGGCGTCGGCATGGTCACGATCGCCGAGACGAGGATCGACTCGAGCATCGCGGCGATGATCGCGGGCTCGGTGCCGCTGCAGGTGATCCTGCTGCGCACGCTCGCGCGCGATCGGGTCGCGCTCGCGACGCGTCTCTCCGTGATCGTCGGCCTCGCGGGGCTCGCGCTCGTCGTCATCCCCGGCGGCGGCGGCGCCTCCAGCGCGGTCGGCCTCGCGATGGCACTGGCCGCGAGCATCTCCTGGTCGCTCGGCTCCTTCTTCGCACACCGGCTGCCGTTGCCGAAGGACGGCTTCGTCGCCGCGTCCTGGGAGATGCTGAGCGCGGGCGTGTTCCTGGTCGTCCTCGGCGTCGTCACCGGCGAGCCCTGGTCGATGGACGCCGCCGGCTTCACGGCCCAGTCGATCGCGGCCTGGCTCTACCTGGCCGTCTTCGGCTCGCTGATCGGCTTCACCGCCTACGCGTGGCTGCTCCGGCACGCGCCGATCTCGAAGGTCGTGACCCACCAGTACGTGAACCCGGTGGTCGCGATCGCGCTCGGAGCGCTCGTCCTCGACGAGCAGCTGACGCTTGCAATCGCCGCCGGCGCCGCGCTGATCGTCGGCTCGGTCTTCGTCGCCGTGCGCTCGGAGAACGCCGCCGCGGCCGCCGCTAGGCGCCGTTCACCTGGGATCGCTGATGCGCGAGGTACTCCAGCAGATCGGACCGTGTGAGGATCGCGGCCGGCCGCCCCGACGCCGCGACCACGACCGCCGCGCTCGGGCCGGAGAGGTCGGCGAAGACCTGATCGAGTGAGTCGCCGACGTCGACGGCGGCGAGCGGCGGCTGCATCAGCGCCGCCACCTCCTCGTTCAGCGCATCCGGGTTCTTGAACACCCGGTCGAGCACGCCCCGCTCCTGCAGCGAGCCGACCACGTCCGCGAGCGACTCGACCGGCTCGCTCCGCACGACCGGGAGCTGTGAGATCGAGTAACGCTGCATCAGGTCGATCGCAGCGCCGACCTTGGCATGCGACTCGATCGTGACGAGGTCGGGCACCTCGTGCTCCTCGCCCCGCTTGAAGCGCAGCACCTGGTCGATCGTCGGCGCCGGCGCCTTCCGCTCGAGGAAGCCGTACTGGAGCATCCAGTTGTCGTCGTAGAACTTGGAGAGGTAGGAGCGTCCCGAGTCGGGGAGGATCGTCAGGATCTTCGCGTCTCGGCCGAAGTCCTTGGCGATCTCCAGCGCGGCCCAGATCGTTGTTCCCGCGGAGCCGCCGGCGAGGATGCCCTCCTCGCGCGCGAGCCGGCGCGCGGTCACGAACGAGTCACGGTCGGAGACGCGCACCCAGCGGTCGACGACGTCGCGCGACATCGTCACGGGCCACGTGTCCTTGCCGATCCCCTCGACGAGGTAGGGATGGGTCTCGTCGGAGGTGTAGACCGACCCCTCGGGATCGGCGCCGACGATCTGGATCTCCGGGTTGCGCTCCTTCAGGTAGCGGCCGGCGCCCGAGATCGTGCCGCCCGTGCCGACGGAGATCACGAGCGCGTCGATCTCGCCGTCGGTCTGCTCCCAGATCTCAGGCCCCGTCGTCTCGTAGTGGGCCTGCGGGTTGGACATGTTCGAGTACTGGTCGGGCTTGAAGCCGCCCGGGATCTCCTCGGCGAGCCGGTCGGAGACCGAGTAATAGCTCTCCGGCGAGTCGTGCTCGACCGCGGTCGGCGTGATCACGACCTCGGCGCCGTAGGCGCGCAGCATCGAGATCTTTTCCTGGCTCATCTTGTCGGGCATGACGAAGATGCACCGGTAGCCGCGCGCTGCGGCCGCGATTGCGAGCCCGACGCCGGTGTTGCCCGAGGTCGGCTCGACGATCGTCCCGCCGGGCCGGAGCTTCCCCTCGCGCTCGGCGGCCTCGATCATCGCCATCCCGATCCGGTCCTTGTTCGAGCCGCCCGGGTTCAGGTACTCGAGCTTCGCCAGCAGGGTCGGCTCGGCGTCGCGCGCGATCCGGTCGAGCCGGACGATCGGGGTATGGCCGACGAGGTCGAGCAGCGTGGGGTACTCGCGGGCCATCGGCGCGTAAGCCTATGCAATCCGTACTCGCCCGCAGCCGCGATCAGCGCGGTCACCGATGGCGCCGAGCGCGTTCGGACGCATCCTGCGGGCATGACATCCCGGGTGACACCGAAGCAGTGCAGCCTTCGCGAGGCGGTCGGCGAGCGGGAGCTCTGTCCGGGCGAGGCCTGCATCTTCTGGGAGGCCGGCGGCGCCGTCGTCGAGCCGGGCTGCGCGATCGAGCGGCTGGGCGTGCCCGTGAAGGAGCAGCGCGACCTCGCGCTGCACCTGCTCGAGCTCCGGATCCGTGCCGATGAGGTCCGGACAGACGCGGAGCGCCGAGATGCGCACCGTCGCTTCTCGAAGCTGCTGAACCTCAACCGCGAGTAGCGTCGACCGAGGGGCCGCGGCGCGGCACGGGCGAGGACTGGATGATCGACGTCGTCGTCTGCCCGTAGAGGATGAAGCGGTCGAGGATCTCCTCGAGCTGCTCGACGTCGCGGACGTGGAGCTTCATGAAGAAGCAGTCCTCGCCGGTGATCCTGTGGCACTCGACGACCTCCGGCGTCTCGCGTGCGAGCTCGGCCACTTTGTGCAGCTGCCGCGCGGACGGCCTGATCCGCATGATCACGCCGAGCTCGTAGCCGAGCGCCTTGGGGTCGACCTCGGCGCGGTAGCCGGCGATGACGCCGCTGCGCTCGAGCCGGCGCAACCGCTCGGCGACGGCGGGGGCGGAGAGGTTGACCCGGCGACCGAGCTCGGCGTGTGTGAGCCGCGCATCCTCCTGCAGCTCGCCCAAGAGCCGCGCGTCCGTTGGATCGAAGGCCGTCCGGGAGTCCTGCCGTTGTTTCGTCGCCATCTGCTGCTGCACTCCTACGCCCTTGTTGGCCGTTGTCGCCTTCCGGCGGGGATCCTATCCTCATGCGCTCGGCCAGGCTCCCGCCGCACGCCTACTTCGTCGGCAGCGCCGTCTTCCACTACCTCGGGCCGGCATTCGCGGTGCTGCTCTTCGCGCGGGTCGACGTGCTCGGGGTCGCCTGGCTCCGGATCGCGGCTGCCGCGGCGGTCTTCGCGGCCTGGCGCCGGCCGTGGCGGCTCGTCCAGTGCCTCGACGGGCGGAGCCGCTCGACCTTCGCCGCTTGGGGCGCCGTCCTGGCGCTGATGAACGTCTGCTTCTACCTGGCGATCGACCGGCTGCCCCTCGGCACGGTCGCCGCGATCGAGTTCCTGCCCATGATCGCGCTGGCCGCGCTCGGCGCGCGGACGGGGCGGAACGCCGCCGCGCTGGGGCTCGCAGTCGGCGGCGTCTACCTCCTGACCGACGTCCAGCTCGAGGGCGAGCCGGTCGGTGTCGCGCTCGCGCTGGCGAACGCCGTCCTCTTCGCCGCGTACATCGTCCTCGGGCACCGCGTCGCGCAGGGCGAGCGCATCGGCGGGATCGACGGCCTGGCGGCCTCGATGCTGGTCGCGCTCGTGGTGGTGACGCCGATCGGCGGCTGGGAGGCGCTGCCCGCGCTCGTCGACCCGGTCGCGCTCGCGGCGGGGACCGGCGTCGGGATCGCTTCCTCGGTGATCCCGTACGTCTGCGACCAGCTCGCGATGGCGCGGCTCGAGCGCGCGACGTACGCGCTGCTCGTGTCGCTGCTGCCTGCGACCGCGACGGCGATCGGCGTCGTCGTCCTCGGTCAGGTGCCGTCGCGCGCGGAGCTCGCCGGCGTCGCGCTCGTCGTCGCCGGCGTCGCCGCGCACCGCGAACGCTCAGCTGAGACGCCAGAACTCGCCGCGCAGGCCGACCTTGTCCAGGATCGCCTGTGATTCGGCCGTCGTCCTGGGCCGCCAGTCGGGCTCGAGCCGCGTCCACCACCAGCGGCGTGCGAGCTCGTTCAGCAGCGTCGCCGCCATGCTCGCCCCGCGCTCCCAGCCGCTGCGGTCGAGCCAGCGCTCGAGGTGCTCCTCCGACCGGAGGAAGACCATCGTGCTTCAGGTGAAGGCGATGTCGTCCCACCAGCGCCGCGCCGGGACGACGAAGTGAACGAGCAGCTCGCGGCCGCGGACGAGCTCGCCGCCGCGCACCTCGAGCTCGACCGGCTCGCCGCAGTCCGGGCACTCCGAGCGGACGGAGCCGTCGGTGTGCAGCGCGGCCGGGATCCCGAGCGCGTCCCAGGCGCAGTTGGCGAACCACGAGCGGCCGCCTGCCTCGACCCGGTGGGGCGTCTCGACCGCGGAGAACGGGTTCAGCATCCGGACCTCGTTCGTCCCGGGGTGGAGGACGAGCGTGTGCGCATCGTGGAGCCGCCGGTAGGCGGCGGACGCCTCATCCCCGGCGAGCCCGAGCGCCGCGGCGGTGTCGACCGCCGACGGCGCCTTGCCCTTCGCAACGAACTGCGCGTAGAGGTGGTTTCTGATCCGGAGGTCGAGTTCGTCCACGCGACGAGTATGCCCCTCATGGCGAGCGAAGGAGCAAGGATCATGGGCCGCGAAGCGGCGCCTTTAGGGATCTTTGCGCGATGCCGGATCCGCTCCCGCGGATCCGGCATCTTGCGCGGAAATTCAGTGGCGGAAGTGCCGGCGCCCGGTGAAGACCATCGCGGCGCCGGCGCTCTCGACGGCTTCGATCACGTCGATGTCCCGCTTTGAGCCGCCGGGCTGGATGAAGGCGTCGACGCCCGCGTCGAGCGCGAGCCGCGGCCCGTCCGGGAAGGGGAAGAAGGCGTCCGACGCGAGTGAGGCGCCGGTGAGCGAGTGGCCGTGCTCGTGCGCCTTCTCGAGCGCAATCCGGACGGCGTCGACGCGGCTCATCTGGCCGGCGCCGATCCCGATCGTCTGCAGGTCCTTGGCGATCACGATCGCGTTCGAGGCGACGTGCTTGCAGACGCGGGCGGCGAAGAGCAGGTCGCCCCACTGCGCCTCGGTCGGCTCCCCGGTCGCTATCTCCATCCCTTCCCGGTCCTCGACGTCCCAGTCGCGGTCCTGCACGAGCAGGCCGCCGAGGACGCGCTTGTAGTCGCGCTCCCACGCCTCGGCCTGCCGGCGTTCGGTGTCGTTGAGGATCCTGATCGACTGCTTCCGGATCAGCGCCTCGATCGCGACCTCGTCGTAGCCCGGAGCGAACAGCACTTCCACGAACTGCTCGGCCAGCCGCTCGCCGAGGGCAGCGCTGACGGCGCGGTTGAGAACGACCACGCCGCCGTAGGCGGAGACAGGGTCGGCCGCGAGCGCCACCTCGTACGCCTCTTCGATCGACGCGCCGACGGCGACGCCACACGGGTTCGCATGCTTGACGATCACGCACGCGGGGAGCGCGAACTCGCGCACGAGCATCCGCGCCGCGTCGAGGTCGTTGAGGTTGTTGAACGAGAGCTCGCGGCCGTGCAGCTGCTCGACGCGCGCGAGCAGGTGCGTCCGGACGCCGCGCTCGGCGTAGTAGGCCGCACTCTGGTGCGGGTTCTCGCCGTAGGCGAGGTCGAGGTGCTTCTCGAATACCGGCGTGAAGACCGGCGCGAACGCCTCGCGGCCCGCGAACCAGGACGCGATCGCCGCCTCGTAGCTGGCCGAGGTCGCGAACGCGGTCGCCGCCAGCCGCCGCCGCGTCTCGTGCGAGAGCTCGCCGGAGGCGCGCAGCTCGGTCAGCACCGGCTCGTAGTCCGCGGGGCGGCAGACCGGCGCCACGTGCACGAAGTTCTTCGCCGCCCCGCGCAGCATCGACGGGCCGCCGATGTCGATCATCTCGACGGCCTCCTCCTCGCGGACGCCGTGCTCGCGCGCGACCTGCTCGAACGGGTACAGGTTGACGCAGACGAGGTCGAACAGCTCGATCCCGTGCTCGGCGAGCGCGGCCAGGTCGGTCTCGACCTCGCGCCGGGCGAGGATGCCGGCGTGGATGCGCGGGTGGAGCGTCTTCACGCGGCCACCGAGCATCTCCGGGAACTCGGTCAGATCCTCGACCCGCGTCACCCCGAGGCCGAGCTCGCGGATCGCGTCCGCGGTGCCGCCGCTCGCGACCAGCTCCCAGTCCAGCGAGGCGAGGCCCTTCACGAGCGTGTCCAGGCCCGTCTTGTCGAAGACCGAGATCAGCGCACGCACAGCTCTCTCACCACCTCAGGGAGCAGCCGGTGCTCGACGACCCGGATCCGCTGGATCAGCGTCTCGCTCGGCTGCACCGGCACCGGCTCCTGGCGGATCACCGGGCCGGTGTCGAGCCCCTCGTCGACGAGGTGCACGGTGACGCCGGTCGTCTCGACGCCTGCGGCGAGCGCGTCGTCGATCGCTCGCGCGCCGGGGAACTCCGGCAGCAACGACGGATGGACGTTGACGATCCGCGCGGGAAAGCGCTCGAGGAACTGCGGCGTGAGCAGGTGCATGTAGCCGGCGCAGACGACGAACCGCACACCGTGCTCCTGCAGCCAGTTCGCCATGATCGCGTCCCGCTGAATCCGGTCGGCGTACTCCGCGAGCTCGAAGGCGGCGGCGGGGACGCCGGCCGTCGCTGCGCGTTCGAGCGCGCGAGCGCCGGCGCGGCTGGAGGCCACGGCGCAGACCGGCAGCCCCGCGTCGAGCAGAGCCTGCAGGTTTGAGCCCTCGCCGCTGACCAGCACGCCGATCACGCGCGCCCCTGGCCGGTGTCGCCTTGCGTCACGTCGCCACGATCCTTCCGATCACGAACTCGTCCTCCGGCTCGGCGACGACGGCGCAGTAGCCGATCCCGAGGTTGAAGACGCGGCGCGCCTCCTCCTCGGCGACGTGGCGGCCGAGCCAGGCGAACACCGGTGGCCGCTTCCAGGCGGCCCAGTCGATCTCGGCGCGGAGCCCGTCCGGCAGCACGCGGCTCAGGTTGCCCTCGATCCCGCCGCCCGTAACGTGTGCAAACGCGTGCGCCCGGTCCCGCAGCCGGCGCACGTCCTCGAGATAGAGCCGTGTCGGCGCGAGCAGGTCGGGCCCGTTGTAGTCCTCGACCTCGAGGACGGAGCGGACGAGCGTGAAGCCGTTCGCGTGCACGCCGGCGGACGCCAGTCCGAGCACGTAGTCGCCCTCCTCGACCGCCGAGCCGTCGATCACACGGTCCCGGTCGACGATCCCGACGCAGGTGGCCGCGAAGTCGAGCTCGCCCTCGCGGTAGACACCCGGCAGCTCGGCCGTCTCGCCGCCGATCAGCGCCACGCCCGCCGCCCGGCAGACCTCCGCGGCTCCCTCGACGAGCTCCGCGACCTGCTCGAGGTCGACGTGGTTCGCGGCGACGTAGTCGAGCAGGATCAGCGGGTCGGCGCCGCACGTGATCACGTCGTTGATGCAGTGCGCCGCCATGTCGGCGCCGCAGGCGCGCAGGGCGCCGCGGGGACGGGCGACGATCGGCTTCGTCCCGATCGAGTCGGTCGAGGCCGCCAGCAGCCGTCGGTCGTCGAGCGCGTGCAGGCCGGCGAAGGCGCCGAAGTCGCGCGCGCCGGTCGACTCGACGGCGGCGCGCAGCCGCTCGACGATTCCCTCCGCCGTCGCGAGCGAGACCCCGGCGGCGGCGTACGTCCGGTCGTCGCTCACGGTCGCACTCTACGAGGTGGGTCGGGTGTCAGGTGAGCAGCTCGCCGTGCAGCTGCGGCCGCCCCTGCGGGCCGCCGGGGATGAAGCTGACGACCGAGTCCCCGACCATCACGCTCGTGCCGTCGCGCTCGGTATCGAGCAGCTCGGCGAGGACGGCCGCTTTCGACTCCGGGTCGTCGGCGAGCAGCTGCAGCTCCGTCAGCTGCAACACGTCGCTCGATTCCAGCAGCTCGTCGAGCCACTCGCGCGGCGGGTGCACCTCGAGCCGGTAGCCGGCGTTCGTGGCGATGAACGTCCTCCGGCCGCCGTGCGCCTGGACGCGGAGCTCCTGCTCGACAGCGCGGTCGACGACGTCGGCGAACTCGTCCTCGTCGAGCGCCAGACCGAGGTGGTCGACGCGCGGCAGCTCCCACTGCCCCGGCTGGACGACGACGTTGACGGCGCCGCGCTCGAGCTCGGTCAGCCGGAGCTTGAAGCCCAGCCGGTCGAGCTCCTCCCACGACATCCCGGGCTCGAAAGACTGGTACTCCTCCCCGATCCTCCCGTGCCGCGCGACGAGGCCGAACGCGAGCTTGCCGAGATAGCGCGCCTCCACCTCCCGGACCCGCGAGGTGACGAGGTGGTAGTGGAAGAGCTTCACCGCGGGCGAGTCTAGTGTGGTTGGCGTGCTGACCGACTGGACGCTCGATCCGCTGCAGCTGGCGCCGGTCGTGCTCGCCGGCGTCGCGTACGCGACCCGCGCGCGCACGCTGCGGCTTCGCGGAACGCCGATGCCGCGTTGGCGCGTGTTCCTGTTCGCGACCGGCCTCGGGCTGCTGCTGCTCGCCTTCGCCTCCCCGATCGCGGCGATCGGCGAGGACGAGCTGTTCAGCTTCCACATGCTCCAGCACGTGCTCATCGGCGATCTCGCGCCGCTCTGCCTGCTCGCCGGGCTCAACGGTCCGATGCTCCGGCCCCTGCTCGCGCTGCCGCCGGTCGAGCGCTTGCGCGTGCTCGCCAACCCCATCGTCGCGCTGCCGATCTGGGCGGCCAATCTCTACGTCTGGCACCTGCCGTTCCTCTACGAGGCCGCCGTCGAGCACTCCGCCGTGCACGCGCTCGAGCACATCTGCTTCTTCAGCGCCGGGATCATCGCCTGGCTGCCCGTGCTCGAGACGCTGCCGGCGCCGGAGTGGTTCGGCACCGGCCCGAAGCTCGCCTACATCGCGATCGTCCGCCTCGTCGAGACGCTGCTCGGGAACGTCTTCATCTGGTCGGGCGCCGTCTTCTACGGCGTCTACGACCGCGGTGAGGAGCTCTGGGGGATCTCACCGCTGCAGGATCAGGGGCTGGCCGGGGCGGTGATGATGATCGAAGGCTCGCTGGTCACGATCACCGCCCTTGCATGGCTCTTCCTCAGGCTGGCGCAGGAGGGCGAGCTGCGGCAAGAGTTGCTCGAGCGCGGGCTCGACCCGCGCGCCGTTCGCCGCGCCGTTCGCTACGGGCGCGCGCAGGAGCTGGCCGGACGCCGCTGAAATCGAGAGGGCGATGCCTTCGAATGGCGTTCACCACGTCGACCTGGTCGTCTCCTCGATCGAGCGCAGCCTGCCGTTCTACCGCGAGCTGCTGGGGCCGCTCGGCTACACCCGGATCGGCGAGGTCGAGGGCGAGCGCGGTGAGACGATCTGGTATCTCGGCGGCGCCGGCTGTGCGGTCGGCCTCCGCCAGGCGCAGAGTGAGGGAGCGAGCGACCGCTACCGGATCGGCCTGCACCACGTCGCCTTCAACGCGTCCTCGCGCGAGCTCGTCGACGAGCGCCACGAGTGGCTCGTCGAGGTGGGCACGGAGATCGAGTCGAAGCCGCGCGAGTACGGCTACATCCCCGGTTACTACGCGGTCTTCTTCTACGACCCGGACGGGATCAAGCTCGAGATCGTCCACGTACCGCCGCCCGGGCCGGCCGCCGCCTAGCTCCGTGGATCGGTCTCCGCTGCGAGCGCGGCCGCCTCGCCTCGCTTCCGGACGACGAGCCAGCCGCCGCGCTCGGCGACGACGTCCTCGGCCTCGGAGCGCTCGTGACCGGGTACGACCATGAACTGCGTCTCGTCGCTGCGCACCGCCTCGTAGTCGCGCGGCGTCAGCCGGATCGCGTGGACGCAGTCCTCGTCGGCGCACTCGCAGACGAGCTCGAGCACCCCCTCGCCAGGCCCCCACGAGTCGCTGCCGCTCCGCAGCCGCTCGTTCAGGGCCCGGAAGCGGACCTCGTTCTCGGCCATCCGGCGCTCGCGGGCGTGCACGACGTCGACTCTACGCCGATACGGAAGGGGCGGCGATGGGTATGAAGCCGAGCATGTCCGCCAAGCTCGATCGAGGGAGGCTGGAGCTCTACCTGCCGTCGGCGGAGACCGCGATCGGGCAGGCCCGGGCGGCCGTCGACCGTCTGGAGGCGCTCGACGATCACCCGGAGGCGCGCTTCGCGGTCAGGCTGCTCGTCAGCGAGCTCTTCACGAACGCCGTCAAGTACGGGAAGCGCCACGACAGTGCCCGCGTGCGCTTCGCCGTCGACGTGGGCGACTCGCGCGTCCGCGTCGAGGTCGGCGACCGGGGCCGCGGGTTCGTGGTCGACCACGTCGCGATGCCGGGACCGGAGGGCGAGTCCGGCCGCGGGCTGGCGTTCCTGGACGCACTCGCCAGCCGCTGGGGTGTGGTCCGAAACGGTGAGAGCTGCGTCTGGTTCGAGCTGGATCTCTAGTACTGCGCAGGATCATCATCCGCTTGACGCGGACGCTGATCGCGCGAAGATCCCTAAAGGGGCCGCTTCGCGGCCCAATCAAGCCTCAGCCGCGACGCGGGCGAGCTTGTTCTCGACGTTGGCCCGAGCCCGCACGGCGAGCGGGGAGGCGAGCAGGCGCTCGAGCAGCTCGGGAGCGGGCGCCTTGTCGTACCAGACGTCCATCAGGTCGACCACCGTGGGATGGCCGTTGCCGCCGGCCAGCCGCTCGACGGCGTCGCCGGCCTCGACCTCGCCCGGCTCCAGCACGCGCACGTACAGACCCGGCCTGCGCGCGTCGGCGAAGCGCTTGACCCAGTCGGGCTCGCCCATGCGGGTCGCGAAGACGGAGCACGGGATCCGCGGCGCCGTCACTTCGACGAGCGCCGCGCCGATCCGGAAGCGGTCGCCGATGCGGACCGGCTCGGCGCCGAAGCTCGACAGGGTCAGATTCTCGCCGAACGTGCCCGGCTCGGGGGTAGCCCCGAGCTCGCCGGCCCAGAAGTCGTAGTCCTCCGAGCTGTAGAGGTAGAGCGCCTGGTCGAGCCCGCCGTGGTTCTCCAGGTCGGCGACGACGTCGCCTTCGAGCCCGAGCGCGCCGACGTGGCCGCGCTCGACCGGCCCCTTGCGGATCCCGGTCTCGACGGTCCGCGCGCCGATCCGCATCAGCTCGGAGCGGCCGGCGTTGACGGAGACGACCCTCAACGCGTTGCCGGCTCGAAGCGCAGCTTGGCGAGATTCCGCTCCTCGGGGACCCGGGTCGGGTAGTCGCGGGTGAAGCAGGCGCGGCAGACCGACTGCTCCGGCAGCCGAGTCGCAGCCTGCATGCCGGCGAGGGAGAGGTAGTGCAGCGACGTCGCCCCGATCAGCTCGCGCATCTGCTCGACCGAGCGGTGCGCGGCAGCGAGCTGCTCCTCGTCGGCCATGTCGATCCCGTAGAAGCAGGGCGCCACGATCGGCGGCGACGAGATCCGGACGTGCACCTCGGCCGCGCCGGCCTCGAAGAGCATTCCGACGAGCTGCTTCATCGTCGAGCCGCGTACGATCGAGTCGTCGACGATGACGAGCCGCTTGCCGGCCACCTCCGCCAGCGGGTTGAACTTCATCCTGATCCCCTGACGGCGCAGGTCCTCGTCGGGCTGGATGAAGGTCCGCCCGACGTAGCGGTTCTTGATCAGCCCCTCGCTGTAGGGGATCCCGGACGCGCGCGTGAAGCCGACGGCCGCGGGCGTGCCCGAGTCCGGGATCGGCATCACGAGGTCGGCCTCGACGGGCGCCTCGGCGGCGAGCCGCTCACCCATCCGGACGCGGACGCCGTGCACCTCCGCGCCGGCAAGCGTCGAGTCCGGCCGGGCGAAGTAGACGTGCTCGAAGATGCATAGCGCCTGGGTCCCCTCCGGCACCGCCTGGGTCGCCTGCACGCCCTCCTCGTCGATGACGACGAGCTCGCCGGGGCGGACGTCGCGCTCGTAGACGGCGCCGATCAGGTCGAAGGCGCACGTCTCCGAGGCGACGACCCAGTCGTCGCCCAGCCTCCCGAGCGCGAGCGGACGGATGCCCTGCGGGTCGCGGAACGCGAGCAGCCTCCCCTCCGAGAGCGCGACCACGGAGTAGGCACCCTCGAGCCGCGGCAGCGCCCGGGCGACCGCTTCCGCGAGCGGGGCGGGATCGTTCGCGATCAACGCTGCGATCGCCTCGGTGTCGGAGGTTGCGCCGAGCGCGATCCCTTCCGCGGCAAGGTTGTCGCGCAGTTCGCTCGTGTTCGTCAGGTTGCCGTTGTGACCGATCGCGACGGTGCGCGCGCGGCCGTGATGGACCAGCGGCTGCGCGTTCGCCCAGGCGTTCGAGCCGGTGGTCGAGTAGCGCGTGTGCCCGATCGCGACGTCGCCGGGGAGCGCCTGCAGCTTCTCCTCGTCGAACACCTGCGCGACGAGCCCCATGTCGCGGAGCACGGTCAGCCGGCCCCGGTCGGAGACGGCGATCCCCGCAGCCTCCTGGCCGCGATGCTGGAGCGCGAACAGGCCGAAGTAGCTGAGTCGGGCCACGTCGCGCTCGGCGGAGCGGATGCCGAAGACGCCGCACATCAGTTGTGTGCCTCCTGCAGCTCGGTGAGCGGGACGCCGAGAAGCGAGTCGCCGCCGACGACTCCCAGCCTGCGGATCGGGACGCCACCGAGCCGGTCGGCCTCTTCGGGGCCACAGGCGAGCACCGCCTGGCCGCCGCCCTCGCCGAACCAGGCCCGCGGGTCGTCGGGCAGCGCCACCGCGGCGCCGATCCCGGAGTGGAGCGCGGCCTTCGCGAGCGCGACGGCGAGCCCGCCGAGCGAGACGTCGTGCACGAGCGAGCACTGCGGCGCGGCGCGCCAGAGGAACTCGACGAGCGCCGCCTCCGCGGCGAGATCGAGCCGGGCGGGCCGGCCTCCGACCTCACCGAAGCGGGCCTGATACTCGGACCCGGCGAGCGCGACGGGAGACGCGCCGGCGAGCAGGACGACGTCGCCCTCGCGCCAGGCACCGGGCACCTCGCGGACGTCCTCGAGCAGGCCGACGCAGCCGACGACCGGTGTCGGGTCGATCGCGCGCCCGTCCGTCTCGTTGTAGAGCGAGACGTTCCCGGAGACGATCGGGATCCGCAGCGCCTCGCACGCCTCCGCCATTCCTTCGATCGACTCGACGAGCTCCCACGCGATCGCGCCCTTCTCCGGGTTGCCGAAGTTGAGGCAATCGGTGAGGCCGAGCGGCTCGGCGCCGGTGCAGGCGACGTTCCGCGCCGCCTCGAGCACGGCGAGCCGACCGCCGGTGCACGGGTCGAGCCGGCCCATCCGGCCGGTGCCGTCGAGCGAAACGGCGAGGCCGCGGTAGCCGGGCCGCAAGCGCAGCACGGCCGCATCGAGCCCGGGCCGGCGGACGGTGCGGGAGCCGACGAGGTGGTCGTAGCGCCGGTACACGTTCGCGCGGCTGCGCACGTTGTCGGAGGCCAGCAGCTCCACGAGCGCCTGCTCGTGTGGCGGCGCGTCGAGAGGACTTTGCAACAAAGTGTTGCTTGGCTCCTCGCGCGGTTCCGGCTCGACGCGGTAGCGCGGGCACTCGTCGGTGAGCAGTCGCGCCGGGATCTCGCCGACGACCTCGCCGTCCCAGAGCGCGCGCAGGAGGCCCGTGTCGGTGACCTCGCCGATGACGGCCGTGTGCAGTTCCCAGCGCCCGCAAACTGCGAGGACGTTGTCGAGCATCTGCGGGCGGACGACGGCGACCATCCGCTCCTGGCTCTCGCTGATCATCACCTCCCACGGCTCCATCCCCTCCTCGCGGAGCGGCACCGAGTCGAGGTGGAGATCGATCCCGCACTCCCGCGCCATCTCGGAGAGGGAGGAGGCGAGGCCGGCGGCGCCGCAGTCCTGCAGCGACTCGACGAGACCGGACTCGACGAGCTCGACGGAGACCTCGATCAGCTTCTTGCCCATGAAGGGGTCGCCGACCTGGACGGTGGGCCGCTTGTCGGCGTCGTCCTCGCCGAGCTCCTGGCTCGCGAGCACCGACGCGCCGCCGATCCCATCGCGCCCGGTCGTCGCCCCGTAGAGGACGACGAGGTTGCCGGGGCCGGTGGCGCCGGCGCGCGCGATCCGGTCGGC
>DASQKK010000018.1:0-5192 GCA_035630545.1 Gaiellaceae bacterium
CGGGGAGGAGCGGACGGTGGCCGAGCTCGGCAACGACTGGAAGCGCGCCAACTCGCACCGCGCCCGCGCCGCCGCGGGGATCTAGGCGAGCCCCGTCACCTCCTCCTCGTCGCGGCGGCCGTACCACCAGTTCACCTCGGCTCCGAAGACGATCACGTTCGCCATCACGTAGATCCAGACGAGCAGGAGCGCGGAGGCGCCGAGCGCCTGCACGGCGATCACCTCGTGCGAGACGCGGACGAAGATCGGCAGCACCTGGAATGTCGCCTGCAGCAGCACGGCGGCGAGCGCCGCTCCCGGCCACACCTCGCGCAGCGTCAGCCGCACATTCGTCAGCCGCTCGTAGGCGGCGACCAGGAAGATGAAGACTGCCAGCGTCGAGATCAGCATCGAGAGGCTGTAGGCGACCAAGGCGTTGTCGATGAAGTCCGGCGTGAAGCGCTGCATCAGCTCGTAGCCGAACGAGCCGAGGATGAGCGCCGCCGTGAGGATGATCAGCGAGCCGGCCATGAACAGCGTCGCGAGGAACTTGCCGCGCAGGAAGGGGCGGTTCGGGCGCGCGTAGACGATGTTGAAGGCCGACTCGAGCACGCTGAAGAGCGAGAGCGACGTCCAGAGCAGGAAGGCACCGCCGATCAGACCGAGCGTCGTCGCGTTCGACGTGATCGCGTCGACGACCTTGACGATGTCCGTGATCGACTGCGAAGGGAAGAGCTTCTGCAGCTCGCGGACGAGGTAGCTCGACTCCTCCGCCCGACCGGTGTAGCCGAGCAGCGCCAGCGCGAGGAAGATCAGCGAGACGGACGAGAGGAGCCCGAAGTAGGCGATCATCGCCGCGAGGTGCGTGCCCCGATCGGCGAAGAACTTCGCGAGGGGTTGGGCGAACGGACGGCGCACGCCGTGAGTATCGTCTGGCCCGTGGATGTCGCGTCCGCTCTCGCCGACCTGACGGAGATCTCCTCCCAGGTCGAGGCCGCCGCCGTCGTCGACGCAGACGGCGCCGTGCTCGGCTCGACCGTCGCGGGCGAGCCGGCCGAGCGGCTCGTCGAGACCGGTGTCGGCCTGCTCGAGGCGGCGACGTCGCGCTTCGGCTCCAGCGGCCGCTCGGTCACGCAGCTCGAGGCTGCTCTGCGCGACGGCAGCGTCTTCGTGGTCCGCGAGGACGGCCTCGGCATCATCGCCCGGACGAGCGCCGGGCCGACGTCTGGCCTCGTCTTCTACGACCTCAGGACCTGCCTCCGGGCTGTCGCGGCGACGCGCAAGAAGTCGAAGCCGAGGAAGCGGGCGGCGAAGAAGACGGAGTCCACCGATGCGTAAGCTGCTCGGCCTCGCCGTGCTGATCGCCGGCCTGCTCCACCTGAGGCGCCGCCGCGAGGCCGGCCGTGAGCGCGTCCACGTCCATTTCGACGACGGCTCCACGGTGACGCTCACCGACGACGCCCCCGACGCGCAGCCGCTGCTCGCCGCGGCGCGGCGCGCGTTGTGAGCCTGCCGGCCTCAGTTAGTGAGGCTCTGGCGCGCGATCTGCGGCGCGATGCGTCGTCCTCAGTCGCGTCCATGCCAACCGGCATGGACGCTCCCTGCGTCCTAGCCTCGCTTGCAGCTCGCACGCCAGGGCCTCGAAACCGACGCCGGCAGGCTCACATCTAGTGGACGAGCTCGGCGAGAAGCTGCGCGAGCACGCGCTGCTCGAGGGCGACTTCGTGCTCCGCTCCGGGCGGCGGTCGAGCTACTACCTGGACAAGTACCGCTTCGAGACCCGGCCGGAGCTGCTCGGCCCGCTCGGCGAGCGGCTCGCCGCCGCCGCGCGCGAGCACGAGCCCGACGCAGTCCGCCTCGCCGGCCCCGCGCTCGGGGCGGTCGCGCTCGCGGCCTCCGCCTCGCTCGCGTCCGGGCTGCCCTTCGTGATCGTCCGCGACTCGGCGAAGGAGTACGGCACCGCGAACCGGCTCGAGGGGCCATTCGAGTCGGGAGAGGTCGTCTGCCTGATCGAGGACGTCGTCACCTCCGGCGGCGCGCTCGCAGAGGCCGTGGCGGCGCTCCGCGAGGCAGGGCTCGTCGTCCGGAACGCCGTCTGCGTCGTCGATCGGGAGGAGGGCGGCGCCGACGCACTCGCCCGGCTCGGGGTCCGGCTGCGCTCGCTCTACCGGTCCGGTGACCTCGTCCCGGCCGCCGGCACCGCTCGAAATCCGCATGGTTGAGCCACGTAACCGTTGAGGCAGTCCGATCGGGCTGTTAGGGTGGCCGCGGGTTTCCGTACGTCCCACGAACAAAAGGAGTCGCAAGTGACAAAGCAGGAGTTCGTTGACGCGGTCGCGTCCAGGGCGAATCTCTCCCGCCGCGACGCCGGCGCCGCGGTGGACGCGGTCCTCGACACGGTGACGGACGCGCTCAGGAAGCGCGACACGATCACCTTCACCGGCTTCGGCAAGTTCTCGACGAGCGATCGCGCTGCGCGCGAGGGCGTCAATCCCCGCAATCCGAGCGAGAAAGTGCACATTCCGGCGGCGACCGTGCCGAAGTTCTCCGCGGGCAGCCAGCTGAAGGCCGCGGTCAAGGGCGGCTAGGACACCACCTCGAGGTCGAGAGGGCCGCGCAGGCGTCGCGGCCTTCTCTTTGCCGTTGCAGGCGAACATACGTTCGCCTAGGCTGATGGCATGCAACTCTCGTTCGACGCGGCCGACCGGCTCGTGGAGCTCGTCGAGGCGCGGCACGGGCCGGTACCAGCGGAGGACGCGGCGCGGGCGCTCTACGCGCTGCAGCATGTCCCGGCCGGGCTCGCCCGCTCCCTGCTCGCGGACGTCGTCGACGGCGATGCACGCCTCGCCTGGCGCGGCCCGAGCGTCGGCCTGGCGGCGGCCCCCGGCGCAGCGCTTGCGCTCGAGGACGCGACGTACGTCGTCTTCGACCTCGAGACGACCGGCCTCTCGCCCGGGTCGGCCGCGATCTGCGAGATCGGCGCCGTCCGCGTTCGCGGGCTCGAGCTGGAGGACCGGTTCGAGACGCTCGTCAACCCACGCCGGCCGCTGCCGCCCCCGATCGCGGCGCTGACCGGGATCGACCCGGGCGCCCTCCGGGGCGCACCGCCCGTCGAGCTCGCCGTGCGCCGCTTCCTCGAGTTCGCCGGCGACGCGGTCCTCGTCGCCCATAACGCCCGCTTCGACATGGGCTTCCTCGACCGCGAGGTCGAGCGCCTGACCGGCCGCCGGGTCGCCTCGCCCGTGGTCGACACCGTCTGGCTGGCGCGGCGGCTGCTCGAAGGACGGCAGAAGCGCGTCGGCCTCGCGTCGCTCTCGTTCTTCTTCGGCACGTCGACGAGGCCGTGCCACCGCGCGCTCGCCGACTCGGAGGCGACGGCCGAGATCCTGCTCGCCCTGATCGGCCTCGCCCAGGAGCGAGGTGCCGAGACGGTGGCGCAGCTCGTCGACCTCTCTGCGCCGCGGGCGCGGCGGCTCGCCGGGAAGCGCTCGCTCGTCGCAGCGGCGCCGCCGCAGCCGGGCGTCTACCTCTTTCGCGACCGGAACGACCAGGTGCTCTACGTCGGCCGCGCCCGCGACCTGCGCGCGCGGCTGCGGTCGTACTTCCGGACCGAACGGCAGCGGCCGGCGGTCGAGGCCGCACTCGGCGCGCTCGAGCGGGTCGAGTGGCGGGTCCTCGGCTCGGAGCTCGAGGCGGGGCTCGAGGAGCTGCGCCTCCTCCGCGAGCTGCGCCCGCCGGCGAACGCGCGCAGCGCCCGGCCCGACCGCTACGTCTACCTCCGCCGGCGCGGCACCGCCTGGTGCGTCACCGACGCGGCGGGGCCATACGGCCCGCTCAAGAGCCGGCGGCGGGCCCAGGTCGCGGCCCGCGCTCTCGGCGACTGGGAGGGCGAGCCGGCGGACGCGCTCCCGACGCTGCGCAGGAAGCTCAAGCGGCTGTCGGCCGAGCTCCGCTTCGAAGACGCTGCCCGGCTGCGCGACCGGATCACAGCGCTCGAGGAGGTCGCGGCGTCGCTCGCGGAGCTCGACCGGCTGCGCTCGCTCGAGCTCTGCCTGCTCGTGCCGGCGGCCGAGGACGGCTTCGAGCGGATGTATCTCGTCTCGGGCGGCCGCGTGGCTGCCGCCCGGACGCTGCTGCCGGGCGACTCGGGCCGGACCGAGGCCGAGGCGGGACTCGCCGCCGCCGCCCGAGCCGAGCCGTCGCTCGGCCCTGCCGACGCCGACGAGCTGCTCCTGATCGGCTCGTTCCTGCGCCGCCCGCCCCCGGAGCTGCGCGTGCTGCCTCTGGCGGAGGTCCGGCTCGCTGCGTAGATGGTCGATCGGCAACCGCCGCACCCACGGCTGACGACCCAGACGCTGCGCCGGGAACCACCCTCGACCTCCCCAAGGCAACCAGCCTTGGCAGCGGTCGAGTGCGGCCCCCGGCTTGGTCTGGATCGCCCCCGCGAGGCATGTCGGCTGCCGATCGACCATCTAACCTCTGCGCATGGCCTCCGTCGTCACCGCGACCTTCGCCGACCGGCTCGCGGAGGCCGTCGAGCGCAAGCGCAGCCAGCTCGTCGTCGGGCTCGACCCCCGGCTCGACCTGCTGCCGGTCGAGCTGCGCGGCGAAGCGGTGCTGGGCCGGGCCGAGGCCGCCAACGCGTACGCCCGCTTCTGCTGCGGGATCATCGATGCGGTCGCGCCCTACGTCGTCGCCGTCAAGCCCCAGGTCGCCTTCTTCGAGGCGCTCGGCGGCGACGGGATCTCGGCGCTCGAGCGGGTCTGCGACTACGGCCGCGCCGCCGGCCTCCTCGTGATCGCCGACGGGAAGCGCGGCGACATCGGCTCGACCGCCCGCGCGTACGCAGCCGCCTACCTCGAGCCGCGCGACGAGCGGGAGCCGCTCGCGGACGCACTGACCGTCAACACGTACCTCGGCGGCGACTCGGTCGAGCCGTTCCTGCAGGCTTGCCGCCTGCACGGAGCGGGCATCTTCTGCCTCGTGCGCACCTCCAATGCCGGCGCCGGCGATGTCCAGGAGCTGACGCTCTCCGACGGCCGCCGCGTCTGGCAGCAGGTCGCCGAGCTCGTCGGCGAGTGGGGAGCGGACCTGACCGGGGAGCGCGGGCTCTCGAGCGTCGGAGCCGTCGTCGGCGCGACCGTGCCCCGCGTGGTCGCCGAGGCGCGCAGGCTCCTGCCGCGCGCCGTCCTGCTGCTGCCCGGCGTCGGCGC